>CAMBPV010000054.1 GCA_945869695.1 Prosthecobacter debontii
CTTCCTCCATGAACCGCACCGCGAGGAAATCGAGCAACTCCGGGTGCGATGGACGCGCGCCCGTGATGCCGAAATCATCCGGCGTGGTGACGAGCGCACGGCCAAAGAGCTTCTGCCACACGCGGTTCACCATCACACGGGCGGTGAGCGGATTGTCATGATGCGTGAGCCACTGCGCGAGTTCGAGACGCCCGCTTTGCTTCGCAGACGGTGCGGGCACATCTTTGATCGAAATGACGCGCAGAAAGCCGCGCGGCACCGCGTCGCCGAGGTTCGTTGTCTCGCCACGGATGTGAATGCGGCTGTCCTCTGGCTTGTCGCGCTCACGTGCGCCCATGGCCCACGCGGGTTGCGGTGGCGCGGCGTCTTTCAGCTCCTCCACAGCCTTTTCCAGCGCAGACACTTTCACATTCCAGTTTGCCACCTTCGCCTCCATCTCAGCGATCTCGGCGGCGCGTTTGTCCTTCTCTTCGCCCATCAGCGTCGCCAGCAATCGTTTCTTCTCGGGGATGCGTTTGGACACACCGTAGCGAGACGAGCGGGCCTCATGCATCGCCAGCATGTCCGCATCCAGCTTCTTGAAATAGCCCAACGCCGCCGGTGCGAGCTTCTCCGCATCCGCGCCGAGCGCATGCCATTCCGTGTGATGAAACGCCGTGGCCTTGATGCCGCGCGGGCCGTAACCGTGGAGCGGTTGCGTGCTGCGCAGGATGCCCGCCAGCGCGTAGTAGTCCGCCGTCGGGATGGGATCAAATTTGTGATCGTGACAGCGTGCGCAGGCCACGGAGAGTCCGAGCACGCTGCGGCTGATCGTCTCGATCTGCTCGTCGATCACATCCATGCGGTAGATCTCCGGCTTCTGCTCCTCCAGCGCCTTCGCGCCCAGCGCGAGGAAACCCGTGGCCGTGAGCAACTCATCCCGTCGCGTCTGATTCTCAGCGGGCATCAAGTCACCGGCGATCTGCTCGCGGATGAACTCATCGTAAGGTTTGTCGTTATTGAACGAAGCGATGACGTAGTCGCGGTATCGCCACGCATGGTGAAAAATCACATTGCGGTCGCGCCCATTGCTGTCGGCGTAACGCGCCAAGTCCAGCCAGTGGCGGCCCCAGCGCTCGCCAAAGTGAGGGCTCTTCAAAAGAGCGTCCGCGATCTGCGGCAAGTCAGCCGTGCCAAGCATCTCCCCAGGTGGCAGGCCAATCAAATCAAACGAGAGCCGCCTCACGAGGCTGCCAGCGTCCACGTCGGGATTCGGCGAGAGCTTCTGCTCTTCCATCCTCGCGAGGACGAAGTGATCCAGATCTCGCAGTGGCCAGTCCTTCGCCTTCACCGGAGGCGTCGCCGCTTTTTTCGGCGGAACGAGAGACCAATGCACCTCCGCGCCCATCGCAGGAAGGACGATCCACATTAGACATGGCAGGAGGCAGCGCATCACACTCAACGATTCATAAACTCAGCACTCCGAGCTGGAGCGGACATTCGTCCCTCGGCGTCCACGGTGCTGACCTCGAACACATACGTCGCCCCGATCAAAAGCTGGCGGCTGAGGTCGAGTTTTTGATTCGATGTCGCGATGCTGGCGTGAGGCAGAATTTCGGTATCTTCGTAACCTGCAGCTGCCTGGATCAAAACTGGCGTCACTCGATAACTCGTGGCCGATCCCGACCACGACAGCACACCTTTGGCAAAGGTGATGCCCGCAGGAGCCGCCACATTTTGCGCCACGGCAATCGGCGGGCGGATCGCCACGCGCCACGCATCAATGCGCCGGTTCGCAGGGGTGATCACGACCAGCGAATCATTCCCCACCGATGTCATGCCCGCATTGCCACCGCTGAGGCTCGTCAAAACGTGAGCCTTGCTCCACTCGCGGCCATTCCCATCAGCGGAGAGGTAAAGACGGCAATGGTTCTTCGTGTGCGCCGTGAGCAGCGCGAGCACTCCATTCGGCAGCAGTTGCAACGTAGGTAACTTGCCCGCGATGGGCAGCTTTTCCGGCACCGACCAAGTCTTGCCACGATTCGCTGACCGCACACTCACGAGCGATGCCTTCGCGCTACTGCCCGTGCGCACGATGGCGAGCCAGTCGCCGCCTTTGGTCGGCGAGACGGTCGTCTCGAGCCACGGGGTCGTCACTGGTGCTCCCGCCTTCACCATCGCCGCTGCCGTCGTGATGCTCGAAAGAACCGTCCAGCGCCTGCCGCGATCTACCGAGGTCAAAAGCAGCGTGTGATTGCCATGTTTGCCCCAAGCATAGGCAGGCATGAAAAGCGCACCTTTTTCATCCTCGAAGGTGTGAGGCAGCGGTCTCGCGATCACACCAAACTCCGCCGGGCACTCGATCACCGCTGTCTGCGACTGCCATGTGCGGCCCGCATCCTTCGAGATCGCGATTTGATAAGCATCCGCAGGCACATTCTTCGCTGTCATCTCGCCGCGCTTTTTCGGATCGGGCACCCAGCGAATGCCAAATGCGAGCAGATCCCCATTCCGCAAACGATCAGCCCACAGATCCACCATCTTCGCCATCGGCCAATCATCCGGCTGCGCTTTCCATGTGGCTCCCCCATCTTCTGAAACACTCGCGCCGGTGCCGCCAGACCCACCAAAGTCATCCGGATGATTCGGGTAAAACATCAGCAGCCGACTTCCCGCAGCCACCACCTGCCCCGCGCCTGTGATGCCCTCACGCTCGACCACGGACACTCGTGGCTGCACAAGCAGTTCAGCGGCCCAAACATGCCCGCAAGTAACGGCAGTGAGGAGAAATTGCTTCATTTCGCTGGAAGATATTTCACCAGATCCCGCATCGCGATCACCGTGCAGCCTTCGTCTTTGAGGTGCTGCATGTAGCTCTCGAACTTCGCGGGATCAGTGTTCACCCACGGATGCTTGATGTCCGGCACCCCGTGGAAGGTCATCACCGCGATCTTGCCGTCCTTCGCCTTTGGCACGGCGGCTTTGAACTGCTCTAGGGTGCTCTCCGGCTTGCCGTCAAAAGCCTGCGGCATCAGCAAAGGCTCGTCGGTTGCTGGATCGAAGGCCTTCGCCCCTCCCGCTCTCGCAAAGAGATAACCCCGCTCACGCAGTAGCTTCACCGCCGCCTCGCTAGTCGCGTATCCAGGGTAGCAAAAACTCACCGGCTTGGGGATGCCATGCTCAGCGCAGCGCGTCTCGATGAACTCGACATCCGCTGCCAGTTGCTCCGGCTTTTGCTTGGTCACGCCCGCGTGCTTGCGGGTGTGATTGCCTATTTCAAAGCCTTGATCGTGGAGCGCCTTGATCTGGTCCCAGGTCATGTAGTTCTTCTTATCCACGAGAAACTCAAAGCCCTCGGTGATGAAAAACGTCGCCCCAAACCCATGCTTCTGCAGCAGTGGTGCCACATAGTTCGCCTGACTCAACACGGAGTCGTCAAACGTCAGCACCACCAACCTTTCGGGCACGGGTTCGGCGTGCATTGAAGTGGCGAGAAGCAGAGCAAGGAGGAGTTTTTTCATGTGAGCCAATCTCTCTGAGCGTTCATCGCTCTGCAAGCCGGGAAGCAGAAGTCCGAAAGCCGCACGCCATCATCTCGTTCACTCTTCCCATGATTCGCGTGCTTTGCATCCTTACGCTTTGGTTCGTCAGTTCGCTGAGTGGGGCATCGAGGCCGAACATCATCTTCATTCTCGCGGACGACTATGGCTGGGGTGATCCGGCTTGTTACGGGCATCCGTATGCGAAGACGCCGAACATCGACCGACTCGCGCGGGAGGGCACACGCTTCACGCAGTTCTATGCCACCGGCGTGACCTGCTGCCCGGCACGCACGGGCCTCATGACGGGCAAACGGCCTGCGACGTTTTCGAAGTATCCGGCGAGCTTTGGTTTTGGCGATTGCGTGACGATCACGGAGCTGATGAAGAAGGCCGGCTACGCCACTGGCCACTTTGGTAAATGGCACATCGGGCCGAGCCTGACGCCGGGAACGTATGGCATCGACGTGATCGGCTCGGACGAGGAAAACGCGGCACCAAAGCCCGTCGATGGCGGCAAGGACACGCGAGTGTATGACAACGCCATCGCCTTCCTGGAGAAGCACAAGGACGTGCCCTTCTACATGAATGTGTGGGGCCACATCACGCATCATCCCATCCAGCCGCAGCAGCGCTTTGTGGATGAATTCGCCAACCTGAAGGTGAAGGACGCCGACTTCTCCGCCTACCAACGCGAGAAGTTCGCCACGGTGCGGAAGCACGGCGGCGATGTGGATGACTCCATGCGGCGCTTCCTCGGCGAAGCCTTCTCCATGGATCAAGACATCGGCCGCTTGCTGGCAAAGCTCGACGAACTCAAACTCACTGAAAAAACCCTCGTTGTCTTCAACAGCGACCAAGGCCCCTCATCGCCGCAGGACGTGCTGCGCGAGCGGGCCGCTGCGAATGCCGCCAAGAAGCCCCTCTCACCCGAAAAGGCCCGACTCGCACATCATCTGCTCGGTTACCCAGGCCCCGAGGTTCGCGGAGGAAAACATGGCGACTACGAAGGCGGCGTGCGCGTGCCCTTCATCGTTCGCTGGCCGGGAAAAGTGCCCGCAGGCCGCGTGGACACCCAATCCGTGCTCAGCGGCACCGATTGGTTGCCGACCCTGTGCGCCATCACCGGCGTGACCATCGACGCGAATGACTTTGATGGTGAAAACGTCTCCGCAGCCCTCCTCGGCGGCGTCCACATCCGCACGCAGCCGCTATTCTGGAAAGTGAACTCCGAGAAAAGCGATCCCGCCATGCGCTGGCAAAACTGGAAGCTCCACCTCCCGCACCGCGCACGCGGCGAGATCGAGCTCTACGACCTCGCCACAGACCCCGGTGAGCGAAACAACCTCGCCCCGCATAAACCCGACCTCGTCCAAGACCTCACCACCCGCCTCAAAGCCTGGACTGACAACTTGCCTAAGACCTACGAGCACGGGGCTGCGAAGGAGAATTGAGCACTTAGTGGGGCGGCGAAGGGCGTCGGCTAATTGCGTTTTACATGCAATTCGCAATTAGTTTTTGCGAATTGCATCAGGGCACAGAGCCTCCCGGAACCAGGAACAGAGACATTTTTCTTCTGGGAACCGAGGCAATCCGGCAAGACGAAGCTACTGCGCCAGCGGCACCCGGCGGCGGTGTGGATCGACTTGCTAAAAGCCGATGAGTTTCGACGCTATGCCACGCGTCCCGGGCTGCTCCTGGAAGAACTCGCGAAGAGCGGCGGCCGATTTGCTGGGGTGGATGAGGTCCAAAAAGTGCCCGCCCTGCTTGATGAGGCGCATTGGTTGCATGAAAACGCTGGCGTTCATTTTGCGGCGGCGCTGACGGACACGGAGCAGGTGAATTTCACGAATCTGGGCCGCGAGCTGGGCGTGTCCCGGGAGACGGTGCGAGGCTATTTCGAGATCCTGAGCGACACGCTATTGGCCCGCATGCTGCTGCCTTACCGCAAATGCCCGAAACGGTGGTTGTCACTGGCGGACAAGTTTTACTTCCATGATGTGGGCGTCGTGAACTTCCTGGCCCGACGCGGCTCCATCGAGCCGGGTAGCGAATTGTATGGCAAGGCGTTCGAGAGCTGGGTCTTCCACGAGTTGTGCTGCTACAACAGCTATTGTGATCGCTTTGCGGAGTTCAGCTTCTGGAGGCTGAGCACTGGCGCGGAGGTGGACTTCATCGGCAGCTTGAGTTTCCGGGCACGCCCGCATTGATGATTCGAACATTGCGCAATTCTTCCTGCAGCCCAGAGGCATAAACCTTCGTGAAACCACGTACCGCCGTCGTCGAGTCCCCAAAAGCCTCGATGGTGACTGGTTCAGCCGCCCATGCGGCAAAGGGTGCCAGCAGGGCGGGAAAGGACGGCAATTAGTTTCATGATGTTGCGTCCAATCAACGGCGTCCGCTCAACAGCCCATCAAGTGGGTGTTGTTTGTCCGATCTGAGCGGTTAGAATCGCATTGATGCTATTGAAAGAATTGATCTTTACTGGGTTCAATCGCCAAGTGGCGGCACTGGATCGGAGGACTGGGTTAATCATTTGGCAGTGGAAGGCCGCCAAGGGTCGGAGCTATGTCACCTTGTTGTTGGAGGGTGATGTCTTGGTCGTCAGTGTCGATGGTTACATGTATGGCCTGAATGCACTGACAGGAGTTGAGCTCTGGTGCAATGAAATGACGGGTTTCGGAATGGGAGTGGCATCGCTGGCCTCGGTCAATGGCTCCGCGCAAAGCCTTAATTCTGTTGCCTCGGCTGCGGCTGCCGCAGCGGCTGCCAGCACCTGAGGTCGAAGCCTGAAGAACGCCTCCTTTCTCTGCGCAAACAGAGACACATGAAAAGCCAACCCACGAGCGGCGTTAGCTGAGCATGTTCCGGTTTACGTCCTTTTTACTCACCTCCTGCATTGCCAACGTCGTCTTGGGTGCCGAACCGACTTGGTTCAAGGGCAATACTCACACGCATTCTTTGTGGAGTGATGGCAATGATCTGCCGGAGATGATTTCGATTTGGTATCGAGATCGGGGTTATGATTTTATGGCGATGTCTGATCACAATCTATTGGCGAGGGGTGAGAAATGGTTGTCGGAGGAGGTGATCGAGAAACGAAAAGGCACGCTGGGGAAAAAGGTGTTGGACAAGTATCGGGCTCGGTTCGGCGATGCTTGGGTGCAAACCCGCCTGAGCGACGCGGGTAAGCTGGAGGTGAGACTGAGGCCGCTGGAGGAATACCGGAATCAAGTCGAGAAGCCGGGTGAATTCCTTCTGGTTGAGGCGGAGGAAATCAGCGCGGGTTTTGGCAAAGTGCCCATTCACATCAATGCGATCAATGTGCAGGAGGCCATTCAGCCGCTGAAGGACGTGACATCCATTCGTGAGGTGATGCGGCAAAACCTCCAACTCGTTGCGGAGCAATCAATCAAGACAGGTCGCCCGATGATCGCGCACATCAACCATCCCAATTTTCAGTGGGCGCTGACGGCGGAAGATCTGGCGCACGTAATCGAGGACCGATACTTTGAGGTCTTCAATGGTCACCCGAGGACGTTCACTTTGGGGGATGAAAAACGAGCGACTTCGCACACCGAAAAGATGTGGGACGTGGCCAATACGATTCGGCTTTCCGAGCTGAAGGCACCCATTCTTTTTGGCATCGCGAGTGACGACTCTCACCAATATCACGGGGGAGACGTGAGTCCCGGTCGAGGCTGGGTGATGGTGCGCGCCGATCAACTGGAGGCGGATAGCCTGACCCGCGCGATGATCAAAGGAGACTTCTACTGCTCGAGCGGCGTGACTTTGAGGGATGTGCGTTTTGACCCGAGGGAAAGGAAATTGACTCTCCAGATTCAGGGTGAACCCGGGGTGAAGTACAGGACGCAATTTTTTGGCACGCTGAAGGGATATGATCGGGCGGTGAAGGAGGTGCCTGCAGATGCGAAAGACGGTAGCCCGGTCAGACTGGAATACTCAGCTGATGTGGGAAAGGTTTTGGCCAGCAGTGACAGTCTGACTCCCGAGTACTCATTCACGGGCGATGAGCTTTTTGTGCGGGCGACCGTTACCTCAACGAAGCCTCATGAGAATCCTGTGTGGCAGGGTCAAACGAGGCAGGCGTGGACTCAGCCTGTGGGTTGGGAGCGTTGATTTCCACAGTTGCCAATCTTCAAACGTCAATCAGACTGAATTCACCAACCATGAAACACATCCTTCTTTCTATCGCTCTTCTCGCCGGTCACGCCGTGGCTCAGGAAAACTGGGTTACCTTATTTGATGGCAAGACGCTCACGGGCTGGGAGCAGCACAGCGGGACGGCGGAGTATCGTGTGGAGGACGGCGCTGTCGTGGGCAAGACAGTAGCGGGAACGGGAAATAGCTTCCTTTGCACGTCGAAAAAGTACTCGGACTTCATCCTCGAGGTGGAGTTCAAGGTGGATCCGTCGATGAATTCGGGGATTCAGTTTCGCAGCAACTATTACACGCAGGAGACGGAGGTGGAGATCGCCGGGAAAAAGAAAAAGTTTCCAGCTGATCGGGTTCATGGTTACCAGTTTGAGATTGATCCGAGTCCACGTGCCTACACCGGTGGTGTTTATGATGAAGGGCGCAGTGGCTGGCTGTTTGACCTGAAAAATAATGAGGCTGCGAGGAAGGCCTTCAAGCAGGGCGAGTGGAATCTGGCGCGCATTGAGTGCAAGGGGAACCACATCAAAACTTCAATCAATGGCGTGCCGGCGGCGGATCTCACCCATGACCTGACTCGGGAGGGCGTGATCGCGCTTCAAGTGCATGGGATCGGTAAGAAGGCTGAAGCTGTGGGAAAAGAAGTGCGCTGGCGGAACATCCGCATCCAAGAGCTGAAATAAGCCTTGGGCCTCAGTGGGGATCTTCAGGGTATCGCGATCTCCAGTCCAAACGCGGCGGCCCGGAGCGCGGCATCCGGCACGCTCAGGGCGAGCATGTTCTCTCGGAACTTGTTTCCGAGGCGGCCTCCCTCGGCAAGCACCTGCGCCACGGCCCGACCGGTCTCGGCAGGACTGTGAGAGCGCAGTGCACAGCCGTTGTCCAGGAGCATGTTGGCGTTTCCCTCTTCTTGACCGGGGACGACGTAGTCGATCACGACTGGGCAGCGGGCCGCCAATACTTCATGCAGGATGGCACCTCCGGCCTTGCTGATGAGGACATCATGGGTCTGAAGCAATTCGGGCATCCGATTGGTCCAGCCGATGATCTCGATTTTTGCCCCAGGCATGGAATCCATGAACCTCTGAAGGGTGTGGTGGAGTCGTGATGCATGTTTTCCCACGGGCAGCGTCAGCTGGACGCCTGATGCGAGGAGTGGCCGCAGGGATTCCAAAGTCTGGCCAAACCACGTCAGTGATGTCGAGGGAAGATAAAGGATGCGCTGGGACCTTCCTGAATCGGCCCCAGCGGGTGTTTTCATAAAGGCGAGATCCACCGGGAAACCTGTGACTCGGATGCATCTGCGATCGATCCCAAACCTCTCAACGACGTCCTGCGTCTCGGGATCAGCGACGCAAATCAAATCGCTCGGTGCACTGAGCCAGATCGGATGAACTGAGATGGAATCGGTGATGACCGTGAGAAGCGGGGGCGTCTCGATTTTTGCTTTCACCCGGGAGAGCAACTCCGCATACAGGGGATAGGTGCTGATGATGAGGCGCGGACGATGGGTCTCGATGCGCTTCTGCAGCGACTTCACCAACATCAGTTGCCAGGCAGGAGGGCTGTCTCCGGGTTTGACGTCCGCCATCTGACTATAAACCCAACGCCAAGAGGAGGGCCAATTGATGATGGCAAACTGATAGAGGCTCTTCAAGACACTCGCCAGACGAGGATGGACCTCCGTGATGAAATCACTCACGATGACCTCCTCATTTGGGGAGAGTTTTTCCACAGCCTTTGCCACACTTCGGGCAGCTGTATTGTGGCCATCACCAAAACCTGCTGTTAGGACGAGAATCAAGAGTTGCTATTGCTGATCGTGGAAACTAAAGAAAACAAAGAAAATCAGGTGACAGAAAACCGTTGTCACTGCATTAGTTAACAAAGTCAAAGTAATATCTAGAAAAATGAGGCCGCACCCATCCCAACCTCCTGCCCTGAACTTAGGTTTCGGGCTTGCAGTCTTGGGGATGGTCCTCTACGGCACCCTGCATCCTATGTCGCCACCAAGCAAAACGCTTGCGGTGTCAAACCAAGGTGTAGTAACTGCCTCGGCACCGCTTCTTTCCAGTGGTCGGATTTCCAACTCCGAGGCGTTTCACCGCGTCGCTTTTGCATCGCCGGTGGCTGTGAGCGATCACGCTCAGTTCCGAGATCCGAGCACCATTGAGCCAGGATCTGGGAAAAGAATTCTCACGATTACCAAGCGTTCTAAGCCGCTTCCGGTGGTTTTTTCTTCCCCCCGGCAGTCTTGGAGTCATCTCACGGAGAGGGCCAGAAAGCAGATTGATGCGGGGCACCGACCCGATTCGAAATGGGATCAAATGGTGTTTCATGGCAGCGCCAATCGCAAGGGCAGCGCTGCGCAGTTGAGTCGGCTCCATCACCAAATCAAAGGACTCAAAGACGGTCTCGCGTATCACTTTGTGATCGGAAACGGCAGTGCAACGAGTGACGGCGAAGTGGAAGTGGGCGAGCGTTGGCTCCGCAGCCTTCCGAGTGGAGGAGCAGAACCTGAAGCGGCGCACGCCATCAGCATTTGCTTCATCGGTGATTTTTATTCCGCCGGACCTACAAAGGCCCAGCTCGAAGCGCTGGATGAGTTGTTGGACTACCTGACGATTAAAGTGGGACCGCTGCCCGTCATCAGCCACCGCGAGCTCGCGGGAAGTGAGGTGACATGTTTGGGACCCTTTTTTCCCGAAGCGCAGATCATGGATGCCCTCGCGAGGCAAACGGACTGATGCGTTTCGGAAAGCAGCCCTGATCGGTTAAACGAAATCGAGCGCCAGATCGAGAGCGCGTGCCGAATGAGTGATCGCACCCACAGAAATAGCATCCACACCTGTGGCCGCCACGTCCTGGATGGTCGAGAGCGTGATGCCACCACTGGCCTCCAAAAAGAGGCGTCCGGCATTCAGGCGCACCGCCTCGCGCAGGAGAGCGGGGCTCATGTTATCGAGCAAGATCATGTCGACACCGCGGAGATCGAGAAACGTTTTGACCTGCGCCAAAGAGTCCGCTTCCAGCTGCACTTTGACCGCGGGCCGCTCTTGGTTCACGCGATCAATCGCAGCTTGAAGCGCCTTCGTGCTTCCACTGGCCACCAAGTGATTGTCCTTCACCATCACTTGATCATAGAGCCCGATGCGGTGGTTCGTGCCGCCGCCATCACGCACTGCATTTTTCTCCAGCAAACGCCAGCCTGGCGTGGTCTTCCGTGTGTCGAGCACCTTCACGGCATGAGGTTTCACTGCCTCCACGTAGCGACGCGCCAGGGTGGCGACTCCGCAAAGTCGCTGAAGGAAATTCAAGGCCGTGCGCTCGGCCGAAAGGAGCGAGCGCGTGCTGCCGGAGATTTCCATCACGGTGTCACCCAACGTGAGCAAGTCTCCATCCCTCTTCAGGCACCGCACATCCAAGCTGGGATCGATCTCGGCAAAAACCGCCAGCGCCACCTCGCTACCCGACAACACTCCCGCCTCTCGCGCGACGAGATTGGCTTTCGACGTCGAGGCGGAAGGGATAAAATACTCGGAGGTCACATCCCCCGAGCCGATATCTTCAGTGATGGCGGCGCGGATGAGTGCAAGAGTGCTCGGGTGCATAGGGTTCATTTGATCAAACGAAGTGAACATAGGCAGCCCCTTTGGAACTGCCAGTCCGGGAAAACAAATCTCCACCTGAACGGGAGCAAACATGGCACGCACCCCTCCTAAAAAGAAGCCGCCTCATCAAGGCCCCTTCCGCTCTCACGAGCTGAGACCGGGCTGGTGGAAGCGTGCATTCACGGGCGTGCTCATCGGGCTCCCGGTGCTGGGTGCACTCGTTGGCGCGGTCGTGATCGGCGTTTACAGCCATCTGGCCAAACAGTATGACCTCACCCGACTGGGAGAGATGCCAGAACGGACGATGGTGCTCGATGGGAAGGGGCAATTGATCGGCCGGATGCACGGTGAGAACCGCATCGTGGTCCCGCTGGATCAAGTGTCTCCGTTTTTCATCAAAGCATTACTTGCCCGTGAAGATGCGCGTTTTTATATGCACGGCGGAATCGATTTTGCAGGCGTCGCACGCGCCATGCTGCGGAATGTTAAAGATGGCCGGATCGTGCAGGGAGCCAGCACCATCACCATGCAGTTGGCGCGCAACAGCTATCCTGATCTCGATGACCGATCGTTTCACCGAAAGCTTCTCGAGATGATGTTGGCGAGACGCATCGAAGCCCATTGCACGAAGGATCAGATTCTCGATCACTACGTGAATCGCATTTTTTTTGGCAATGGCCTCTATGGCATTCAACGTGCCAGCCAGGTTTATTTTGGGAAGCATTCCTCGCAGCTCTCTCTGGGTGAGGCCTCACTCATCGCGGGCATCATCCGCGGACCCACCCGATTTTCTCCCTTCAAAAACTTCGACGCTGCGCTGAAGGAGCGTGACGATGTCATCGCGCGCCTCTTGAAAACACACGCCATCACAGACGAGGAGGCCTTAGCTGCGAGGTATGAGGACATCGCTCTTCATGCACAGCCCGTCGTCACCTCTCAGGGGGGATATGCGCTGGATGCCGTGAAGCGAGACCTCGACCTGATCCTCGAGGAGCGCGAGATCGAAGACGGGGGTCTTCAAGTCTTCACGACCCTGGACAAAGACCTGCAGACCGCGGCGGAACAAGCGCTCGAAAAACGCATCCAAGGCATCGAGAAAAAAAGCGGATACACCCACCCGTCCAAAGCTGCGTTTGATGCGAATTGGAATGGAGTCAGCGAGGTGCCCTCCGCACCCTACCTCCAGGGGGCGCTCACCATTTTGAACAACGACACGGGCGGGATCGTCGCGGTTGTCGGAGGGCGTGATTACCGGCAGAGCAAATACAACCGCGCCTTTCAAGGCGAGCGTCAGATCGGCTCCACGGTGAAGCCCTTCGTTTATGCGGCAGCTCTCGCGAGGGGATTGCTTCCGGGCACGCTGATCGAGGACGCACCCCTGAGAACTGGCGAGATCGATGGCGTGCTGAGCGGTTGGAACCCTGGAAACTCGGATGGCAAATTTCTGGGATGGCTCTCGATGACCTCCGGACTGGTTCAAAGCCGGAACACCATGACCATCCGCATCGGAAACTATGCGGGGCTGGATCGGGTGATGCAGTTGCTGAGCGATGCGGGGCTGGGTCAAGGGACGAAAAAGACGCCTCAGATTTTCATTGGAAATGCGGCAGCCAATTTGCGGCAGCTGACCAGCGGCTTCTCGATCTTTCCCAATGAAGGCGTGCGACGCAGGCCCTTCTTGATTGACCTGGTCATTGATCGCAATGGCCGAATCATCTACAGCACACCCGTGCTTGAAACCGAAGTCATCTCACCCGGAGTCGCACACCTTGCGCGCCGATTGCTTTCCAAAGTGATCGATGAAGGCACCGCATCTTCCCTTCGAAGTGAACACGAATTCCGGGAGCCAGCGGGTGGTAAAACGGGGACGACGAATGACTACAAGGATGCGTGGTTTTGCGGCTACTCGGATCGGCTGACGTGTGGTGTTTGGCTCGGTCTCGATCAGCCCAAGACGATTATTGATGAAGGATACGCCGGTCGGCTGGCTGTGCCGATTTGGGCGGACGTGATGAATGCCTCGGTCAAACTCGGCTATGTCTCCCGTGGTCCACGAGTTGAGGTGCCACTGACATCCGTCGCGCTTTGCCGTGCGAGTGGCCACATCGCGACGGAGGCCTGTTATCAGCAGAACAGCGCTTACCAAGACAACATCCCCTATGAGCTCGTTCCTCAGAACTTCTGCTCCATTCACAACGGATCAGGCCCCGGCTCGCCTCAAATGCCCGTTCCAGATCAGCCGCGCCCCAGCCTTTGGCAGCGGCTGAGGGGGCTGTTCCAATGAGGGAATTTAGACTTTGGACAGGATCGCGTTAAACGTGGCGCTCGGGCGCAGCGCGGATTTGGCTTTCGCCTCGTCAGGCAGGTAGTAACCACCGATTTCGACGGACTTACCCTGCACGGCCAGAAGCTCACTGACGATCTTCGATTCCTGAGTCGTCAGCTCTTCAGCGATGGGCTTGAATTGAGCTTGGAGCTCAGCATCCGCAGTCTGGGCAGCGAGGGCCTGCGCCCAATAGAGAGCCAGATAAAAGTGACTGCCGCGATTGTCGATGGTGCCGAGTTTACGGCCGGGGCTGCGGTCGTTTTCCAGGAATTTTCCCGTCGCTTCATCCAGCGTATCTGCCAGTACTTTGGCTTTCGCGACGCCAAAATTTTCAGCGATGTGCTCAAAGCTCGGGGCAAGGGCAAAGAACTCACCCAAGCTATCCCACCGGAGATAATTTTCCTCGATAAATTGCTGCACGTGCTTCGGCGCAGAGCCGCCCGCACCCGTCTCAAAAAGTCCGCCGCCATTCATCAGCGGGACGATGGATAGCATCTTGGCACTCGTGCCGACTTCGAGGATGGGGAAGAGGTCCGTGTTGTAGTCTCGCAGGACATTGCCTGTCACGGAAATGGTGTCGAGACCCTGAACGATGCGCTCCAGTGAGAACGTGCAGGCTTCTGCGGGTGGAAGAATGCGGATGTCGAGACCCGTGGTGTCGTGGTCTTTGAGATACTTCTCCACCTTGGCTAGGATTTGAGCATCATGAGCGCGGTTCTTATCGAGCCAGAAAACAGCAGGCGTCTTTGAGGCCCGTGCGCGGTTGACGGCCAGCTTGACCCAGTCTTGAACAGGTGCGTCTTTCGTCTGGCAAGCGCGCCAGATGTCACCCTTCTCGACCGCGTGCTCAAAGAGCGTTTTGCCCGTGCTGTCCGTGACACGGATGATGCCATCCGCGGGTGCTTCGAAAGTTTTATTGTGGCTGCCGTATTCTTCAGCGGCCTGAGCCATGAGGCCGACATTTGGGACGCTGCCCATGGTTTTCGGATCAAGTGCGCCGTGCTTTTTGCAGAAGTCGATCACGGCCTGGTAGATGCCTGCATAGCAACTGTCCGGAATGACGGCGAGCGTCTCTTGCTCTTTGCCAGCGGCGTTCCACATCTTGCCGCCGGCTCGGATCATCGCAGGCATGGATGCATCCACGATCACGTCGGATGGGACATGCAAATTGGTGATTCCTTTGTCGCTATTCACCATGGCGATGGCCGGGCCATTGGCATAGGCCGCCTCGATGTCGGCCTCGATCTCTGCCTTCTTATCGGCAGGAAGTTTTTCGAGCTTTGCCACGAGATCTCCAAAGCCGTTGTTCAGATCGACTCCCAACTCCGCAAAAGTGGCACTGTGCCTGGCGAGGAGGTCTTTGAAGAAAACGCGGACCGCATGGCCGAAGATGATGGGGTCACTCACCTTCATCATGGTGGCTTTCATGTGAAGGGAAAACAGAACGCCGTCAGCCTTGGCCTTCGCGATCTGTTGCTCGATGAAGGCTACGAGCGCTTTTTTGCTGAGTTTGGTGGCATCCATGATCTCGCCAGCTTTGAGGGCGAGTTTAGGCAGCAGTACCTTGGCGCTTCCGTCGTTACCGGTGAACTCGATTTTGACTTCCGTCGCTTCCATCACACAGACGGATTTCTCGTTCGAGAAGAAGTCGTCTTTTCCCATCGTGCCGACGCTGGTTTTTGAATCGGCGGACCATTTGCCCATCGAGTGGGGATGAGCTTTGGCATAGTCTTTGACCGCTTTCGGAGCACGGCGGTCGCTATTTCCCTCACGCAACACAGGATTCACGGCGCTGCCCATGACTTTGGCGTAGCGTGCCTTGATGTCTTTTTCAGCATCCGTCTGTGGATTTTCCGGGAGCTCTGGTAGCTTGTAACCTTTGGCCTGAAGCTCGGTGATGGCGGCTTTGAGCTGCGGCTGAGAGGCCGAAACATTCGGGAGTTTGATGATGTTGGTAGTCGGCTCAAGGCAGAGTTTTCCGAGGTAAGCAAGATCATCAGGCTGCTTCTGCTCGTCGGTGAGAAAGTCAGGGAAGTTGGCCAAGATGCGGCCCGCCAATGAGATATCTCGCGTCTCCACGGTGATACCAGATGAGCGAGTGAAAGCTTCGACGATGGGCAACAGAGAATAGGTGGCCAGTGCAGGCGCTTCGTCGGTCTTTGTGTAGATGATGGTGGGCTTTGCAGACATGGTTTTGGAGGTAAGAAAGCGCACTTCTAAACGTGGTGGAGTCGCCCTGCAACGGTGAAGCGACAGGCGGTGAAAAGTCATCGATCCGAACGGAGTGAAAAAATATTCTGCGCTGCTTTGAATAAGCCGAAAAGCGCTCCGTCGAATTTCCTGTAACCCAATACAACATCATGAAAAACATCCTGTTCCTCCTCTCAATCCTCACCGTTCTTGGATTTGCAGTCCCCACCCAAGCCAAGGCTGATCACAGCTGCAATCGTCGAGTGGTGAGCTACCTGCCTTGTGGCCGTCCCGTTTACGCGGTTTACCAAGTTTATGGCTACGACCGCTGTGGAAATCCGGTAGGACGCTGGGTGACTGAACGCTCCAGATGCGGATGCAACAGCTGCAACCCGCGCCCAGTCTACCAATATCAACATAGCTGCCCTCCCCCACCTTGCCCTCCTCGCGGCGGATTCTCCCATAGCAGCTCGCGAAGAATCTCGGGCCTGTCCTTCTTCTTCGGACGTTAAGCCTCCCAAGGCCTGATTCAAAGGCCGACTCAGCACGGCGGTTTCCATCAGGGGAACCGCCGATTTGTTTTTTGAGAAATGCAAATCGCCGGTTGAAAAACTAAGGATTCGTCGCCCTTTATCTAACTGGGGCGGCAAGCGCTGTCCGAATCTCGGAAACCAATACCCGTAGAGAATCATGGACGAGAATTTAACGCCTCCGCCTCCGGCGCCACCTCCATCGCTTAGCAGTGGCACCAGCCCGGCTAATAAAGACGAGAATACGACCGGCATCGTTTGTCATTTGCTCGGGTTTGCCGGCATGGCGGTCCCCTTTGGAAATGTGATCGGGCCACTGGTCCTGTGGCTGATCAAAAGAGGCGACAGCCCCTACCTGGATGCCGTGGGGAAAGAGGTGCTGAACTTCAATATCTCGTGGACCATCTACGGCCTCATCGCAGCGGCGTTGATATTCGTGGTGGTCGGGTTGTTGATTCTTCCGGTGCTTGGAATCGCGTGGATCATTTTTGTGGTCATGGGCTCCATCAAGGCCAGCGAGGGTAAGATTTACCGCTACCCTCTGACGATCCGACTCATCTCCTGATGTCCACGCCGCCTCCAGAGCCAAAGCCCTCATTGCTGTCCAATGCCTGGACCTTAACGCGGGCGGTGATGGACCTGGTCATGGATTTTTCGTTCCAAAAATTTGTGACCCCGAAACTGGTGCGCATCATTTATGCGCTGAGCTTGGTGGCAGCTCTGCTCTCTGGCCTGACGTGGATGTTCAGCGGCTTCGCCAATGGCATCACGCACGGCTTGTTCACGCTGGTCACGGGGCCGGTGGCTTTTTTCGTTTATGTACTTTGTGCTCGCGTCGCCATGGAGCTCATCCTGGCCGTTTTTGCCATCGCTGAAGGCATCAAAAAGCTGGAAGAGAAAAACCGTTAGGCAATCAGCTGACCGGAAGCCAGCATGACCGTCTCATGAACGGCAATGTCGTGCGCGGCGTCCCACGACAGTTTCTTCCGGCCTTGAATGATCTCGGCCAAGTCCATGAACTCTCGGTCGTATCGACCTTGAGGCACCGGCAGGGTTACGGTTTGGGTTCCTTTTTTCCATTTCTCTCGGGCACTCGTCAGACTCAGTGAAAACTTGCCAGACTCGAGCGGTTGAATGTCGATCACACCCTCGGTGCCGGCGACCATGAATCGGCGTCGACGCCCGCCAAAAGGGTCGGCGTGATTGCAGCGAATGACGGCTGTGGCCTTCGCATACTGCAGCAGAGCGGTCTGGTTGTCTTTCATCCCATCGGTCCGCGTGGGAGTTGAGGTCGCGTGCACCGAGTTGGGGCGGCCGAGCAGCGTCACCACGGCATCGATCACATGGCAGGCGAGTTCAAACATGCCACCGCCCGGCAGGGAGCGGAGCGCGCTGCGAGTGCGGTCGTCGGCGAGTTTTCCCATGGCGGCATCGATCTCTGTGATCTCTCCCAGCCACCCCTCGCGCACGACACGGAAGAGAAACTCAAACGCTGGATTGTAGCGGAGCATGTAACCCATCTGCACGGTCAATCCTCGCTCTTGTGCTTCGTTGCGCATGTTTTTAAAGCGGTGATGGTCCAGCGCTCCCGGCTTGTCTAAATGCACGTGTTTGCCAGCTCGGAGACAGCGCAATGCCGTCGCTGCCGATTGAGCAATGTCTGTCTCCACCGCGACAGCCGCCAGATTCGGCATCGAGAGAAGTTCCTCCTCAGTGAGAATCGATAGACCCGCGTAAGTTGCACTTTTTTCGGCGGTTCTACGACGCTCCGGATCTGGCTCCACGAGGCCAACGACCTCGTACAAGTCCGAAAGACTGCGCAGGGCGCTCATTTTTCCACCTGCATGGGCGTGGCCAGTGCCGATCTGCCCGATGCGGATTTTCTTTCCTGCATCAGCGGAGCCGAGGAGGGGAGATGCGCCCGAAAGCAAAGAGAGGGTGAGGAGACGACGTCTGTCCATAAACATGCAAACGCAGCGACGGGCTTTCTTCGTGCCACTGAATGCATCTATCGGCGCAAGAGAGATGAAAAGAGCCTGTGGGCGATATTGTCTGTGGCGCGCTGACTTTCTTCGACGATGTTTCGCGTGGCTACGCCACAAGTATGATTGATGAGTCCTCGGCATCACCTTCCCCATTGAGCGGATCACTCCTGCTGGCGGCCCCTCGATTGAAGGATCCCAATTTTTCACGGTCCGTCATTTTCTTGGCGGCTCACAATCTTGATGACGGCGCGTTCGGTTACATCCTGAATCGACCGCTTGAGAAAAGGGTGACGGATCTTTTACCCGACCAGGATCTCGGCGACCTGGGGCAGGTGCCAGTGTATTTGGGGGGACCTGTTTCCACCGACAAGCTCGCCTTTGCTGCGCTCAGGTGGAGTGGAGGGAAGCGAGGTCTCAAATGCCAGACCCATCTCTCGGTCCAAGATGCCATTCAAGAGCTTCGCCTGGGGCACGAAGTTCGCGGATTCGTGGGTTACTCGGGGTGGACGAGTGGTCAGATTGAGTCTGAATTGAAGCGCAGTTCTTGGATCGTGTCGCCACCCAAAAAGACCATCCTTACCTCAGCCTCGCCTTCGAAACTCTGGGGTGAATTGCTGACTGAACTCGGCCCTGTTTATAAGCTCATGGCTCGCATCCCGGATGATGTGAGCGGAAACTGAAAGGTCAGATCACTGGCTGATCTCACGCTCGACCTCATCCAGGTACTGGGAGATGGGATCATCCCTCAAGGGCAGTTCTTTCTGAATCTGCTCCGGGAGTCTGAGGTAGTCTTCAAAGGTGCCTGAGTAGTTCTGGGTCTCGCTCGCTTCATACCAATCCAAATGATCCTCCACAGCTTTCGCGCGGGCATAGGCTTCGGCAGTCTTGGTTTTCAGAGCAGCCAGACGGGCGCTCATGTCCTTAGTCTTGGCCAACTGCAGGTCTGCAATGACGGCGATGTATTCATTGATCAACGGACGGAAAAGAATGTTTCCGCGTTGAGCAAGCGCGGCGAGCGCCTTCGCGTTCCGATCAAGGATGGAGGCGCGATCTCTCCGTTTCAGGATGTTGTCGTATTCCTCGATTGGGACGCTGACGGAAACGAGTTTGGGTTTGGATGGCGCAGGCGCGGCCTTCGTTGGTGGAGGAGTCGTTTTGGCGGGAGGCGTGGCTTCAGCTTTCTTCTCTTTCTCCTTTTCAGCTTCTTCCTTCTTGAATTTTTCTGCCTCTTTGGCTTTCTCCGCTTCTTTGGCCTCTTTCAATTCCTTGCGCGTGGGTTTGGGCTCCTTCTCTTTTGCTGGTTCGGGCTTCTTGGGTGCCGCTTTTTTCGGCTCCTCTTTTTGGCTTTCTTCTTCGGGCTTCTTTTTCCCAAAACCGAGTATGACGGGAGTTCCTCGCTCAGGCAGAAGGGCGCTCCAAATCAGCGAACTTTCCGTGAAAAAAGCCGTCCAAAGGTTTTGAATCTCGGCGATATCGACCATGGGGCCTCTGGGGGCTGCGGGTGGACCTGAAACGAACAGGGCCGTCACATCGATTGAGCTCGGAGATGCAGACGCAGATTTGTCCTCTGCCTTTTTCGGGGACGATTTGGAAGATTCCTCCTTGGATTTTTCGTCACCCTCCGTGCCCAGAATCCGCCCGAAGAACCCACGCTTTTTCGGCTCAGAAGGTTCTTCTTTTGATTCAGGCTTGGCTTTGGGTTTTTCTTCTTTGGGTGGCTCTGACTTTTTCGGCGTCTCGACTTTGGGGGACTCTTTCTCCTTGGTTTTCGGCTCGGGCTTTTCCGCTTTCTTATCAGCCTTTGGCTCCTCTTTATCGGAGGCCGCATTCGGCGTGAACATCCGGCCTAGAAACCCGGGTTTCTTTTCCTCCTCCGGTGATTCGGGCTCAGATTCTGCTTTTTTCTCTTTCGGTTTCTCTTCCTTTGGAGGTTCCGGTTTTTTCGGGGCTTCTTCTTCGGGGGCCTCCTTCTTTTTGGGCTTCGACTCCGTTTTTTCGGTCTTGTCAGTCGGTTCAGATTCCTTTTCGGCATCGCCACTTACCCCGAACATGCGGCCCAGAAATCCGGCCTTCTTTTCTTCGGACGTTGATTCGGCCTCCGCTTCTTCCTTTTTCTCTTTCGGCTTCGCGGCGGGCGGGGCATCCTTTTTTTTCGGATCGGGTTCCTTTTGGGCTTCCTTATCATCAGGGCCACTCCCGAGCAAACGGACGAGCATAGAGGGCTTCTTTTCGCTAGGCGTTTCCTCGACCACCGGAGCCTCCGCGGGCGCTGAGGAGGAGCGCTTCGGTGCACTCTCGACGGTCGTTTCGTAGCGGAGGGTCAGCGCTTCAGTCAGTGCTTTTTGAGTCTCCGTGGGGCCGAGTGTCTCAAAGACCGTCGGGGTGGCAAGGGATGCCATTTGAAGGGACCACCACTTGTTCAAACTCGAGGAGGAGAGAGCGAGGGTGGGGAAGCAAAAATTCAGCAATTCACGGTCGTCGCGTGAATCAACGGCGAGCATGGACAGAAACTTCTGGAGGCGCATCGGACCTTCGACCTGATCGAGAAGGGCGAGAACGAGGGCACAGCAGGATGTCTCGTAAAGGGTGCGTGAAAGAGCGTCGAGCTCACCCGGAGCAGCGTCGAGAATTTCCTCGATGCTGTAAACCTTCCCACTGCGGAAAATGGCGGCGAACACCGCGCTGGGACGTGAGCGATCACGGAAAGTCATCGCTTGAGTGACGCCTGTGAGCAACCAATCCGGCAGCACCATGCTGCGTTTGGTGGTGATCTCGGCGTGATTCCGTAGAATGCGTTCAGCAATCAGAATGCGAGTGATCTCGGCATCCAAAGCAGCAGGTCGCAGGTCAGGCCTGATTTGCACCGTGACCTGGAGGTGAAATCCGCCTGAGGTGATCTTGGAAATACTCGTCTTCACTGGCGGATCCGACAAGACGAGGTCAGGGGCCGTTTTGAGCGCTACGACAATGGGGAGCACCCACGGCTCTTCGTCTTTTAGCAATCGTCGGAGCCGTTCGGAAATGTCGCCGCAACGGTTGGAGAAGGGACCACGAGTTTGCAGGTCTTTTCCATGAACGATGAATTGGCCTTTTCCGCCCGTGGAGGTCGTGACCTTCGAGCTGAAACCTGTATCTCCAACACTGCCGCCCTGTCCGGCCGTGGGAGGTATGGGTGGTGGGACGCCGACTGAGCCCGGTGCCTGCATCGGAATCGGAGAGCCGCCGAGCGCGGGAATCGGGGGTTTGGGAGCAGAGCTCGGGGCTGACCGTCCCACAGCCGGGGGCAAGCGCTCACCGGCGATGGGAAGAGGCGGCTCCTCGGACGACTGAGAATGCAAACTGGCGCCCGTGAGGCAAAAAACAAGGCTTGCCGCCCACCTGCGGGAGCATGGCAAAAATCGGACTGAAGCGGCACTCTTCATAGGCTGAACTCTCGGGGGGATCATTTCAGAATCGCGGATCAAGCACCAGCTTATCTTTCAAGATCTGAATTTTTGTCATATTCAGAATTGATTTCACCTCCACGTCACAGGCCGTTGCAAGGGAGCGGAAAGCAGGAAGAATGGGAAGCAGAAATCCCCGAGCCACAGGCATTCTTCCGTAGGCGCCGCGCAAAATTTCGATCCGATGTTTACCGTCGACGACACCGATCTGGAGGTCCAGAGAGGAGGTAGTTCGGTGTCCGTGAGTGAGCCAGCAGAGAGTGATCCGAGCGACACCCTGCTCCAAATCGACAAGGGTTTTTTCGAAGGTCACCAACTCGCCCGTTTTCCCTTTTTGGCGCCCGATCAACGATGCCTCCAAGAACTGGTTCAGATCGGATTCGGTGATCTCGAGAGGCGCTGACCGCTTGATCACCGCTTGCGCCAGGACATCAGCAATGTCGTTCACTTCGAGCGGGTTTCCAACCTCTGAAACGTCCGTCAAGTCAGGCGTCCGGTGGCCCACAATAGCCGCCCCCGTCAGTCCGCTGAGACTGATGAGCAGAAAGAAGTGGGTCAGCAGTTTCACCAGACACAGGTTCCTGAAATTGGACGGCTAGGTCGAGGCGGCAGGTGCGGATGAAGGCGCAGCCGCCGGAGCAGCAGCAGGTGCCGGCGTCGCCGCCGCGCTGCTTCCACTGTCTGAGTCCTTTTTGGCAGCGGCCTTGTAGGAGTCGCTGCGGTAGTCCGTGATGTAAAAGCCGCTACCTTTGAAAATAAAACCTGAGCCCATGCTGATTTTCCGTTTCACGGGACCTGCGCATTCAGCCACAGGGCAATCCGTGAGGTGGGCATCCTTCATGGACTGCCGGGCCTCGAACTGGTGGCCGCAGCCCTGACATTCATATTCGTAAGTTGGCATAGTCTATGATTCAATGAGGTGATGTCGCGAACTGCGAAGGTGCCTCGGTTCCCTGGGAGTGGCAATGGTTTTTTCGGTTTTGAGCCCGAAGGAATCGGTGGACACAGGGAGGCCGATGAATCATCGTCTGCGCCCTGCCTGAGGCTCTGCCTCATCGTCCTTTAGGCTCCTCATGAAAACCGCGTTGAACATTCAAATCTGCCTCCTGCTCACCGCAGCTTCAACTTCCCTGCTGACTTCCTGCGGCTCGGTCAGAAGCTCGCCAGGTGAGACCACTTATCTGGAGGCTTTTGACCCCGGTTCCGTGCCGCAAACCGCCTCTTACAACGCAGACACCGTCTCCTACTGGGACGGCGCAGGCTTGAGTGGCCCAGCCAGCGTCCTCATCGACCTCAGCGATCAAAAGGCTTACTTTTACAAAGGAAGCAGCCTGGCAGGCATCTCCGCACTCTCGACGGGCGACGAAGGGCATCCAACCACCACGGGCACATTCAAGGTCATCGAAAAGGATGCCGATCACCGCTCCAATCTCTACGGTGACTTTGTGGATGCCGCTGGAAACGTGGTGGTGCGCGATGTAACTGCGGGCAAGGACATCCCACCGCCCGGCACACGGTTCCTCGGCTCGGACATGCAGCACTTCATGCGCTTCAATGGTGGCACGGGGATGCACAAAGGTTACCTGCCAGGCTATGCGGCCTCGCATGGTTGCGTGCGAATGCCGGCACACATGGCGGAGATCTTCTATCACAACGTGATCATCGGAACGCCCGTCACGGTTCAGCGCTGATCCTCCATGCCCGAGCTGCCGATCGAGATCTCTGTCACCGACACCCAGGCTCTGCTGGAGTCTGCGTCGCCTGCGGTCCGTCTCATCGACTGCCGAGAGCAGGATGAGTGGGACATCTGTCACATCGCGGGCGCTGAGCTGGTTCCGCTCACTCGTTTTGTTGAAGAAGCCAGTGCTAAACTCCAGGACACCGAGCAGCACCTCATCGTCTATTGCCACCACGGCATGAGATCCCTCCGTGCCACGAACTGGCTGAGGCAAAAAGGCTTCAC
>CAMBPV010000055.1 GCA_945869695.1 Prosthecobacter debontii
ATCCCTTCGCCTCACCCGAAAAAACGGCGTCTCCCCTGAGTCCGCCGCGACCGATGGTCACAAGAGATTTCCCCACTTCGTCGCTCCCCGAAAAAAGCGACGCATAACTCGAAAAGGACTCGTTGATTTTGTAGATCCGCAGGTCCGCACCCGCGATGTCCCAGTATCCCGCTCCCCCGTTGGCGGTGGTATCGACATGGTAGGTCACATCTCCCGTTCCGTTGAAGGCCAGGGTGGAGGTGAAGGTGGTGCTGGGAGTTCCGATATGCTGAGCCGTGATGAAGAGCTGAGGGCTGATCATGGTGCCCAGAAAACCACCCAAAAGTCCCTGATACTGCCACCCCGAGTCCGCGTAGGTCGCCGTAGGCGCGGTCGTGTTATGGGAGGGGTTGGCCGTCTCATAAAAGATCACAGCCACCGCGGGTTGCGTCACGAAAATGCAGACAGCCACCACCGCGATTCGAAAGAGCGGAGAGAGGTCTTTGAGCCTGAGGGACTGCCGGATAATCATGATCGAGCTGCAAAGCTAAATCAAAATATCCATAATAACCAGACCAAAATGCCGTTGTGAGAGGGGCCGAGGGATGTCAGTTGGGTCCAAAGAGCGAACTCCGACCTGCGCCAAAACAGCGGGTGCTCCCCGTTGCACGAACGGGGACTCGCTTCAAGAGAACGACATCCAGGACCAGAGAAACGTGAAAAAGCGCGGCACCATCGGACTGGCGCTCGGCCCGACACTCGATGACAAAACCGCGCACGCTGACCCAGCCCGATTCATCCGCTGCCAGTCTGGCCCGCAACGCGGAGGGTAGGACATCCCAGCGCACTCGCATTTGCACTTCTGATGCAACCTCGAAGCGGTGGCGGGAGCAAAACGTGAGGCCACCCTCATTCACACCCTTCAAGTTGACGATGGTTTGCCCGGCTCCTCCTAACTCGTGAGAAGATTTTTCCTGCTCAGACTGGCGTTTGTCGGCCATGCACAAATTCTTAATGGAATCCGATACGAAACGGACCTTCAAAAAGAGATGCAGAAACATCAAATGTCAATGAGGACGGCGAGGAGCGCTCTTTGAAGACACGAGTCATTTCGAGGCTCGACGTCAGAGCATTCACATTGACAAAGTGGCATCTGGGACGAATCGGCGTCATGCCTCGTTTTCGATCGGATCCCTTCCTTGGTTGGGGAGCGGATTTCGAGGTGATGTTCGAATCTTGATTTTATCATGGCCCAAGGAATGAGAGCCCGAGTCCACCACCTGACGAGAAATCGCCAGTTTCTGATTCGTACTTCCGTGACCCTTCTCATCGCGGGCCTCCTCCTGGGCTGTGCTTTGCACTGGCTGGGCGAGTGGGGAAGGGAGACGCGCGGCGGAACGCTGCCCCACGGTGAGAAATGGTTCGAGCTTCGTGAGATTCAAAGTGAGCTTGTTCGATCCGACAAGAAGCGTCCGCGTGAAGTGATGCACTGGCTGCGGAAGCTGATTTCCTTCCGGGAAGACTGGGAAGAGGAGTCCGAGGCCGAGCCGACGGACCTGGAGTCTTTTCGGGCAGACGGTGTACTCCATTCCTTTCCGGCGTTGGATTTGATCGAGCAGCATACCCATACCGGACCCGAGCGTGATGCCCTCATCGACTTCATCGTCGTGCAGCTCGCTCCCGATGAGGATGAGGGGCTCTCCGCGATGGATCGCCTCCAAACGGCTGCCACCTCCAGTCCACTTTTGCCCTTGGTCAATGAACTGCTGGCTCACATCAGCCTTGCGCGAGCTGAGCCGGGTGAGGCCTTGGGGGCATTCATCCGCGAGGGCGCATGGCCTGATGCGGAGACCGCTCGGGAGAGTGCCCTGCGACTCGCCGTCGAGCTCAAAAACAAAGCGGTCTTGGAGGATTTAAAAAGCCGCCCAGGCTGGATCGATGAGGCTCCGCCTTGGCTTCAGAGCAGGGTGGGGGCCCTCACGGGAGACTTCTTGCTCCAGTGGCGTGGCATCGTGGGGCATCAGCTTTCTCACGCCCGATGGGGTCTGCTGCTTCTCGCTCTTTTTTCTGCCTCGCTTTGGTACACGATCTTCACCCAGCGCAGTCCAAAGGACACCTTGCGGTGGACTCGGCCGATGCTTCCCGTGATGGCCGGCGTTTGCAGCGTGTGGCCCACGCTCATGATCCTCGCCTACCAGGAGTATGAATTGGGCATGACTCCAGATGCACCTTTTCCAAAGGATCTTTGGTATTACCTAGCCGGGGTGGGGCTCCGTGAGGAATTGAGTAAACTGGCCCTGTTCGGGTTCTTTGTCCCCTGGCTCGTCTGGCGTCGAGATGCCGGACTCGCCCTTCTTACCGGAGCCTTTGTGGGCCTGGGTTTTGCCATGGAGGAAAATATCCAGTACTTCACCTCAGGCGGTGCGGTGGCCTGGACTCGTTTCGTTTCCGCCAACTTCATGCACACCTCCATGACCGCCATCGCTGGCCATGCCCTTTATGAAATGATCCGCACTCGCTTCGGTCACGCGGAGAAGTTTGTGATGACCTTCCTGGCCGTGGTGGCCGCCCATGGATTCTACGATTACGCCATCGTCACCAATCATGAGATGGCAGAGCTCATGGGCATCAGTATTTTTTCGGTGATCATCCTGGCCGCGCTGGCGCAGCATTTTTTCGATCTTCTGAATCAAACCACGCGTGTCAATGCGGGCGTGATTTCTCCGGGTGCCATTTTCCTCATCGGTTCAGCCCTCCTGATCGCCATCATGTTTGTGATGGCCGGAAACACGGCCGATAGTCTGGCAGAGATCGGCGCGGTGGGCACCGAGTGCGTGAACATGGCCCCGGTTGCCTACCTGTTCTGGAAGAAGTTTGAGGTGCGTTAGGCCGTGATCGCGGCTTGCAGAATGCTGATCCTCGCGCCCTATTGTCCGCCCTTCAGTTTATGCCAAACGGAACTCCACCACGCACCATCCGCATCGGTCTCGCCGGACTCGGAAATGTCGGCGCCGGCGTCTTTAAAAACGTCGCTCAAAACCGTGACTTGATCCTCCAGCGGACAGGGGCAGATCTGCAGATCACCCGAGTGGCCGTGCGGAATCTGGCCAAGAAAAGAGAGATCGAAATCTCTCCCGAGATCCTGACGACGGATTGGCGTGAGCTGGTTGCAGATGAAAGCGTCCAGGTCGTCGTCGAGCTCATCGGCGGCACCGACGAGGCATTCGACTTGGTCAGCGCTTCGCTTCGGGCCAAAAAAATCGTGGTCACCGGAAACAAAGCCCTCCTGGCGGAAAAAGGGCAGGAGCTCTTTGCCCTCGCTGAGCAGTGTGGGGTGCCCATTTATTTTGAGGCAGCCGTCGCCGGTGGCATTCCCATCATCCAAGTGCTCCAGGAGGGCCTCGTGGCCAATCACATCCGCTCCATCCACGGCATCATCAATGGCACCTGTAACTACGTGCTGACTCGCATGTCGCAGGCCGGCCTCAGTTATGCCGATGCGCTTCAGGAGGCGCAGGAAAAAGGTTACGCAGAGGCTGATCCCACCCTCGATGTGAGCGGCTGGGACGCTGCCCATAAAGCCATCATCCTGGCCTCCCTCTCGTATGGTTTTTGGATCAAGACGGAAGATGTCCACGTCGAGGGGATCGACCAAGTCTCCATCGAGGATATCCGCTTCGCAGAGCGCCTGGGCTACGGGGTTAAGTTGCTCTCCGTGATCCGTGCCGATGCCGATGGACGTGTGGAGGTCCGCACCCAGCCGACGCTTCTGCCGCAGTCCCATGTGCTGGCCAATGTGAATGGGGCCTTCAACGCCATCGTGGTCAACGGAGACATCGTCGGTGAGACCCTCTTCTACGGACGTGGCGCGGGGCAGGACCCGACTTCCAGCTCCGTCATCAGTGATCTCTGTGAGGCCGCCGCTACCTTGATCTACGGTGCGCGTCACAGCGGTTTCGTCCCTCACGGACTCTATGGCCGGTCAAAGCCGATCAATGAAACCATCAGCCGATATTTCGTGCGGCTCACGGTTTATGATCAGCCCGGCGTGCTCGGACAGATCACCACCGCCCTCGGAGCACGCGGGATCGGCATTTCATCGGTGATTCAACCTGAAGATCTGGAGTCCGTCAGTGACACTGCCTCTCTCGTCCTCATGATCGACGACGCCAAGCTCGGAGACATGAAAGCCGCCATGGCCGAGATCGCAGAGCTCGCCTGCGTCAGCAGGCCAGCCGTCTGGCTAAGGGTGGAGACCATGAGCTCTTAGGCCTTCCCCTTTTTCTTCGCGACATGCTTCGGATAGAGCGGCACCTCCTCGTCATTCGACTGCACGGCCCCCGGTGTGGAGCGTCCATCGGCGATGTATTTTTTGAGGAGATCCATCAGCCGGGACACGATCTTCGGATGCTTGGTCACCAAGTTGGTTGCCTCAGAAACATCCGTCTCCAAGTCGTAAAGTTGGATCTCGGGCAGGTCCTTCTCCCCGGGTGATCCAGGCTTCGGCTCACTCCAACCGCCTGACCCAGCACAGAGTTCCAGCTTCCACTTGCCTTGGCGAATCGAAAACGTCCCATTGATCGAGTGATGAACGATGGCCTCACGGATCGGCCCCGTGTCCTCGCCTCGCAGGGCCGGGAGAAAGCTCACACTGTCTTCAGCCACGGTGTCGGGGAGTTTTTGACCCACGATGTCTGCCACCGTCGCGAAGAGATCCGTCAGGCAAATCGTCTGCGCACTGCTGCCGCCCGGTTGGATCACCGCAGGCCAGCGGGTGAGGAAGGTCACCCGGTGTCCGCCTTCAAAGATGTCCGCCTTGTGCCCGCGGAATTGCGCACTGGGATTGTGTCCTTTTCCCAGCAGCTCAGGGTAATCGGCGCTCGGTGAGCACCCATTGTCACTCG
Source organism: Prosthecobacter debontii (assembly GCA_945869695.1). Classification (GTDB taxonomy): domain Bacteria; phylum Verrucomicrobiota; class Verrucomicrobiia; order Verrucomicrobiales; family Verrucomicrobiaceae; genus JAIBCL01. Next base: position 4,884 of record CAMBPV010000055.1, read on the forward strand.
TCATGACCACCCACGTATTTTCAGAGATCCCGTTTTTCTCCAGCGCGTCCAGAACCGCGCCGATGGTGGCATCCGTTTGCATCACAAAGTCAGCATAGAGACTGATGCCACTCTTCCCCTCCCACTCCTTGGACGGCGCGATGGGGGTATGCGGTGAATTGAGGGGGAAATAAACAAAAAACGGTTTCCCATTCTTTGCGTCCGCAGCCTTCTCCGAAATGTGTTTGACGATCCGGTCCGTGATCGCCGGTAACACTTGGGAAGTGTGGAAGCCCGGAGCCGTCGGGCCTTTCCGACACATCTTTCCGGGCCGACCCTCATACAGCGGGAACTCCCGGTCCTCCGTCGGCAAAACCGTGACCCGGTCATTTTCGATGAAGGTGTAGGGCACCATGTCGAGCGAAGCACTGATGCCGTAGTAAGAGTCAAAGCCCACCGCATTCGGACCATTCGCGATCGGCTTGGCGTAGTCCACGTTGAACACCTGCTCGCGTGACTCGATCGCCAGTTCATTCACCGTTTTGAATTCCGGCCGCGCCCAATCCATTCCGAGATGCCATTTGCCAATGCAGGCCGTGTGGTAGCCCTGATCCTTCAGAAATCCGGCGACCGTCTTACGATCCAGCGCGATCAAATGCGGGCTCAATCCGCCTAGCACACCGTTGTGAAGTCGCGTTCGCCAGGCGTAGCGTCCCGTCATGATTCCGTAGCGTGTCGGCGTGCACACCGAGGAGCCCGAGTGCGCATCCGTGAACTTCATCCCATCCCGCGCCAGGCGGTCCATGTTGGGCGTCGCGATTTTTCCCTCCGGGTTCAGACACTTCACATCGCCGTAGCCCAGATCATCACACAGGATGTAAATGATGTTCGGCTTCGGTGCCGCCGACGCAGACATTCCAAACAAAGCCAGCCATGAAAAACAACGCAAGAGGGAAAACATGGCACACTCAACGAGGCCAAGAGCCGCACCTTTCTGAAATCCAGCCTGATCGGGTCCATTGGAGCTTGGTTCCCGATGGAACCCCCGGAAGGATTCGAACCTTCGACCAAAAGATTAAGAGTGGGGGTTTCGATAGCAGGTTCTTGCATGGATTTGCCGCTTTCGAAGGGCGTTTGCTGCTCTGCGCAGGGCGGGATTTTCTCGGTTTGGCAAGGATCGGCAGGAATTGGTTTGTTTGGAGTCATATTATGTCGTGCCACACCGGAAAACGTCTTCAAGGAATCTCGAAGGTGTTCGAGGGTACTGGCAGTTCAAGAAACCGGAGGCGCAAATCACGGGCGCATCACAGACCAAAAATCTTCTGGCCAGTAGGTCTGGCGGCCGCAAAGTTTGCAGGTGCAAGAGTAGAGGTGCCGTGGTGGAGGTTTGTCATGCCTAGTCATGCCGCCGTGACCACGCTTCGCGGGCAGGGTCTGCCTTACCGCAAACTGGGTCACCTCGTCCGATGAAGGAAATGGGGTATTTCGGCCGTTCAGGCGCTCTTGATTTTTTGTGGACGATGGGGCATTCGAAGGCAATACCTTTACTGAGAGCTCAGCCAAAACCATCCAGCCCGTTTCCCGAGTTCCGTTTTTTTGTAAAGCTATCCTGAGATTGCTTCCCCCATGAAAGCAGACCCAATACAGTTTCGTCCGCACCAGACTCCCGCGATCCGTGGGGTTCTTGCGGTAGCGTGCTCCTCCGAGGGGGAATGGCCTGCGACCTAATGACTGACAACGACCATGGCTCACCCATCTCGGGCGGTCCGCTCGATGCCAGCCAACTGCTCTGCAGGATCGGCGAGGAACTTGCCTTCGTGACGCCGGGCAAGGACAACGGGCTTCTCCCCATCAATCATTTTCTACTCGATCTCGAGGAGTTGCCTGTGGCTGAGATCCCTGAAGCCTGGACCGTGGGTTTGAGGGTCGCCCGTGGCTGGATCGATGTGATCCTCGACGGGCCCGGCCTGTTCTCAGAAAACAGCATCCGTCGGTTGAACGATTGGCATGGCTTCATGAGCTCGATCCTTGATTCCCGCGCGAGCGGGCGCGGATTGCCAGCATGGCCTTCGGACTGGGGCGAACCTGCGGCACGGGTCGAGGACTTACCCGCAGTCGATCCTGCCTCCGCTCCGTCCGGAACGGTATCCGACGGGAACGAACCTTCCTTTTGTCTTAATCTGGATGAAGACCTCGAACTGCTGAACGAGTTCCATTCCGAGTCCTTGGAACTACTCCAGACCATCGAGCAGGGTGTCTTGGTCTTGGAGTCGAACCCGACCGATACCGAAACGGTCAATTCGATCTTCCGAGCGTTTCACACCTTCAAGGGGGGAGCGGGGTTTTTGCATCTCGACCCGCCCCGCAACCTCGCGCACGAATTGGAGACCGTGTTGGATTTAGTGCGGCGCTCTGAGCTGCACATCGATTCCGGCATCATCAACCTGATCCTTGCAGGTGGGGATGCCCTCGAGCAGTTCACCCGTGCGATCGGGGCCCAGCTCCAGGGGATTGCCCCGGGTTCACCCATCGTCGTGCCCACGTCCGAAATTATCCGCCGCGCGAAGGCCGCCGCCCGTGGGGAAACCGAGGCACCTTCTTGCTCGCCGCCGGAGCGGTCTCTGACTGACGCGCCCGCCTCTCAGATTCCTCCGCCGGAGCAGGCGATCACAGCACCGGTTCATCAACCTGCTGCTCCTGAGGCGACGCCGCCCCCGGCAGCGCCTGCTGCCCCTGTGCGCGAACCGGTGGGTGGGGATCCAGCGGGCGGTTTTGTCAAACTCGACACGGCGAAGTTGGACAGCCTCGTCGATCTCGTGGGCGAACTGGTCGTCGCGCAGTCGATGGTCGTGGAAAACTCGGAGGTCCAGGCAATCGCGAGCTCGCAGTTCGTTCGGCAACTGCGCCAGCTCAGGCGGATCACCAGCGATTTGCAGAACACGGCCATGTCGATGCGCATGGTGCCAGTCCGGGGTGCCTTTCAGAAGATGACTCGTCTGGTGCGCGATCTCGCAGCCAGCGGAGGTAAGCAGATTCAGCTCCTCCTTGAGGGTGAGGAGACCGAGCTGGATCGGAATATGGTCGAGAAGCTGGGTGACCCCCTCGTCCACATGATGCGCAACTCGGTTGATCATGGCATCGAGTCACAAGACGAGCGGATGGCCCGGGGCAAACCGGCGCAGGGAACGATTCGTCTCAGCGCGGCCCATCAGCGCGGCGGCATCGTCATCCGACTCTCCGACGATGGCAAGGGTCTCGACCCCGCCCGCATCCGGGCCAAGGCCATCGAGCGCGGGCTGATCCGGGTCGATACGGAAATGGACGCTTCTGAAATCGTGTCCCTGATCTTTCTCCCCGGTTTTTCCACGGCAGAGGCGGTGACTGATCTGTCTGGTCGTGGCGTGGGCATGGATGTCGTGCGCAGCAATATCGAGGGCCTCAGTGGCAAGATCGAAGTCCAGTCTGTGCCGGGTGAGGGCACCACCTTCACCCTTCTGTTGCCGCTCACGCTCGCCATCATTGATGGCATGCTCGTCGGCGTGGGCGACGACCGCTACATTATTCCCACGCTATCCATCCGCGAGTCCTTCCGACCCCAGCCCGGCATGGTCTCGACGATCCAGGGGCGAGGCGAAGTGGTGAGCGTGCGAGGCCGCCAGACGCCGCTGCTCCGCCTTGGACGATACCTTGGCCGCCCAGCGAGGGCTACGAATCTTGAGGATGCCATCATCGTGGTGGTGGAATCAGGCGATGCCGCTCGCGGTCTGGTCGTGGACGAATTGCTCGGTAAGCAGGAGGTCGTCATCAAGAGTCTTGGCCAGACCTTCCGGCATCAAAATCTGCTCGCAGGTTCGGCCGTGCTTGGAGACGGTTCTGTGGGCCTCATCCTCGACGTGGACACGCTTGTCAAAACACCCGCTCACCAGAACGCAATCGCTGCCGCAACCGCAGCTGCCCCCAACCCATGACCACCCCGCCGCCCAACTTGAACGCCGCCCTAGCCAAGGCTGGGCGCTACCTGACCTTCGGCCTGGGTGTTGAAATCTACGGACTCCCGGTCATGAACGTGCGGGAAATTATCCGGCTCTGTCCGATCACGCCTGTGCCGCGGATGCCTGACTTCATCAAAGGCGTGATCAACCTTCGCGGCACGGTGATTCCGGTGCTCGATTTGCGCGCCAAATTCCAGATGCCTGAGGCTGTCTACAGCGAACGGGCCTGCATCATCGTGGTGCAGGTTCGCAATCCCACGGGTGGCAGCACCTTGATCGGTTCGATCGTGGATACGGTGGAGGAGGTGGTCCAGTTCAACGAATCTCAGCTGGAGCCTGCTCCCGATTTCGGGGGCTCGCCCGAAACGCAGTTTATTCTTGGCCTCGCGACACTGAGTGGCAGTGTCAAGACGCTGCTGGATCCCGAAAAAGTTTTCCTCGCCGAAGGCTTGCTGACTCTCACGCCCGCTCAAGCCCCCGAACCCCAAACAACGCACTCATGAATTCGTGGACCATCTCCCGGCGTATCGGTGCAGGCTTTGTTGCCATGGTGGTGATTTCCGCCGCGCTCGGCCTTCTGGGCATGTCGCGGCTAGGAGGCGTCAGCCGCGCCCTCGCGTTGATCACCGACGACGTCCTCCCTAGCGTGCTCACTCTCGACGAGTGCGCCAGCCTCGCGCGCGACAACCTTTTTTCCTGCCTCCGCTATGCCGACGCGGAGACCGCCGAAGCACGCAAGGCCCTCGAGGACCACGTCGCCTCGAACCGGTCCCGCATGGATGAACTGTTCCGCAAGTACGACCCGCAAATGATCGTGGACGACGAAGACCGTAGGTTGTTCGATGAGATCAGGCGGACCCGCGAAACCTTTGTCAAGGTCCGCGGTGACTACCTCGAGCTGGTGCGCCAAGGCCGGACCGAAGAGCATAAGAAGATGCTCACGGGAGGGGTCATTCCCGCCTATGAAGCCTCGGTCAGGGCCGTGGATGCCAGCGTGCAACACAAAAAGACGTATGGGTTCGCCGTGAGCGAGGAGAGCAAGGCGGCCGCCCTTTCGAGCATCCTCCTCCTGCGCATCGCCGTCGTTCTCACGCTGGTGGCGGCCGTGGTCCTGGCGTGGCTGATCGCCCGCTCCACCACCCGCGCGCTCGGAAACCTCGCCACGAACCTCGACCTCGCCGCCACCCAAACCGCCGCCGCCGCGCGCCAGGTTTCGTCTGCAAGCCAGATGCTTTCTTCCGCGGCCAGTGAACAGGCCGCCTCTGTCGTGGAGACCAGCGCGTCGCTCGAGCAGATGGCCGGCATGATCCGATCCACGGCCGACAACGCGGAACAGTCCAGCATGCTGGCCGGCGAAGCCCATACCCTTGCCCAGGCCGGTTTCCGGACCATGGTGGAAATGACGCAGGCCATGGCCGCGATCGACTCCGCCAGCGCCGACGTTGCCAAGATCCTCAAGAACATCGACGAGATTGCCTTTCAGACCAAAATCCTAGCCTTGAATGCCGCAGTTGAGGCGGCCCGTGCCGGTGATGCGGGCGCGGGCTTTGCCGTGGTCGCGGACGAGGTTCGCTCGCTCGCTCAGCGCAGTGCCGCTGCCGCGAAGGAGACTGCGGAAAAGATCGAAGCATCGATCGTGTGCAGCCGCAGCGGTTCAGCGAGTTGTGCGAAGGTCCAAATCTCCCTCACCGAAATCGCCGCCAAGGTATCCTCGACCGACTCGCTCGTCGGCGAGATCGCCATGGCCGCCCGCGAGCAGGCCCACGGCATTGAACAAATCAACGGGGCCATCAACCAGATGGATCAGGTGACGCAGAGCAACGCGGCCGGGGCCGAGCAAACGGCCGCCGCTGCAGAGCAAATGGACGCCCAAGCCAGCAGCCTCAAGGTCCAAGTCGCCGGGTTGCGCGAGCTTATCGGCCGTTCGTCGGTCGGCACGGGTGCCACAGCCGGCTTTCAAAGCCTTCCCGATAAGCCGCCTTCGCGTGCGCGTGCGCATGCTCCACAATACCGTCGTCCTGCGCGGTCGGCGCATGCCCTTAACCCGACCCGGGCTATCCCGATGCCTGGCGACCGCCCACCCGAAACGCCTCGGTTGCCCGGCTCCGAACCCTTCTCAAACGACCCGTGGTCCCCGTGAAATGATTTATGAAAGCTAATGGAAAACTCGCCAACCGGGCGCTCTTCGCGTCGGTCATTATCATCCTGTTCCTACTCGTCATCGGCGGCGTCACGCAGCGGATGCTGACGAATCAGAAGAAAGTCACCGCCGCCGAGGAGCGCCGCTATCAGTCCCGTCTGCTCGCGGACGAATTGCGCCAGAGCTCGGACGACCTAACGCGCCTCGCTCGAACCTATGTGGTCACGGCGGACAAGCGCTACGAAGAGCAATACTGGGCGGTCCTCGACATCCGCAATGGAAAGGCACCACGGCCGGAGAATTACGACCGGATCTATTGGGATTTCATGGCTGCTGACGAGGTCAAACCGAGGCCCGACGGCCGGGCCATCCCTCTCCAGCAACTGATGGACGGGCTCGGCTTTACGGAGGAGGAGTTCGCCAAGCTCCAGGAGGCGCAAACCAACTCCGACAATCTCGTCCGGATGGAAACCGTCGCCATGAATGCGGTCAAGGGCCTGTTCGACGACGGCTTTGGCCAATTTTCCGTGAAAGGGGAGCCTAACCTGGAGATGGCCCGCCAGCTCATGCACAGTAGGGAGTATCATGCGGAAAAAGCCAGGATCATGAGACCGATTGACGAGTTTCTCGACAAGCTGGACCGTCGCACCAGCGGGGAGGTGCAACTGCTGGTGCAGCAAGCCTATCGTCTGTTCTACACGCTGCTTGCCCTCGTCGTCCTCGCAGTGCTGACGCTTGTCGCTCTCTGCATTTCTATTTTTGCCACCGTCGTCCGGCCGATTCGGCAGGTCATGGGCGAGTTGCAAAACACCAGTCTTCAACTGGACGCCGCGTCGGCGCAGATGGCGCTGTCGAACCAGACGCTCTCTTCGGGTGCGAGCGAGCTGGCAGCCTCGGTCGAAGAGACGAGTGCCTCGCTCGAAGAGATGTCGAGCATGATCCAGGCGACGGCCGAGAACTGCCTGAGAGCGAAGGCGCTGGCCTCCGAAACCCGCCTCGTGGCGGAGGGGGGCTCCGGCATGATGGTCGAGATGGTCGAGGCCATGGCAGAAATCGACTCATCGACTGCTCAGGTCGCCAAGATCGTCAAGGACATCGATGAAATCGCATTCCAGACCAAAATCCTTGCGCTCAATGCAGCCGTGGAGGCCGCGCGGGCCGGAAAGGCGGGCGAGGGTTTCGCGGTGGTGGCCGACGAGGTGCGCTCGCTCGCGCAACGCAGTGCCGCTGCGGCCAAGGAGACTGCGCACAAAATCGAGGTGGCGATCAACAGCACCCGCAAAGGTTCCCAATGCACGACCCGAGTCGGGGATTCGCTCGAGCAGATCACGAAGAAAGTGGTGGCGACAGATTCGCTGGTTGGGGAGATCGCCACCGCTGCCCGTGAGCAGGCTCAGGGGGTCAAACAGATCAACCAAGCCATCGGCCAGATGGAGAAGGTGTCGCAGGGCAATGCCGCAAACGCCGAGGAGACTGCAGCGTCGGCGGAGCAGGTCGAGGCTGAGGGCGAGGTGCTCAATGAGCTGGTGGGGCACCTGCGGGTGCTCGCAGGTGGCGGAGCCAACCCCCAACTCCCGCCAGGACCTCCTCCGGGCCACCTCTCACGGACGCCAGTGAGATCCTGGGCAGAACAGACGGCTGAAAGGCGCTCGAATCGGCCAGGGGGACCGCCGCGGATCGGGGGCAGCTCCCGCCTCGAACTCCCCCCGTTCAGCTCGTCTGATGAAGGGAATTTCCGTGACTTTTGAGGCGTCGTTTTGCCACGTTCACACGCATGAAGGAACCGTTTGAAAAACTGCTCTCGGGCAAAACCTTCCAGATCCTGAGCGACCTGGTCTATCAGCATAGTCGGATTCGGCTTGGGTCCGACAAACAGTCCCTGATGGCCAATCGACTGCGCAAGCGCCTGAGTATCCTCAACCTCGAGTCCTACGAGGACTACTGTTGCGTGCTTCATTCCCCGCACGGCTCAGATGAGGTCGAGGAAATGGTGGATCTGATTTCCACCAATCACACCCGTTTCTATCGAGAGCCCGAGCACTTTTCCTTCCTCACGCAACAGGCTCTGCCGGCGCTGGTGCAACCCTTGCGCGCCGCGTGCACGCCGCTGAGGCTATGGTCCGCTGCGGCCTCCTCTGGGGAAGAGCCTTACACCATGGCGATCGCTGTGGCGGATTTCCTGCGCAGTCATCCTGGCTTGGAGTGGGAGATCGTGGCCACCGATATTTCCCGACGGATGCTGACGGTGGCCCGCGAGGGCATCTACTCCATGGATTCTGTCAAGTCAGTGCCGCTCGAACACTTGAAGTGCTACTTCAAGAAAGGCATTGGCGTGCGAACCGGTGTCTGCCGGGTTAAGCCCGAGCTTCGCAAACACCTCCGGTTCGAACGCGTGAACCTGTTCCAGCCGCATCTGCCCGTGCCCGCCAATCAGCACGTGATTTTTTGCCGCAATGTCATGATCTATTTCGACCTTCCCTCACGTGCGCTGGCGGTGCAGCGGTTGGCTCAACTTCTGGCACCCGGCGGCTACCTGATGGTGGGACATTCGGAGAGTCTCATGGGCATCAACCATGGGTTACATCCCGTGCAACAGGGGGTTTTTCAAAAGACATGAAGTCTGTCCTGCCGCCAGTTCGGGTTCTGATCGTCGACGATTCGGCACTGGCCCGCCGCGCCATTCGCGCCGCTCTCGCCGGAGATCCGGAAATCGAGGTCGTGGGGGATGCCCGCGATGCCTACGTGGCGCGCGATCAGGTCCTCGCCCTTCAGCCCGATGTCATCACTCTGGACCTCGAGATGCCTCGTATGGACGGACTGACCTTCCTCAAGATCCTCCAGGAGCATCACCCCGTGCCAGTGGTGGTGGTGAGTTCCCTGACACCAGCCGGATCGGTCAAGGCGATGGAAGCGCTCAATGCGGGTGCGCTCGATGTGATCGGAAAGCCTGCCGGCGGTAGGAGCCTGGGCGAAATTGCCCGGGAGTTGGCCTTCCACGTCAAAGCCGCCGGACGAAGCCGACGGGTCCGTGGACAGGCTCTCCCGTTTGGCGAAGCGGCCAAACCCCTTGTGCCCGCATTTGGAACGGGCCGGTTTTCTCCGCGCCGCGTCATCGTCATCGGCGCCTCCACTGGCGGCGTCGAGGCACTGCGTTATCTCCTGCCCCGCTTGCCTGACGGTCTTCCCCCGATCGTGGTTGTCCAGCACATCCCGGCCAATTTTTCTCGCACCATGGCGGAGCACCTCGACGCCTTGTGCGCCTTTACGGTTCGGGAGGCGCAGGACGGCGACGCGTTGCGCCCGGGTTTGTGCCTCGTGGCGCCTGGAGATTTCCATCTAGCCCTTGCTCGCTCAGGCCTCGGCTACCGCGTCCGGTTGACCCAGTCGCCGCCGATTCATCACTGTCGACCCTCCGTAGACATCCTGTTTCGGTCGGCTGCGGAGCAGGCCGGCGAACATGCTGTGGCGGCGCTGCTTACCGGCATGGGGGTGGACGGTGCCCACGGTCTCCAGTTGCTGCATGCGGCCGGCGCCCACACCCTCGCCGAGGCCGAGGAGAGTTGTGTGGTCTTCGGCATGCCGCAGGCTGCGATCAAGCTGGGAGCCGCCGAGCAAATCGTGCCGTTGCCGCAAATCCCTCAAGCCATCCTCAAGATGCTCTCGCAACCGATTCGCAAATGACTCCGATGAACTCCAGCCTCGACTTGGACCCCATCGCCGCGGACGCTCTCCGTGACGTTTTCGCAAGCCGTTTTGAACGGCAACTGGTCCCTGTGTCGCTGGATGAAATTCCGGAGGCACCTGGCGACGCGCCCTGGCTGATCAGCACGGTGAACCTGGAGGGAAGCCAAGCTCGAGGGAGCGTCCATCTCCAAGTTTCCGAATCCTTGATGGATCTACTCAACAAGTCTCTCGGCGATTGCAGCAATGACCCCTCCGAGCGGGAGAGCGAGCTTGTGGACCTATCGGGGGAACTCTGCAACATGGTCGCTGGGCGGATGGGAGCGGCCCTCGCCGCCGCAGGGCATCTCTTCACCCTGAGCACGCCGACCGTGCACCGGGGGCCTGCTCTGGGGAAGGGGGCCGACGCGGACAAGTGGAGTTCCGACACTGGCTGGACATGTGTTGGCGGGACGCTAACGCTAAAAATTCGGATTCAATGACCGCAGCCCTCCCCAAGATACTGACTGTTGACGACAGCAAAACGGTCCGCCGAATCCTGGCCGGGCTTTTTGCACCGTTGGGTTGTTTGATCTGCGAGGCGGCCAATGGCGAGCAAGGGTTGGCCGTGGCAGCCCTCGAGAAACCCGATCTCATCCTTCTCGACTACAACATGCCCGTCATGGACGGACTCACCATGCTGAAGCGGTTGCGCGAGGACGCCGCGCTGCGTCACACGCCTGTGATCCTGCTCACCGCCGAAGCCGGGGTGAAAAACATCGCCGCCGCCGCCCGTCTGGGTGCGCGCGATTACATCGTCAAACCCTTCCAAGATGAAGTGCTGCTGGCGAAAGTAGCACGGATCATCACTCTCGGACCCCGCTCAACCGTTCAAGCTGCAAACGAACAACCCGAGGCGTCCGAAGGTCCCCTCCCCACGCCGTGAAGTCTGATGATGCCCATTCCATGGAAATGAACGCCGCCCCTCCCGAAAGCCCGCATGCGCAAAACAGCACGGCCTCGATGCCTGCCATCGAGGCGTCCCCGGTCCTGGTGGTCGATGACAGCCGCACCATGCGCCTCGCCTTGACCCGTGAGCTCAACAAGCTCGGGTTCACCCGCATCACCGAGGCTACCGACGGCCGAGACGCCATCAAAAAGATTCGCGGGGAAAACTTCGACCTCGTCCTGCTCGATATGGAAATGCCCGAGTTGGACGGTATGGGTGTGCTGCTCGAAATCCGGAATGACCCGGAATTGCGGGGCCTGCCGGTAATTGTGATCTCTGGCGCGGAACAGGTGGATGCAGCGGTGAAGTGCATCGAGGCCGGCGCGGAGGACTACCTGCCCAAACCCTTTAACCCCACCTTGCTGCGTGCCCGTGTCACGACCTCCCTGGAAAAGAAGCGCCTCCGCGACCTCGACCGCATCCGCCTTGCCCAGCTACAGATCGAGAAGCAACGCTCCGACGACCTCCTGCACATCATCCTGCCTGAGGACGTGGCGAACGAGCTCAAGTCCACCAACACGGTGCGTCCACGCCTCATTGAGGAAGTGGGGGTTTTGTTTTCCGATATTGTGGGTTTCACCTCATTCTGCCATGCCCACTCGCCCGAACAGGTGCATGGCTATCTCCAGTCCCTTGTAGAAGCGTTTGAGGAAATCGCCGCACGTCACGGACTCGAAAAAATCAAAACAATCGGTGACGCCTTCATGGCGACGGCAGGGATGTCCAGCCCCATGGAAAACCCAGCGATGAATTGTGTGGCTTGTGGCCTCGACATGATCGCCGCCGCCGCGTCGCAGCCGCCCTATTGGAAATTGCGCATCGGAGTGCACGTCGGGCCGGTCGTCGGGGGAGTCGTCGGCAAACGGAAGTTCCAGTTCGACGTCTGGGGCGATACCGTGAATACCGCTGCACGGATGGAGCAGTCGGGCCTGCCCGGCGGCCTGACCCTCAGCGCCTCGAGCTGGAATCGGGTCAAGGAAAGCCACACCGGAGTCTCCATTGGCACGATCGAGGTGAAGGGCAAAGGTGGCATGGAGATCTTCCGGATCGAACGGACGATTTGATGGCCTCGATACCCTACTTGTTTCCCAATGCTCAACTTATGAACGCCGTCTCTCCCGAACACCTGCCATCGCAAACCGACACGGACTTGATGCCCGCCATTGAGGAGGCCCTGGTCCTGGTGGTCGATGACAGCCGCACCATGCGCCTCGCCCTGACCCGTGAGCTCAACAAGCTTGGGTTCACCCGCATCACCGAGGCGGCCGACGGCCGAGAGGCCATCGAGAAGATTCGCCGGGAGAACTTCGACCTCGTCCTGCTCGATATGGAAATGCCCGAGTTGGACGGCATGGGCGTGCTGCTCGAAATCCGCAACGACCCGGAATTGCGAGGCCTGCCAGTGATCGTGATCTCCGGCGCGGAACAGGTGGACGCAGCGGTGCGGTGCATTGAGGCCGGGGCGGAGGACTACCTGCCCAAACCCTTCAACCCCACCTTGCTGCGCGCCCGCGTCACGACCTCCCTGGAAAAGAAGCGCCTCCGCGACCTCGATCGCATCCGCCTCGTCTGGCAGGTCTGTAAAAACTTCGACATCGACCTCGCCTACGCACATTTCTTCCCCGGCAGCTTCGTGAATGCTACCGGCGCGTCACCTCAAAGCGACTTCGTGCAGATCGCCGGGACGCTGCGGTTTTGAAATAATAAACATGGCATCAAACAAAACGAATGCAGCTTACCAAGCGCTATGCCCGCCGCGCCGGACAAGCACGACAACCGCAACTGAGCCGGGCGCATCCGCAGAAAATCCACTGCTGAAAAAATCTAGACTTACACTTGCAAAAACACAACTTCAGCCCCAAACACAGAACTTTAATGTCACGCTTATCACAGATCCTTGTTGTCGCAGCCTTGGTGGTCTCCATCGGGCTGCACTGGGCTGTGTTACAATCAGCAGCTTGGGTAGGTATGGCAGTAGCTTATTCCATTGAGAAAGGTTCTGTCACGGAAGGTCTGAGCGACACTTTTGATGGTGAGCATCCCTGCCTGCTCTGCTGTGCAGTCAAGAAGGGCACCGAGTCCGAGAAGAAGGATCCGAAGTCGAAGGAATCCAAGAGGCTTAAGCAGGACCTTTTCGCGAGTGAAGCTCGCGTTGTAGTGATCGAGGCCCCGAAGAAAGTTCGTCTGCCACAGGCAGCGAATGAGGTGGCTCTGGCACGCATGGCGGCTCCCACCGTGCCACCGCCTAGAAGCGCCTAGAGAGATAGGCGCTCTGCTCGCTTTATCGCTAGATCCGAGCTGGGTCATTGATGGACGCGGAATCTCCTTCCTAGAGCGGTCGGCTATTTATTAGGGTCCTCCCGTCTCTCTTTCAGCCCACTTTTGCACGTCGTCGTGGACGCCAATCCACAATGATCTGCGACCTGTCTGGCGGCCGGTATCCAACGGGCAGGTCCGTGCCTAGCCCGCCCGATGTTCGGGATGAGTTTCATCGGGCGGGCAAAACCTTCACTTCAATCTATTCTCATTCACCTCATTATCATGAAACTACTCATTCCCATCCTGTTGCTCCGTGGAGCTGCGCTCCAGGCACCAACGAACATCTAGCCCTTCCCAGTGGCTTCCCCCGAAAATCATACCACTAGAACGAACCACACCTCATCATGAAACCACACTTCAGTCTCGCGGCTCTCATTGCCGCCTTCACCCTCACCGTCTCCGCACAAGAGACGGCCAAGCCCGCCGGAAAACCGGCGGAGAACAAGCCAGCGAGCACGCCGACGCCGGGCCAAGCCCAGACGTTGCCCGAAATCGTCGTCACTGCAACGGCTCCCGCCTATGGGCCGCAGAATGCCACCACAGCCACCAAGCTAGACGTGCCGCTGCGGGACATCCCGCAATCCGTGCAGGTCATCTCGCGGCAGCTCATGGAGGACCGCGGACTCACGCGGATCGACCAAGCAGGGATGAATGTGAGCGGCGTGCAGCGGCAGGGCTTTGACTACGGCGATCTGCCGACACCGACGTTCCTCATCCGCGGTTTCGAGTCCAACGTGCTCACCGACGGGTTCCGCACGGACAGCGTCATCACGAGCTATGACGTGTTCGCGGTTGAGCGCCTGGAGTTCCTCAAAGGCCCCTCATCCGTGCTCTATGGCTCCGGCGGCATCGGCGGCACGCTCAACATTGTGACAAAGAGACCCGAGCCCGTGCCCACGCTGCGCGGGGAACTGACCTATGGCAGTTTCGACACCTACCGTGCGACGCTCGACTGGACAGGTCCCCTCACACAGGATGGCAATGTCCTGGCCCGCCTCATCGGCACCTATGACAATGCGGGCAGCTTCATTGACTACCACGAGTTCGAGAAGACGTTCATCGCGCCGTCCTTCACGTTCATACTGGGTGAGGACACGACTCTGACGGTCTTCGGCCAGTATCAGCAATACGATGATGTATTCGAGTATGGCCTGCCCTTTGAGCCGGAAGCTCTGGAAGTGCCGATCAGCCGTTTCTATGGCGAGCCGGGCCTAAACCACTTGGGTGTCGAGTCTCTATCGGCGGGCTATCTCTTCGACCACAAGTTCAATGAGGACTGGTCCTTCCACTCCGGCTTCCGCTGGAACTCGGCGGAGACGGATGAGTTCGGCGTCATGGCCACCGGCCTGCTGCCCGACCGTCGCACCCTGGACCGGCAGGATCAGACGTATCGTGGTTTCTACGAGCTGAATGAATACACGCTGCAGAACGAAATCACCGGCCACTTCAGCACCGGCAGCGTCAACCATACGCTGCTCGCTGGTGTGGAGTTGCGCTATGTGGATCAAGCCTATGGCTACAACTCCCCTGGCGGTGGCGTGGTGAATGACATTGACCTCTACCACCCGGTTTACACCGGCCAGATTGGGCCCATCAGCAAACCAGGTGCGCAGTCTGGCACGGAAAACCGCGTGCTCGGCGTCTATGTGCAGGACCTCATCGAGCTGTCTCCGCAGTGGAAGCTCCTCCTTGGCCTGCGCTACGATGCCTCTGAATACGAGTCGCTCGATTTCCTCGGCGGCGGCAGCAGCACGGAAACCAACTGGCACATCAGCCCGCGCGCGGGTCTCGTTTACCAGCCGGTGGAAGCGGTCTCGCTCTACTACGGCTACTCCGACTACTTCAACCCCATCATCGGCGGGCGCACCCGAGATGGGTCCAGTCTCGACCCGGAAGAAGGCCAGCAGCATGAAGTGGGCGTGAAGTTCGACCTTGGCAGAAAGCTCACCGCCAACCTCGCCGCCTTCCACATCACGAAGGAGAACATCAGCATCACCGACCCGGTGGACCCGAACTTCAGCATCCAGACCGGTGAGCAGAAAAGCAAAGGCATCGAGCTGGACCTTGCTGCGGAACTGGCTCCCGGCTTCAACGTCATCGCCAGCTACGCCTACACGGACGCCTATGTCAGTAACGACGCCAACATCCCGAGCGGCACCCCGCTCTTCGGAGTGCCCGAACACAGCGGCAGCGTATGGGCCACGTATGCGTTCCAGAACGAGGCACTAAAGGGCTTCAAGGTGGGCCTCGGTGTCTATGCGGCCACCGGTTGCCCCGCTGGCTTTCCGCTGGCGGGCGAAGGCGTCAGCACGTCGGTGTTCGACCTGCCAGGCTACTACCGGCTGGATGCGATGGTCGGCTACGAGCGTGAGAAGTGGGCGCTGCGCGTGAACTTCAACAACCTGACCAGCGAGAACATTTACGGCACCACGAGCTATTCGCTCAAGCCGCAGGCCCCCTTCAATGTCCTGGCGACGCTGAGCTTCAAGTTCTGATCCCATGCCTGACCCCGCATCCCCATCGCCGGACCAAACCGCGCTCCATCGCTGGCTCTGGCGCTGGCATGGGTATGCGGGGCTTTTTGTCATCCCGTTCATCTTCTTCATGTCGCTCACGGGCATCCCCTATGTGTGGGAGCATGAACTGGAGGATTTCTTTCATCCCGAATACCGTGCACTCACCCCGCAGGCGCAGCGCGTGAGCTACGAGCAGCAGCTCGCCACGGCGATCGCTGCCTGCCCGGAGAAGGAACTAGGGTTCATCAGGGTTGATGGTGATCCGCGCCATGCCACGCAGTTCTGGTTCGGCGAATGGGCAAACCCGACCTCCGTGTTCATCAATCCCTACGACGGCAACGTCATCACGAAGATGAACGAGTGGACGCGCCTGAGCCACGCGGCCATCGCTCTGCACGGGCTGGTGTTTGTCGAGCCGTATGGGAGCTGGTTTCTGGAGCTGCTCGCATGTTGGGGCATCGTCCTTTGCCTCACCGGCGTGTATCTCTGGTGGCCTCGCGGGCAGAAGTGGAGCGTGTGGGGTGTTTTTCTCCCGCGTCTGCGCAGCGACGGCCGCACCCGGTGGCGTGACCTCCATGCAGTCACAGGCTTCTACTTTGCCGCCGTGCTTGTATTCTACTTTATCACCGGCCTGCCATGGACGGCCTTCTGGGGAGGAAAGCTGCTCACCGGCATCCAGGAGGCGACAGGCCAGGGCTACCCGCACTGCATGACCACCGAGTCCGGCCATGTGAGCACCCCACCCGCACAGGATGCGAAACCATTGCCGATTGATGCCTTCGTCTCCTTCGGCCTAGCACAGAACCTTCCCGGGCATAACCTCACCATCGAACTGCCCAAGAGCCCAACCGGGGCCGTGCACCTGAGCAACAACACCGGCTCCACCGCCACGGAGCGCCACTTCCAGCTGGATGCCTTCACCGCGCATCCGCTCGGCACTGCTGACTGGTTGGACATGCCAGCGTCACAGAAAGCTGTGATGCTAGGCATTGACCTGCATGAGGGCCAGCTCTTTGGCCGCGTCACGCAGGTGCTCTCCACTTTGCTAGCTCTCACGTTCATGCTCTTGGCCGGAGCCGCGTTGTTGATGTGGTGGAAACGGCGACCACAAGGAAGACTCGACTGGCCACGCCTTGTGCCACGTATCACGCTGCCACTAAACATGAAGGCTGCAGTCGTAGTGCTTAGTCTTTTCCTGCCGTTGTTCGGCCTGAGCATACTGCTAGCAATGGCGTTAGACCGACTTGCCGACTACAAGTCAGCATGATTGTGTCACCGCAGAATACAAATGCCACCCTTGCACTGCAGGCATTGCATCGTTGTTCCTCGGCATCGGCTTGCTCGGCGCGAGTCTGCCTTCGCTACCCGCTGAGAAAGGTGGTGAGCCTGCGGTGCTGACGAAGTAAAGCAGCGTCGGGCTCGTCGGAAGCGCGGCATAGAATGGTTCCATTCCTGAACCGGTGACATGGGGCTCCAAACTCGGTTGAAAGCGACCGGAAACCGTGGGGAGCCGATGGGTCTGTACCTTGGTTTTTCGGCAACGGTAGGACGGATGGTTTTCGGCCCTTTACTGGGGGAGAAATTTCAAAACCACTTTTTTGACCCTGCCGCGTTTTCGGAAGGGGTAACCGCGGCACCTCTGGTCAAAAGCTAGATACCCTTAAGGATGCCACTTACCTTTCAATGGCTTGGACACGGTCCGTTCTCAATGTGGATCAAACCGAATGGATAGCCAATCTGCAGCTCACACTCAAAGGCAGCGACTACGAAGCCGCCCATTCATCTCTGTATCGCCCTTCAGATTGGCCGTATGTGCTCATGCCAGATATAGCCGCACAGAACTTCCTTCACCAGGTCAGTCCATTGTGTTTCATTGGCCATACTCATCGCCCAGCTTTCTGGTTGAAAGGAGAATCATTAGCCATAGATATCACTTCCATCGAGTCATTGAGACCTGGCCGAAAATGTCTGGTGAATGTTGGATCAGTGGGTCAGCCTCGTGATCGAGACGAACGCTCCTGCTACGCTATCTATCGTCGTGACACGCAGGACATTTTATGGCGGCGCTTATCTTATGACATCATCGGTGCTCAGAAGGCGATCATAGATGCCGGTTTGCCTGCCTACTTCGCGCAGCGGTTGCATCTCGGGAAGTAAGTTGGTTTTACCGAAACCCAATCCTCCTGCGGCTCTTGCCCTTCTCCCCCGAGTGCTCGGCTTTCGCCTTCTTCGCCTTGGCAATCTCGCGCTCCAACATCACCTGCGTCACCATCCACCGATCCGGATTCGCATCCGTGCTCCCCGCATGAATCGCGTTCACGCAAATGTTCAGAATGTCCCCACCACTGAGGCCCTTGGATAGCTCCGAAAGAACCGCGTAATCCGCCTGAACCCGATCTGGATTGGGGAGATGAAGGGCGAAGAGCTCCCGGCGCATGGAGGCATCTGGATTGCGAAATTTGATGTGGCGCTGGATGCGGCGAAGCAGCGCTGGGTCATAGTTCTCGAAAAGGTTGGTCGTGACGATCACCGCGCCATCAAACCGGTCCAGCTCCTGCATCAGCGTGTTGCGGTTCTGATTGATACTGGTTGAGCAGGATTCGCCGGTTGCGACGCGCTTGGCATTTTCAGTCCTTGGGCTTCTCTCCGGAGGGACACATTTTCACAATTCGGGGACTAAACTGGCCGAGCACCTCGACTAGATCTTGCTGCGCGGCCATCACGTCGTGGATGTCCTTATAAACGCCAGGCACTTCATAGAGCCCGGCGCTTAGCAGTTCGACATAGGCGGCGGCAAGCTGCTTCTTAACCGCGCTCCAGGTGAAGCTCTGCAATGCCTTGGTGCGGCTCATCACACGGCCCGCGCTATGCGAGGCGCTGAGCAGCGATTCCGGGTTGCCCTTGCTGCGCACAAGGAAGCTAGGCGTCGCCATCGAGCCGGGGATGACGCCGAGCACGCCCGCTCCAGCAGGAGTGGCATCCTTGCGATGCACCACGACCTCGCGCTCCTGGCCGTCCACCACATAGGTTTCTTTCCAGGCGAAGTTGTGATGGTTCTCCACATCAATGACCACATGCGCGCCCACCTTTTTGGCGATGTGCTTATGGATGAGGGCATGGTTGGCGGCGGCGGCGGAAGAACAGAGCCATGAGGCCGAAGAGCATCAGCAACGCGCGACCTGGTTCTGGGACAACCGCGATAGCACCG
>CAMBPV010000056.1 GCA_945869695.1 Prosthecobacter debontii
AAAAGACGCTGGGCAGCAATCCGAGCATCGAGAGAAAACTCCGATGGCGTCTCGAAGGTCAGCGTCAGGGGGCAACCCAGTTGATGCAGCACCACGGCCTCTGGCATCCCCGGCAGATCTTTGGGAAAGCGTTTGCGCCGGATCACCCCGTTTACCGCGGCCCTGCCCTCGATCATTTTTCTCCCGTCCGGTTTGATGGCCCCCGCGCACGCCGCCAGCAAGTCGTGACCCATCACCTCACGGGAACCGCTCAGTTCATACAGGTAAGTGCCCTCCGCATCGTAGTCCTCATGCAAACAAATACCTGCCACCATCGCTCGCGCATTCACCATCCGATGCCACGGACCACAGACCTCATCATCCACCAGATGGAACCGACGATTGATGTCCATCCCACGATGATCCAAGCGCACGTTCCGGATGAGACCATGCGGATTCACGCAGGGAAGGATCAAAAAAGCCTTCTTCCGCAGCAGCTCGATGTTCTCCTCTGCCCACGAAAGCAAACCGCAAACCGGCGCCGACTCATCGCCATGCACTCCGGCCGAAAGATAAATCAACGGCTCCCCCTTCAGCGCAGCTCTCGACTCCACAGCCAGCACGGGCAAGCCCTCCGCTTCCGCAAACTGCCTGACCTCCAATCGCGCCTCTCTCGCCACGCGTCGCCACCGACCGATGAGGTAAGGAAAATCATGGGAGCGATGCGCCGGAAGCCAATTCACAGCCTCAATCTTGAGTGTTGAATCCGCCGGATGCAAGCTCCACCGCAATCACAGGTTGATCAAAGATCCAACTCGCCTTCCTTTTCAAAGAGGCGCTTCAGCATCGTCTTGTGATCCCTCAGAAAGCCACGGGTGATTTGATAGTGATCCGTATCTTCATAGGCAACACGTTCGATGCCATCGTCAGTGAATTGATAAATCCACGCATCCGGATAGGCCAAAATCAAAGGCGAGTGAGTGGCGATGATGAACTGCGAAAAATCGTCAGCCAAGTCATGCAACCGCACCAACATCGAGAGTTGTCTCTGAGGCGACAGCGCAGCCTCGGGCTCGTCAAACAAATAGATCCCATGACCATCGATGCGCTGAGTCAGCAGATTGAGGAATGATTCCCCGTGAGACTGCTGGTGCAGGCTCTTTCCACCGTAGGCACTGAGCACTCCACCACAAAACGGTGTGGCCTCCAGTTCATCCAGTTCGGTAGCCCAATTGTAAAAACTCTCGGCTCGGAGAAAGAAACCATCCATCGGCTTGTTCGAGGTTCGAGATAACGTCAACAGCGGCGTCAAAGGAGACAGGTATTGGTGCTGGTGGAGACTCTGCACTCGACTACCTCCCGCAGCTCGAAAACCCAGCTTTTCGGCAATGGACTCCAGAAGCGTGGATTTACCCGAACCGTTTTCTCCCACAAAAAAGGTAACCTTCGGGTGAAGCTCCAGAGTCCTGAGGCTACGAATGGTCGGCACGCAAAAAGGATACACCTCCCAATCAGACACCGCTTCATGTCCGAAAATAATGGAGTTGAGATAGTGCCGAGTCATCGCCGCAAAAAACGGGTGTCTGCGCAGGTTACCATTTTCCAGAGGCTTCGTGGATGATTTCCAGCGATTCCGCCGCTGACATCACTCGTGACCCTGACCTGTCACGTTTGACGGCAGGGCTTTTAGACCAGTCCACCCTCTGGGTGGTCTGATCATGCTCAGGGATGAGTCTCGCAATGGCTTTCCCTCTTTGGGTAATGACAATCTCCTCCCCCGCTCCGATCCAGCTCAACAAGCTGGTGTAACGGTTTCTTAAGTCTCGAACGGTTGCCGTTTTCATGATGCCACCTTATTGGCGCACAGGGTGTAACTATCAAGTCTCTTGCAGCGCCTAGATTCCGTTGATCATTAGGTCTGGATATCATCTTGCAGCCCACCCGAGGCGCATTGGCATCGCCTCATGAAGCTCCGACCCGCTGTCTTTGCCAGCATCCTCCTCTCCTTCCCCGCCTGTTCCACCGTTTACTACAAGGCCATGGAAGAGATTGGCTTTGAAAAACGGGCTCTCCTCAAGCGCGAACCGTCAGAGCCCGAATCATGGAAATGGACAAGGTCGCCTCGGATCTCTTTCGCGAGTGGGAAACCGAGATCGGCCAGTTCTCCAATGCGTCCATGGCATCGGACAGTCGCATGAAGCTCTCGCAAACCCGGAGCCGTTATGCCCAAGTCTCCTCAGCCCTCCACGCCTCCGAAGCCAGCATGGAGCCCGTGCTCAGCCAATTCCGTGACCAAGTGCTCTACCTGAAGCACAACCTCAACGCCGCCGCCATCGGCTCCCTGCGCGGCACCGCCGACACCATTCAAGGCGATCTCCAACGACTCCTGAAGCAGATGAATGCCTCCATCGCCGAAGCCGACAAATTTGTGCAGACGCTCTGAGCCCTGTTTGGGCTGCTGGCCTTGAGGAACTCCGGGAAGCGATGGGTTTGGGCAGCGTCTACTCTAGCTCGTGAGCGTGGCATCAGCCGGGAACCATCGGCACTTGCGTCATTCATCTTACCCTGGGCGATGCCGGACGACCCACCACAGATGAAAGGTGCCAATCTCCACCTTGCCTCCGTCTTTCGGGTACCATACACTCCAACCATGAAGACTCTGAGCATCCCATACCCCGAATCGCTTCTCGGCTCCCTGCACGTTTCCGAAGGCGAATTCGAGCGCGAAGCACGCATGGCCATGGCGGTGAAGCTCTTTGACACAGGCAGACTCAGTTCCGGCCAAGCCGCCGATCTCGCCGACATGCCCCGAGTGCATTTCCTTTATGAACTCGGACGCTGGGGCGTCTCCGCCTTGCAGACGAGTGAGGACGAGTTGGAGAGTGATCTGAACGTCGCCCGCACCCTGCATGACCGTCATCAACACTAGCCCCGCGATTCATCTTCACGCCGTTTTGCCTGGAGGACTGGGTTCGCTGGCAGGATTGATTGGGGAAGTCATCGTCCCCTGGGAATTCGGCCAGGAACTCGCCGCCGGTCATGCCAAAGATGCGAAATGGCAGGAAATCCAATCCCTTCCAGGCATCCTCCATCGCTCCCATCGTGTGACCGTCCATCCCCTGCTCTCAGCGCAGATCGATATGGGCGAGGCTGCGGTCATCCAGACCGCGATGGATGAAGCGCACGATGCTGTCATCCTCGACGACCTCAAAGCTCGGCGAATCGCCCAAACCCTTAGCCTTCAAGTGACAGGCACGCTTGGCATCCTCCTTCAAGCCAAACAATCGGGCCTGCTGCCCTCTGTGGGTGCCTCCATCGCCGCTCTGGAGAAACGCGGCATGTGGATCGCTCCACCCTTGGTTGCCAGAGCGATTCACCTCGCGGGTGAGGGATCATAGGTTCCGTTCACAAGTGGAACGCTTGCGGGAACTCCAGGAAGCGATGGGTTTCATCAACGCCCACTCTGGCTCGCGGAAAACCGGGGTCAGCAACTGGCTGACACATATTGAGGGCTCACAATGACGATCCTTTTATCTCAGGATGGCTCCGATGAGTAAGAGTCGATTGAGATCTATTTCTGTTGAGTTATTTGAACTAGCAGGTCGGCACACAGCCCTCCACGCCTCCGAAGCCACCATGGAGCCTGTGCCTAGCCAATTCCGTGACCAAGTACTCTGCCTGAAGCACAACCTCAACGCCGCCGCCATCGGCTCCCTGCGCGGCACCGCCGACAATTCAAAGCGATCTCCAACGGCTCCTGAAGCAGATGAATGCCTCCATCGCCGAAGCCGACCAATTTGTGCAACTGCCCTGAATGGTGCCTACTTCAGCCGGTCGATCAGCTTCGCGTGGATTCCGTCGAAACCGCCGTTGCTGAAGATGATGATCACATCGCCTTTGATGCAGCGTGCTTTGAGCTTGTCGATGATGGAGTCCGTGGAGGGCTCGTAGTAGGCCTCGCGTCCGGCGGCGGTGATGGCGTGGACCACGGCGTCGGGGTTTAGGCGTGATTCAGGGGCGACTTTCTCCGGCGCATTGATGGCCGCGATTACACAACCATCGGCCTCCTTGAGTGCCTCGATGAGTTCATACTGGAGCACGTTGCGACGACTCGTGTTGGAGCGCGGCTCAAACACGGCCCACAAACGACGGCTCGGGTATTTCTGACGCAGGCCCCGAAGCGTCTCACGAAGAGCCGTGGGATGATGACCAAAGTCATCAATGATGGTGATGCCATTCACCTCTCCGCGCTCTTGCTGCCGACGGCGCACGCCCTTGAAGGAAATCAGTCCGGCGCGAATCTCATCATCCGTCAGTCCGCCAAATCTCGCGGCGCAAACGCACATCGCGGCATTTCGCGCATTGAACTCACCAATCATCGGCAACGTGAAGGAGGCACCATTGAGATCAAAAGTCGTGCTCTCAGGGGTCATACCCGTGATGCGGATGCGCACATCATTGCCCTCACCCGTGCCCACCTTCGAAACCGGGGCTGGGCTTTTGTCGATCAAGCGCAGGCAATTGGCATCATCGCCATTCATGAAGATGTGACCGTTCTTGGGCACCAGATTCATGAAGCGCTGAAACGAGAGTAAAATCTCGTCGATGTCCTTGAAGATATCGGCGTGATCGAACTCGATGTTGTTCACGATCGCGCACTCGGGCAGGTAATGCACAAACTTGGAGCGCTTGTCGAAGTAAGCCGTGTCATACTCGTCACCCTCGATCACAAAAAGATCCGAGTCGGAAAAACGCGCGCCCACTGGGAAATTCTCGGGCACGCCACCGATCATGAACCCTGGATTTTTGCCCGCATTTTCAAACAACCAGGCCAGCATCGACGTCGTCGTGGTCTTGCCATGCGTGCCCGTCACCACGAAACTCCTCTTGCCGTGAATGACTTCCCACTTGAGCGCTTCCGCCATGGAGGTGTAGCGCTTCTTGCGATTGAGAAGCTCCTCAAGCTCAGGATTGCCGCGAGAGACGGCATTGCCCACGATGTAAAGATCCGCATTGTCCGGCAGGTTCTCAGGCTTGTAGCCGCTGAAAAGCTCCACTCCATTGGACTCCAGCAGGGTGGACATCGGCGGATACACGGCCCCGTCTGAACCCGTGATCTTATGACCCTGAGCGCGGAAAGCCAGTGCGGTGGAGCCCATGGCGGTGCCGCAGATTCCGATGAAGTGATAGTGCTTGGTTTTGGACATGTGGGAGCCCGCCTCTTTCAGCGGAAGGGCGCATATAGGCCTGAGTCCAGCCGGGTGCAAGCGTCTCAGCCAAGATACTGCGTGATGTGCACTTCATTGCCCTCGCGGTCCCGGAACCTCCCCTGCAAAAGGGGCTCTCCGGGCCGCTGGATCGGAGTCTCGATGATCGCGGCCCCACCCGCCTGAATTCGATCCGCCGCCTCCAAAACATCCTCAAATTGAAGGCTCAACCCCGTCGGATTTTTCGACCCATTATGCCCGCCATGGAGGGCGATGATGGCATCCCCAAAAGCCAGCTCCGACCAGAAGTCCGTCGTGAAGATCTCTTCAAAACCAATCACATCCCGGTAAAACTTCACCGCCCGCCCCATGTTTGAGGCCATCAGCATGAATTTGATTTTTTCAGGTTTCATCAACGTCATCCCTCTACCGACAACGCCCCTCCGTCAACTCGTGGCCCAATGACCCTCCAATCACACGATCTAAACTCGCCGAGTTTCGGTGCAATGCGGAACTAACCGCCGCGTTGAATGACCATGCTCCAACGCATTCTCCTCTTCGTCATCGCCAACTTTCTCAGCCTTCAAGCCGCTGAAAAACCAAACATTGTCATCATACTCTCAGATGATCTCGGCTACGGAACAGTCGGATGTTACGGCGCGGATCCCGCCTTGATTCGCACACCGAACATTGACCGGCTCGCCAAGGAAGGTCGCCGCTTCACGGATGCGAACACCACTTCCTCCGTCTGCTCACCCACACGCTATTCCATGGTCACCGGACGCTATTGTTGGCGGACCTCCCTTCAGAGTGAGGTGCTCGGCACACTCTCGCCTTTGCATATCGAAACCACGCGACTGACCATCGCCTCGATGCTGAAGCAGCAGGGCTACAACACCGCCGCTGTCGGCAAATGGCACCTCGGATACGGAACTGCTGAGCGATGCGACTATTCCAAAGAGCTCAAGCCTGGGCCACTGGAGATTGGCTTTGATTACCACTTCAGCGTTCCCAGCAATCACGGTGACATCGCTGGAATCTACATCGAGGACCACTGGGTTTACGGCCTGAACAAAGAGAGTCCGACCGATCCATCCCCACCCTATGTGACCCTGAAAGAGGGCAAGACAGGCGGTGGCAGTAAAACCATTCCGCTCAATGCACCCAAACGGATCGATGAAGCGGTCATGCCCCTGCTGACGGACAAAGCGACGGAGTGGATCGAAAAACAGTCGAGCGATAAGCCCTTCTTTCTCTACTACACCCCCGTCGCTGTCCATAATCCCGTGACGCCTTCACCCGCGACAGCAGGCAGCAGCAAGGCCGGCTCCTTTGGCGATTGGGTTCACGAATTGGACGAGAGCGTGGGACGCGTGATCGCGGCGCTCGAAAAGAAGGGCGTGCTCGATAACACGCTTATTCTTTTCTCGAGCGACAATGGTGGCGTCAACACCGAGAGGGACAGCCCTCAATCCACGGCACAAAAAGCTGGCCTGAAACCCGTCGGACCTTTCAAGGGAGGAAAGCACAATGTCTGGGAAGGTGGATTCCGCGTGCCTTACCTCGTCCGCTGGCCTGGACATGTCCCGGCTGGCACTGTGTGCGCCGAGACAATCAGCATCGTGGACACACTGGCCACCATCGCCGGCATCACGGGTTACCCTTTGCCGAAAGCGA
Source organism: Prosthecobacter debontii (assembly GCA_945869695.1). Lineage (GTDB taxonomy): Bacteria > Verrucomicrobiota > Verrucomicrobiia > Verrucomicrobiales > Verrucomicrobiaceae > JAIBCL01. The sequence goes on from CAMBPV010000056.1 coordinate 6,864, forward strand.
GCGAGGCCGCCGAAGACAGCTATGATGTCTCGCGTGCATGGCTTGGCCAAAAATATGAAGGCTCCATTCGCCCAGACCTGATCGTCCACAGTGCGGATGGTAATTTCGCCATCCGCAAAGGCCCCTGGAAATGGATCGAAGGCGTCCCCGCCGACGATGTGAAGGCCACAGCCAAACGCGCCCACGCTGCGGAGTTTCGCCGGATGCTCTATGACTTGAACGCTGACATCGCCGAGACTTCGGAAGTCTCCGCTCAGCACCCTGAGATCGTGCGCGAACTCGAAGGGCTGCTGGTCCGATACCGTGATGGGGGATACAGCCGCGAGCTGCCACCCGTCGTGGTCAAACCCAAAATCGAAATTGCAAAACTACCCGAACTCGCCGGAGAAAAGTTACTCAGCGCCCGCCTTGATTCAGCTCCTCAAAAACCTTGGAGCCAAATCGGCAACTGGAAGCTGAGCGAAGGCGCTTTCTGGGGGAAGAGCAAAATCAAAGACAAGCCGGCCGACCTCAGCGCTCCGCTGGCCATCACCAACGGTACCCTGCAGTTGGATTTCAACTTCCGCGATGCCGACCGAATCTCCGTCCGGATCCACACGAGCGAACCCAAAGGCAGTTTCCGCATTGTAATTGGCGGAGGGAAAATCGACATCGCCAAGAATGCAGAACCCGGCGAGAGCGCCGACAAAACGGTTCAGCTCGCCCGCGAAAAACTCAAAATCAAATCCGACGCTTGGCACACCCTTCGCCTCACCTTCAAAGGCGACGAACTCATCGCCCAAGTCGCTGGCTCTACCGTCAAAGCCAAGCACCCGATCATCGCCCAGCCCAAAGGTGCCTTTCACCTCCTGGTTTTTGAGGGCGAACTAGGGCTGCGGAATGTGGAAGTGGTGAAATAAGCTCCAAGAGGGCGGCTTCCCACCTGATGAATAAACTGGCGGATGCCCGCATTTTGTTTAAGCTGCCCATTCCCAATTCATGAAGATTTTCTCCATCCTCCTCAGTTCGGCTTTTGCCCTTTCGTCACTCTCAGCCCAGCAGGTCTGGGTCGAGGCAGAATCCTTTGCCAATCCCGGCGGCTGGATGTTGGACACCCAGTTCATCGACATCATGGGTTCTCCGTATCTTTTGGCGCATGGTATGGGCACGCCCGTCAAAAACGCAGAGACTGAAGTGACGGTGAGCGCACCTGGCAGTTACAAAGTCTGGGTGCGCACCAAGAACTGGGTTGGCCCCTGGGATGCCCCGGGAGCGCCAGGAAAATTCCACGTCAGCGTGAATGGCAAGGTGCTCGACAAAGTCCTAGGCACCGAGGGAAAAGACTGGCTGTGGGAAGAAGCAGGCACCGCTGACCTCACGGGCAGCGCCAAGATCGGCCTCGTGGACCTCACCGGTTTCGATGGCCGTGTCGATGCAATTTTGCTCAGCAAGGACCCTACTTTTACACCGCCCACTGAACTGGCGGCTACCAATCAACTCCGCCGCAAACTCCTCGGCCTGCCAGAAAAGGCAACCGAATCGGCCGAGTACGATCTGGTCGTGGTGGGTGGTGGCTACTCCGGCATGGGCGCCGCACTCTCCGGCGCGCGTCAAGGTCTGAAGGTAGCCTTTATTCAAAACCGCCCCGTTTTGGGCGGCAATGGCTCCAGCGAAATTCAGGTCTGGGCCATGGGAGGAACACGTCGGGGTTTGTATCCGCACCTTGGCGAGATCGTGGAGGAGTTTGCGGACCGTGCTAGCAACAGCCCAGCGGCTTCTCCCGATGAGTTCAATGACAAACTGAAAGAGGAAGTCGTGCGCGCAGAAAAGACCATCGATCTCTTTCTCAACACCCACGTCTATGGAGTCGAAATGACCGATAAAAAAACAATCCGCAGCGTCACAGGACTCGACACCCAAACGGGCAAAGAGACCCGATTCCGCGGTAAGTTTTTCAGCGATTGCACGGGCCACGGCAGCGTTGGCTTTCTCGCAGGTGCTACGATCTTGCAGGAAGAAAAAGGACGCATGGGCATGAGCAACATGTGGGTCCTGAAAAAATCTGACAAACCCAAGAACTGGCCCGCGACACCTTGGGCTTTGGATCTGAAGATGGGAGACTTCCCTGAGCCTCGGGAATTGGAACCCTATGGTGTGAAGAACAAAAGTAACCTGACCGGATTCGAGCCAGGCTACAAACCCGCCGCTGATTCCGAAAACTATGTGCATGGCGAGTGGTTCTGGGAGAGCGGATTTGATCAAGACCCGATCAATGGCCTCGAGCGCATCCGCGACTGGAATTTCCGCGCGGTTTACGGCGCAGTCAGCGCTCTGAAGCGTGAGGCCGCAGAAAAATACGCCAGCTATGACATGCAGTGGCTCGCTTACATCGGCGGCCCGCGCGAGTCGCGCCGGATCGTCGGAGACATGATTCTTCCTGGTGAGGACATGGTCAAAGGAGTCGTCCACCCCGATGCCTGCGTGCCCACCACTTGGGATCAGGATCTGCATTACCCGAAAGAGCAGTATGCAGCCAAGTTCCCCGGGAATCCCTTCATCTCTCGTGCCCAGTTTGGGAAACACACGGATCGGAAAAATGGTTATCCCGTGCCCTACCGTTGCCTTTACTCCAAGGACATTGGCAATCTCTTCATGGCAGGCCGCAACATTAGCGTGGACCGCTTTGCCCTCGGCAGCACACGCGTGATGCGCACCTGCGGCATGTTTGGTGAAGTCGTGGGTAAAGCAGCCTGGATCAGCGTGCGCCACCACACCACCCCCCGAGGTGTTTATGAGCAATACCTCGACATTCTGAAGGATCTCATGTCCAAGCCTGGCGCCATGCGTCGCGATAGTTTGCAAGGCGAGCTTTACCTTCCAGCAAACGCGAAGAAGCTTCCTGAAATCACGGGCGAAGGCATTGATCCGAAGAAACTGGAAGGCATCGTTATTGATGACGAAGACGCCGAGCTGACGGGCAATTGGAGCAAAGGTGAGGGGCTGAAGCCATTTGTCGGAGATCACTACCGATTCGCCAGTGCCAAAGGTGCCAGCGCACGTTTCTCTTTCGCCGTTAAGGAGAGCGGAGATTATCAGGTGCAGATCTATTGGCAGCCCCACGCTAACCGTGCGAAGACGGCCCCAGTTTCCGTCGTCAGCAGCGCGGGTGAAAAAACATTCACCGTGGATCAATCCAAACCTGCGAGTGGCAAGCAAGGCGCCCACAGCCTCGGCACCTTCAAGTTCAATGCAGGAGAAGAGGCTGCGGTGATCTTCCGCACCGAGGGAGCCGGTGGCAATGTGCACCTCGATGCGGTGCAAATCCTACCTGCAAACTAAACGACCATGCGCTGGCGGGGCATCATCACCGCAGGAGCCTTGACCGTCTTCGTCGGGGCTCTTTACCTGCCAGATTCGACAGGCCTGAGGAAGATTCAAGGCTTCATTCAAAACGCCGAAGCTCAAGTCATGCCTGCTGCCTCGATTACCCTTCCTTACCCGGCTCCACCTCCTGCTCATGAGTGGAACACACTGCCCGCTGCGGAGCGCCTCGCGGATGTTCGTCGCAGGCTGCAACCGCAGCTCAATGCGGAATTAGCGACGCGATCACTCGCGCTCGGTCAGCCTGCATTCATTCGCATCTTCAAAGAAACGAATGAACTGGAACTCTGGCTCCAGCCGAAACCAGGAGCGCGCTATCAGCTCTTTCGCAGCTATCCCATCGCCCTATTTTCAGGCTACCTCGGGCCGAAAACTCGGGAAGGTGACATGCAAGCACCCGAAGGCTTTTACAGCTTTGGAAAATCACTCCTCAATCCCGCCAGCCGTTATCACCTCGCCTTTAACATTGGCTATCCCAATGCCTACGACCGCCATCACGAGCGCACCGGCAGCCTCATCATGGTTCATGGGAGGAACGTGAGCATCGGCTGCTTCGCCATGACTGATCCCGTGATCGAGGAGATTTACCTGATCATTGAGGCCGCACTCGACAAAGGCCAGGCCCAAGTGCCCGTGCACATCTTTCCATTCCGCATGACCCCCGCCCGCCTGGAAAAAGCCCGCCTCGCGGCAGACGCTCACTGCAAATTCTGGAGCGAACTTCAGGCCGGCCATGATCATTTTGAGTCCAAGCATTTTCCGCCATCCATCACGATCCAAGCGGGCCAATACCAACTTCAACCATGAAAGCCCTCCGCCTTGCTGCTGCTCAAACCTTTGAATGGATCGAATCCGCCGAGCCATCCCCACCGGCGGCAGGTGAGGCTTTGGTAGCCATCCGCGCCATTGGTATCTGCGGCACCGATGTCAGCGGCTATCTGGGAAAGATGCCCTTCATTCAATTCCCTCGCATCTTGGGGCATGAGCTCGGGGTCGAGGTGCTGGCCATCGGAGAAGGTGTCGATCATCTTCAGATCGGTGATCACTGCTCCGTCGAGCCCTACTTGAACTGCGGTCATTGTCATTCCTGCAAACAAGGACGCACGAACTGCTGTGAGACACTCGAGGTGCTGGGCGTGCATCGCGATGGCGGCATGTGTGAGAGATTGATCCTGCCGGCTCACAAACTCCATCGAAGCAGCAAGCTCACCTTTGAACAACTCGCCCTCGTCGAGACGCTGGCCATTGGCTGCCACGCCGTAGATCGGGGTGCCGTCACCACTCATGATGACGTTCTCATCATCGGCGCCGGCCCGATCGGTCTATCCGTTCTCGAGTTTGCCCGGCTCGCGACCGATCGCGTCGCCGTGTGGGAAAACAATGAGGAGCGCCGAAACTTTGTTGAGGCAAATTACCCCGATGTCGTTCTCCTGAATCACACCCCGCCCGACTGCCTCGCTCAAGTGGTCTTTGATGCCACGGGGAACGCCAACTCAATGAGCCAAACACTAAACTACGCCAAGTTCACCGGTCGCATCGTTTTCGTCGGCATCACCAAAGAGCCCGTCACCTTTGATGACCCTCTCCTTCATCGGCGGGAGCTCACTCTCCTCGCCAGCCGAAATGCGTTATCCTCGGACTTCCCTCGCATCATTCAGCTCATCGACTCGGGCCGGATCAACACGCGCCCGTGGATCTCGCACCGGGCTGCCTTTGGCCAATTGCCCGAAGCCTTCGCCGAATGGGTAAAACCCGGCAGCGGCGTGATCAAAGCGATCTGCCACCTCGACTAATCTACTCACTGGCAAACCCCCGGGACTGCATCTACCATGGAGCCTTCCGCCTTTGAAACCCGAAACGTTCAACGCCCCTGACACTCCCTTCGACCTCGCTCTACGGCCGGGAGATTTTGCCGACTTCCATGGCCAAACGAAGGTGAAAGAGCAGCTGCTCGTGATGATCGAGGCCGCCAAGATCCGCTCCGAGCCGCTCGATCACGTGTTGCTCTGCGGTCCTCCCGGTTTGGGCAAAACGACTCTGGCCAATCTCATCGCCACCGCCGTCGGTTCTCGCCTGCAAACCACCAGCGGACCCCAGATCGAGCGCGCAGGTGATTTGGCTGGCATCCTGACGAATCTTCAGGACAAGGACATCCTTTTCATCGACGAGATCCATCGACTCCACCCGAGCATTGAGGAGTACCTCTATCCAGCCATCGAAGACTTCAGGCTCGACATCATCATCGATCAAGGCCCCAAAGCCCGCACCATCCGCATTGACCTGCCGCCCTTCACGCTCGTCGGTGCCACCACCCGCGCCGGGATGCTCACCGCGCCCATGCGCTCACGATTCGGCATTCCGAATCGGCTCGACTACTACACCAACGAGGAGATCCAACACATCATCACCCGATCAGCGGGCCTCATCCAAGTCGAGATCCAACCCAAGGGCGCACTCGAGATCGCCCGACGCTCACGCGGCACACCGCGTGTCGCGAATCACCTTCTCCGCTGGGTGCGTGACTTTGCTCAAGTGAAGGCGCAAAACATCATCACGGAAGACGTGGCCTGTCAGGCACTCTCCATGCGGGACATCGATGAAAATGGACTCGATGAAATGGACAAGCGCATCCTCGAAGCCATCGTCACCAAATTTGACGGAGGCCCGGTGGGGCTGAATTCCGTCGCCGTCGCCGTGGGAGAAGATGCCTCGACACTCGAGGACGTGCATGAGCCCTACCTCGTCATGCAGGGCTACCTGAAGCGCACACCTCGAGGCCGCGTCGCCATGGCGGCCGCCTATAAGAAGCTGAACCTCCCACCCCCGCTTCGCAGTCAGCAGGACCTCTTTTGATTCACTCCTCGTTATGTGGCGCGAACTGATCAATCTCTGGCAGAGCGTTCGAGACCCAGAATACGCCCATCTCCTGCTTGAGGCCTTGCCTCTCTATGGCATCGCAGCGGGATTCCTTTTTTTGGCGCTGTCTGTTTTTTTCAAAGAGGGCAAATCTCGCCTGCTCGCCCTGGTGCTGCTCGCCGTTTCTTCGGGTAGCGTCTGGCCTTACGTGACGCTCCGGGAGAAAGCCCAACCCCGAATCGTCGCCACCCATGATCCCTCATACGGCCCGCTCATTCGGGAGCAGACGAAGCGACGCACCAGCACCGGTTGGGCCTTTTATTCGCTCGCCTTGGTGAGCACCCTCACATTGATCCTGGTGGCGGCAGGGAAAGGGCGCAGCCTCATTTTCCTCACGCTCATCGCGTCCATGGGCTGCTTTTGGCTCAGCCTCTGGCTGCACAAAAAGGAGTGTGAGATCTATCACCGCAACATCGTCAAGTATCGCCCACCGTGACCTCCTTCACCGGCGACTTCCAAAAAAAACCTCAAATTGTAACCGCACGATCTTCCGCATCGTGATACACACAGCACCATGGACATTCTCACTGAACTCGGCATGGGCCTCGGCCTCGCTTCTCTCGCGGGAGTGAATCTTTACCTGACCGTGCTCCTCACCGGTTTGCTCGTCAGGTTTAATTGGCTCCAGCTCGCGGAGCACCACCAGCATCTCGAGGTCTTTGGTCACCCGGTCGTCCTCACCGTGGCAGGTGTGTTTTTTGTGATGGAGTTTTTTGCAGACAAGATTCCGTGGGTGGACTCACTCTGGGACAGTGTGCACACCATCATCCGACCCGTTGGAGGCACCCTGATCGGGCTTCAGGCCGTGGGTGACATGGAGCCCTGGATGCAAGTCGCCGCAGGCCTCGCTGCCGGTGGTGCAGCGCTCACCACTCACAGTGCTAAGGCCGGCACACGCCTTCTCATCAATCACTCACCCGAACCTTTCTCAAACGTCGCCATGAGTCTGGCTGAGGACATCCTCGTCGTTGGTGGCTCCCTCCTCATCTTCCTGAAGCCCATCATCGCCCTCGGTGTCTTCTCCACCCTGATTCTGCTCATCTGGATCGTGTTTCCCCGCATCTTCCGCAGCATCCGCTCTTCCCTCTGGCTGATCTGGAACAAGCTGCGCATGCCAGGTCGTCGGGAGCCGCTCATGAACCCCATCGAGCTCACCAAAGAACTCGACGGCGGTCTCCTCGGCCTGCTCGCGAGTCAAGCATCCACCTCCGAGCCCGATGTCCTCTGGACCGCCCGCTGCATCACCGGAAAAAGCAAAGGGCTCAAAGGCTTAAAGCCCAATTTCAAGAGCATCCTCGTCGCTAAAAAAACAGGCACCTCCCTTTGGCTCGCCGTGCTCGGTGGACTGAAAGACCGCCTGTTCGAGGTGCCCCTCGTCGGTGCACGCATCGAAGTCGAGTCCCGCTTCCTCAGCGAGAACCTCGTCATCGAATCCTCAGGCAAAACCCTCGTCCTCTGCTTCCCACGAGGTCACACCGACGAAGTCGAAACCGTAGCCCTGCGCCTCCGTGAGATGACCACCCTCGTCTCGCCCAAGACCGAACTCGGGAAAATCGAAGAAGAGCTCGCGCCGATGCCAGCCGTCTAATTCCCGCAGCCCTCTGTGAATGCCGCATCTATCTTTGCAAAACCTGATGCAGTCACTTAACTTGGCTCGATGACCATTACCCTTCCAGATGATCCTGCGCTCACCGAAATGGGTGAGTCCGAAATCTTGCTCGATCTCGCTTGCGGCGCTTATGCGGCAGGTCATGTGTCGCGCGGCGTAGCCGCCCGCATGGCTGGTCTGGACCTCCACGCCTTCGACCAGACGCTTTGCGCCCGCCGCATTCCCTCGTATGACGAAGAGCGTTGGGCACAAGATTTGGAAACGATTCTTGCCCTACGTAGCCTGTGACCGTCGTCACAGATACTTCCGTTGTTCTCAATCTCTGCCTTGTCGGGCAACAGGACTTGCTGCGACATTTGTATGGCAGCATTCTGGCTCCCCCAATGGTAGTGGTGGAGTTTCAAAGGCTGGCCTCAGAGGATGCGCGGTTTCAGGGCCTGGCTTTCCCCGACTTCATTGAAAAGGCTGCGCCATTCCGTCTGTTACCCTCATTGGCTTCATCCTCCCGCTTGCAAGCCGGAGAGGTCGCCGCCCTTTCGCTGGCCGTCGAGAGACAGGCCGCAGCCGTGCTCATGGATGAGTTGGCTGGCCGCGCCGCTGCCGCTTCTCTCGGCCTTCGAGCGATCGGCCTGCTGGGTATTCTTCGAGACGCTAAAGAACGCTCCTTCATTCCCGCCGTAGCTCCTCTCTTAGACCGTTTGGAAAAAGAGGCCGACTTCTGGATCAGCACCAACCTCCGCGCCGTTATCCTCAGGGCAGTGGGTGAAGCTTGTTGAGTCCCAATATTTACTCTCGCACCGATGCCAGCCGTCTGATTCCCACTGGCCTTTGAAGAACTCCATGTCTGAGTTGCGTAATGGTAGCTCAGACGTTCCCTGCTCTTCATGAAATCACAGCTTCTCCTCGCCGCACTTCTTTCGACTCTCGCTCATGCCGAGGACATTCGACTCCAACCACCGAAAGATCTAAACGGCTATTTCCCCTTCGATCCGCCTTCATCCCTTAGCGAATGGGATGTGCGCAAGGAACAGGTGCGCCGCCAGATTCTCGTATCCCAGGGCTTGTGGCCCATGCCGACCAAAACACCGCTGAATGCTGTGGTCCACGGGAAGATCGAGGGCGATGGCTACACCGTCGAGAAGGTCTATTTCGAGAGCGCTCCCGACTTCTTTGTCACTGGCAGCCTTTGGAAACCCACCGTCATCAAAGGCAAGGTTCCCGGCGTGATGTTCGCGCATGGTCACTGGCAGGATGCACGGCTCGCTCTGGCAGAAGATGATGTCGTGCGCCGGGAGATCGCGTCCGGCGGTGAGCGTTTTGAGCGCGGTGGAAAAAGCATTTTCCAGTCGCTCTGCATTCAACTCGCGCGGATGGGCTGCGTGGTTTGGCAGTGGGACATGCTGAGTGATTCAGATTCCGTCCAGTTCTCGAGGGAGATTGTTCACAAGTTTGCCAAACAGCGACCCGAAGCGAACACGACTGAAAACTGGGGCCTCTACAGTCCGCAAGCTGAGTCCCACCTCCAGTCCATCATGGGCCTGCAAACTTGGAATGCCATTCGCGGTCTCGACTTCCTGCTCAGCCTGCCCGAGATCGATCCTGAGCGCACCGCCATCACCGGTGCCAGCGGCGGCGGCACTCAGACGATGTTGCTGGCCGCCATCGATGACCGCATCAAACTCTCCTTCCCTTGCGTCATGGTCAGCACCTCCATGCAAGGCGGCTGCACTTGCGAAAACGCATCCCTTCTTCGCATCAACACGGGCAATGTTGAGTTTGCCGGTCTTTTTGCACCCAAACCTCAAGGCATGAATACGGCGAATGATTGGACCAAAGAAATGGCTACCAAGGGCTTCCCAGATCTGCAAAAACTCTACGAGACCCACGGCAAAAAAGACAACGTGATGCTCCTCCGCGGCGAGCACTTTCCGCACAACTACAACGCCGTCACGCGCTCCGCGTTTTACACCTTCGTCAATAAGCACTTCAAACTCGGCCTCCCCTCACCCGTCATCGAGCGCGACTTCGAGCCGCTCACCCGCGAGCAACTCACCGTCTGGGACGACAAGCACCCCGCACCGAAAGCCGCCGATCCCGAGTTCGAGCGCAAGATTTTGAAATGGTTCCAAGACGACTCCGATCAAAACATCCGCGCTGCAGAGCCCCATGTCCTCCGGCAAGGCATCGAGACCATCATCGGTCGCGTTTATGAAAAAGCTGGCGATGTCGAATGGACACTCGAAGACAAGCAGGATCGCGGTGACCATCTCGAAATGACGGGCAGCCTCATCAACAAGACCTACAACGAAGAACTGAAGGTCACCTGGCTTTACCCCAAACAATGGAACGGCCGCGCCATCCTTTGGCTGGATGATGCGGGCCGATCTGGCCTGCAAAACGACGAAGTGACAAAGCTCGTCGCCAATGGTGCCACCGTCCTCGGAGTCGATCTTCTGCTGCAAGGGGGAGAGCCTGTGAAGCAAACCGCCGTGGTGAAAAACCCACGCGAGTTCGCCGGCTACACCCATGGTTACAATCACGCCCTCTTTGCCCAGCGCACTCATGACGTGCTCAGCGTCGTGCGCTTTCTGCGCCATGCCAAAGTGGGCGCTCACGAGAATCCCAAGACCGTTTGTCTCGCCGCTTTCGGTCCGCAGACTGGTCCCATCGCCATCGCAGCCCGCGCCTTGGCCGGTGAAGCCATCGACCGCGCCGCCGTGGATACCCACGGCTTCCGTTTTGGTAAAGTGCTCGACTACCGTGATCCCATCTTCCTTCCTGGCGGATCCAAATACCTCGATCTACCAGGGATGATCTTGATCCAAGATCCACTCCCGCTTTGGATCAAAAGCGAAGGCAAGGAACCCGAAGGCACTGCCCTCGATTCACTCCTCAAGTAATCAAGGAAAGTTAATTCCCAATCGCTCGCTTCAGCTCGTGCTGCGCTTTGTTAAAATCAGTCACGGCCATCACGCGGCTTTGACGGGCGCGGGTGAGTTCCTCCCGCGCTAACAGATACTCCAACACCACGCCGAGCTGGCTGGCCTGACGTTCCTTGGCCAGCTTGGCCATTTCTTCAGCAGCTGTGACGGCCTCGTCATTGATGGCGATTTGATCGTGGGCACTTTGTGATTTCGCCGCGGCTTCGACCACCTCACGACCAATGGCCGCTTTGATTTGTCCCGCTTGTAAAACCGTCGCCTCCTCACGTGCTCCGGCGATGACTAGACGCTGTTTGTCAAAAAGCCCCCCCGGTCCAATCTTCCATCCGAGACCGGCGTAGAAATCCTGTGAATCGCCGAAGTTGCCCATGTCACCGGCGAAGCCACCTCCGAGACCTCCAAAGTTATAGCCCGCCTGCACACTCGGAATCAAAGGCGCGATGCGTGCTCGATCCCGCTCAAAGGTAGCCGCACTGTTCGCAGCTGAGGCCGCTTTGAGTTCGGGTCGATTTTGCACGGCATCTGTGAGCATGCTTGCGACACCTTTTTTCCCATTCAATCGCACAGGAACCAGGTCGGCTTTTGCGGGCCGCAGTTCCGTCTCCGGCGGTAAGCGCAAAGTCTCCGCAAGAGCGGCCGCTGCTAGATCCCGTTTCTCCTGGTGTTGCCGGATGGTGAGCCTCGCGCGGGAGACTTGGGTTTTGACCCGAAGGAGATCTGCCCGAAAAGCCGTGCCCGCTGTCACTGCTCCACCGATTTGTTTTTCATAATCCTGCGTGAGACGGAGATCGTCCTCCAGAATGACAACGCTGGCCTCGGTGGCCAACAGATCGAAATAACGCGCCGTGGCTTCCATGACAATATCCCGACGCGATTTCTCAGCCAATTGCTCGGCGGCAATCGCCTTTTGTTTGGCTGCGAGCGCTGAGTAATAGAGATCGCCCGGCGACCAATCAATCACCACCGCCGTGCCCACGGTGTATTGCTGTTTCCGCGCATCAAAGATGGCACCTGCCACATCCTGAATGCGGCCCTCGTGTCCGCGATAACCAACGCCCAAACTCAACGTGGGCCAAAAGCGCTGCCACGCGAGTTTGGATTCGGCAATCGACTCCGCATGCTTCACCCGCGCGAGTTCAATCTCGTCGTTGTTGGCTCCCGCGAGCTTCATAACAGTCGGCAGATCCACATGCATCGGCGCAGCCGACGCGGTCGCGGTCAGAAGGAGAAAAAGAAAGTGCTTCATGGCTTGATCGAAACAGGCTGCTTATCCGTCAGTGCAACAGTTCCGGGAATGAAGAGCGCATCATCGGCTTTCAGCTCGGGCACCTCGACATTGACACCGTCGTTGAAGCCAATCTTCACCGCCGTCTTCATCGCTTTTCCATCGGCATGTTTGAAAACAAAAGCGTTGGTTTTTTCCATCACCAGAGCGCCCACGGGAATCAGCGTGGCGTTGTCGTGTTTTTCGACCGCGATCTTGGTCATCGCATACATGCCTGGGCGGAGTTTGAGATCAGGGTTCTTCAAATCAGCTTCGGCGAGCATCGTGCGCGTCACAGGATCAAGTGCATAGGCGATGCGGCTGATGCTGGCCTCGACGGGCGTGGCTCCTGCCGCATCCATCTGAGCTTTGATCGGCTTTCCAACAGTCACGAGACCGGTTTCGAGTTCCGTGACGGGGATTTGCAGGCGGAGCGTGCTGAGGTCGGTGACTTCGAGGAGCTTGGTCGTGTTCGCCGTGGCGAGTGAGCCGATGTCGGCAAAGCGAGCTGTGATGATGCCGTCGAAGGGTGCTTTGAGGGTAGCGAACTGGATTTGCGTCTCGCTGCGTTCCAGTCCGGCTTTGGCGATGGCGAGCTTGGCTTCGGCGTCATCGACGGCTTGTGGCAGGATGAGATCGGGAGACTTCGCGCGTGCTTCATGGAGGCGCTTCACCTCGATTTGAGCCGCCGTGACCTCAGCTTTCGATTTGGCGATATCGGCCTGAAGCTCGGGCACTTCGAGTGTGGCGAGGACTTGACCTGCTTTGACCGCATCGCCTTTATCGACGGTGAGCGTGGCGATGTAGCCGGTGACTTTGGCGTGCAGCGTCGCCTGCTGCCAGGGCGCGAGTGTGGCGGGCAGCGAAACCCAGCGATGGATCGTGCCGGTGCTGGGCTTGGTGGTGGGGAGTTCGAGAGCCGAGGCGAGTGTCGTGAAAAGGAGGAAGATGAGGATGCGCATTGGAAATTAAAGCGTTTAGGTCCCTGTGATGATGACTGCTCTTGAGTTATCAGGCCCAACCATGGCTGGCGATGATCTTGCGGATGATGTCCCGGCGTCTGGCGATGGAGACGGTGCCACGGAGGCTTGTGAGTTCGCTTCGCGGAATGGAGTAGATTAAGTCGCAGCGGCAAAGTGTGCTCCAGTCGAGTCCGTCTGCGCCATTGAGAATGACCTCATGGGGACCTGTTTTATGACCGGTGCGAAGGGTCGTGCATAGCAGCACTTCCACGGTTTCTTTGCGCTCAGCTCGAAGCGGATGCGAAATAATGACGGCGGGGTGTTCTCCCGTTCCGGGAAACGCATAGGTTCTGATTTCCCATTGATTCATACCTCGGGTCTGGCACGACCCGCCAGGGATAGCTCAATTTTCTCCCACTCAGCATCAGGGGAATAGACTTGTTCAGCCTCATCGTCTGAGAGCGCAGCGGGCATGAGGTCACCACGCTCGAGGTCTATTTCCAAGCGGCGCACCGCTTCACTCACCGCCTCCTGTGGAGAACGAAAACGCCCCTGCGCAACGAGCCGAGTCAGGATGCTATCTTGTTCGCTAGGAAGGGTGATCGTCATATTAGGAGTGTGCCATGACGCGAAGGACGGGTCAAGCTATGCAATCAGGCTCCAGCGAAGCTTCCTTCGCTGTCGTGCTCGCCAGCAGCGCGTAAACAGCAGGCAGCACGAGCAGCGTGGCGACGGTGGCCAAAGCGAGGCCGCCGATGGTGGCGATGGCGAGAGGGGAGGTTTGGGATTTGGCGAGAGCCATGGGGATCATGCCGGCGATCATGGCGAGGCTGGTCATCAAAATGGGGCGCAGGCGGGTGGTGGCGCTTTCGAGGGCGGCGTCGCGTTTATTGAGGCCGCTCAATTGGGCTCGGTGGGCGAAGGTGACGAGGAGGATGGCGTTCGCGACGGCAACTCCAACGGCCATGATGGCTCCCATGAAGCTCTGAATATTGACCGTGGTGCCGGTGAGCTTCAAGGCGAGCACGACGCCGAGCAAGGCCGCTGGAATCGTGGTGAGCACGATGAGGGCAAGGCGCAGGCTTTGGAAGTTGGCGACGAGCAGGAGGAAAATGGCGATGATGGCGATAAAGAGGCCGTTTTGCAGGCCGCTTTGCAGTTCCTTCATCGGCGGGACCTGGCCGCGGAGGGCGACGCTGGTGCCGGTGGGCGCAGGGTTGTCGGCGATGACTTTTTCGACCTGTTTGGCGACGGAACCGAGCGGTTGGTCATGCAGGTTGGCGATGACCGAAACGGTGCGGGACATGTTGTAGCGGTCGTATTGGCCGATGACGTTTCCTTCGGTGATTTTGGCGATGTTGCGCAGCGGGACGGTGGTTTGTTTGTCGCTGCTGACGGGCAGGTTGCGCAGGTCTTCGAGGCTTTTCATCATCGTCTGCGGCACCTGGACTTGCAGGCTGTAGCTTTGGCCGGATTTCGGATCGGCCCAGTAGTTGGGCACGGTGAAGCGGCTGCTCGCAGTGGCGGCGACGAGGCTGCGTGTGGCATCGCTCATCTTCACGCCGAGCAGGCCGGCGCGTTCGCGGTCGATGTTCACATCGACGCTGGGGTAGTCGAGGGTTTGGCTGAATTGCACATCGCGGAGGTCTTTTAGCTCAGAGAGCTTGGCGCGGAGCGTTTCGGCGTGCGCACGGCTGGCGGCAAAGTCTTTGCCGCTGACGGCGACTTCAATCGGCGTGGGCGATCCGAGCGACATGACGCGTGAAACGATGTCGGCAGGCTCAAAGGAGAACGAGACGCCGGGAAACTCGGTGGCGAGCTTGGCACGGAGTTTTTCGCGCAGCGCAGCGATGGGCGGTGAGCCGGGCTTGAGCTGGATTTGCAGCGTGGCTTCCTCGGGGCCGCTGTTCCATTGGTGGATGAGATTGACGGGGTAGTTCGGCGCATGCACGCCGATGAGGCCCATGCTGGTGGCGATGGGGGCTTCTTCGCCGATGATGGCAAGCGTGCGCGTGGCGATCTGCTCGGTGGTTTCGAGTCGCGTGGCGGTGGGGGCGCGGAGGCGGAGTTGGAGCTGGCCAGCGTCGATCTGCGGGAAGATTTCGGTGCCGAGGAAAGGAATGAACAGCGTGATGGCGAAGATCGTGCCGGCGAGGTAGGCGGGGACGAGGAGGTGGCGCGTGGTAATGGATGGGAGGAAGAGATAGCGCAGGGGACTGGGACTTGATTGACGCGACTGACCTGATTGACGGGGTTCTTTATGCCACCAGATGCTCAGGATGGGCACGAGGGTGCTGGAGAGCAGGTAGGAGGCGATCATGGCAAAGCCGACCGCGAGGGACAAGGGCAGGAAAAGGGCCTTGGCAGCGCCGGTCATGAAAAAGCTCGGCACGAACACGGCGAGGATGCAGAGCATCGAAAGGCTGCGCGGGCCGATGGTTTCTTCGGAAGCTTCCAAAACAATGCGGGAAAGAGTGCCCGCGCTCCCTTCTTTCATGCGGCGATGGATGTTCTCGATCTCCACCGTCGCTTCATCAACGAGGATGCCGACAGCAAGGGCGAGGCCGCCGAGGGTCATCAAATTGACGGTGTAGCCGCTGATCCACAAAGCGAGCAGTGCGGCGGCAATGGCGATGGGGATGTTGAGGATGACGATGACGGCGCTGCGGAGGTCGCGGAGGAAAAGGAGGACCATGAGGCCGGTGAGCACGGCACCGAGCAGGGCTTCTTTGCCGAGGTCATCGATGGCGCGGATGATCCAAGGGCTTTGATCGAACTCGAAGGTGACGTTGATGTCCTCGGGACACGCGGCTTTGAATTTGGAAAGGTTGGCCCTCACCAACTCGACGACGCTGAGCGTGGAGGCATCGCTGCGCTTCGTGACGGGCATGTACACGGTGCGTTTGCCGTTCACGATGGCGATGCTGGTGGTGAGATCGCTGCCGTCGCCGACCTCGCCGATGTCGCGGACATAGACGGCACCGTTTTCAGTGACCTTCAGCGGCACGGCAGCGAGGTCCTGGATGTTTTTCACGACGGCGTTCGTCGGCACGATGGGGAAGCTGTTGGGCAGTGCGAGATTGCCACTGGGGCTCATCGTGTTGGCCTCGGTCATCGCTTTGACGACATCGTCGGGAGACAAGCCGTAAGCGCGGAGGCGGTCGGGCTTCACATTGATCAAAATGGTGCGGGCGCTGCCACCGAAGGGCGGTGGAGCCGAAACGCCGGGCAGCGTGGCAAACAGCGGGCGCACCATGTTCAGCGCGGCGTCCTGCATCTGGCCGACGGTGCGTGTGGGATTCTCCGTGGAGAAGACGAGATTGCCCACGGGCACGCTGCCGGCATCGAATCGCGTCACGAAGGCCCCCGGCGTGCCGGGCGGCATGAAACTGCGGCTGCGGTTCACATAGGCGATGGTTTCCGACAGTGCTGCCGACATGTCCGTGCCGGGATGAAACTGGAGCTTCATGATGGAGGCTCCCTGGATGTTCTTGGACTCCACGTGCTCGATCCCGGCGATGTAGAGGAAATGATACTCGTAGTAGTAGGTCAGGTAGCCCTCCATCTGCGCCGCATCCATGCCGCCATACGGCTGCGCGACGTAGATCGTCGGAATGCCGAGCGGCGGGAAGACATCGCGCGCCATTTTTTCCTTCGCCTGCCATGCGCCGAGGAGGATCGCGATGACCGCGACGAGGATGGCGTAAGGATGGCGGAGGGCGAGGCGGGGCAGGGACAT
>CAMBPV010000057.1 GCA_945869695.1 Prosthecobacter debontii
TCCCCGCCCATGCTCCCAGGCATAAAAGAGAGTGAGCTTCTGGTCGCAGTGTTTGATCAAGTCACTCAGCAGCTTGGTTTCCTGAGGCAGGTGGTAAGGTGCCAGCGCGATCCCGATTCCTGGAAGCTTCCGGATCTCATCCGCCAGCCACAGCAAAGAGTCCGGCGTGTCGATGAGGTTGTTGACGTGATTTTCGATCCCGATCGTCACCCCATTCTCCGCCGCAGCCGCGGCGTGCGGTTTCATCTTCTCCACAAAGTCCCTCACATTTGCCTTCAGTTGATCCGCGCTCACGCCCTTCCACGTCCCTTCCCCACCGGTGACGATGAACGTGCCTCCCAGTTTCTTCACCACTCCGATCTCTTCTTTCAGCTTAAACGGCCCGAGATCATAGCGCGTCGTGCCGCCAAATGCGACGCCGTGCTCCTTCAGCATGGCAGCAAAACGATCATGTCCCATGGCATCCATCTCCTCCCGCTGCGTCCCATGCTTCTTCGGCCAAAGATCAATGCCCGCCGCCCCGGTTTTCTTCACCTCCGGCAGAATCTCAGCCAGAGGCAAACTGCCATACATCGCCGAAGCCAGCATGTAATTCAGTTTCCACGTCTCCTCCGCGGCCATTGCCGGTGCAGCAGCCAAAGCGGAGAGCGATTGAACAAAACGACGTCGATTCATCATGGTCCACTAAACGCTACCCACCCCCACCCTTCATTCAGACATTCACCCCACCTCTTCAGCTTTTGCGGCACCCCTCCCCTCAGTAAAGTGGCACAGGTTTGCAACCCCTGCCTCGAATTGACCGATACCCAAAGTTCATGGGCCGCCCCACACCCACTGAAGGATGGGGAACCGGCTTCCGAAACCAATCCGCTCGATCTCCTTTTAGCGTACTGGGTGAGCTTCCCTTTTGCCAGATATCTTTCAACCCTACCCGGTATCTGTCTGCCAACTCATCAACTACTCCAACAAATCCGGCGGGATTGAGGACTTCACCTCATCGAGCCGCTTTCGGTTACCGTGTGCATCGCACCAACGCTCAATGTGCGTCCAGTCGAGTTTGGCTCCCTGCACACCGATCACCGTCTCCACATCGGCGATGTCCTTCGGGCGTCCCTAGCGGAGCTTCTGGATCACCACATCCTCAGGCGTTGGCATCCAAGCATCGCGGCCCAGGATCGGATTGTGCAGCGTTCGCCTGCGCGCCCACTGTTCGAGATGATGGGGGTCCGCGCTCTTGATGAAAAACTCCACCTCGAACACAGGGCTGGAGGATCGAAGGATGTAGCGCCGAGTCCACGTGCTTGTCTCCAAATGCTGTTGGGGATCAAACTCAAACTGCCCCGCAAGCCGACGGGCCAGCCGATCGATGCCATCACCGCCGATCTCCACGACGAAGTCCACATCCTTCGTTGCACGGGGAATGCCATAAACCATTAATGCGAACGAGCCCGCTAGAAAATAGGGGATGCTCTCCGCCTCCAGTGCCTCGATCACAGCAATGACCAACTCGGATTGCATTAGGCGGCAGGTGCAGGGGTGAAGAGGTTGCGGTCCTCCATGCGGCGCAGGCGCGCGATATGCAGATGCAACAGCCCTCGCTGGCTCGCCTCGTCTGCATCCGGGTGATTCATGCTGACAAATCCACTCATCGCCACATAAGCAGTCTCGATCATCTCCAGTGTTTCATTGAAACGCTCCGCTTCCGTCATTCCCCGCGCGCGCAGGACTCTCTCGCGGAAAATCTGGTCCTGAATCTGGTCGAGGTTGACGATCTGGTCATTCACTGGGCGGAACGATAGTCGCAGAAGAATAATTGCCATCACAATTTGTAACGCAGCCTTTCCCAGTGCCCTCCACTCGGCAAAGTGGCACAGTCGCAGCAGCGAAAAGAGTGATGCAGCCTTTCTAGGCTGCCTCTGGGCGTCTTGTGTCAGTGGGGCGCAAGTGCAGCCTGGAAAGGCTGCATCACTCTCGCTCAGACTTTTTGCGGTGGCGGCTGCACAGGTTTCCAACCTGTGTCCTCGAAGTGAACGATCCCCAAAGGCCCAAACACACTGGACGACAAGGCTCCTGATTCCAAAAGCACTCGGCTTGATATGAGCAAGCTGGCGTAAAGGTCGGGTAGGAATCCATTATCCGAACATCTTTCCATGTTTCCCTTTGTAAACTGCACCCATGCCGCCGTGACCGAGGATGCACTCGATCTCATACTGCGGCAGCAGCTTGCTCAAGTGCTCCGCCGTGGGCGGCTGCCACTTGAAACCTTTGCCACCCGTGGTGCGCTGATAACCCGTGGGTGTGGGACCGGGATTGGGCGTGGAGGCGTCGGACATAAAGGGAGTGACTTAGGTTCTAGCAGCTTCCAAGCCGGGCGGGAAGGGGAAATTGAAGACTCGTCATGCAGAATTACCTGATGAGCCCAGCGTGCGCGTGTCAGGAAAGCAGGCCCCAGAAAAGCGACGACGTAGATGACAGCGACGACGCCTCCCAATGAGGCAGGCGTCGTGTCATCTCACGCCCTCCGTTTCAACTGTTCACCTGCCTCCTGAATCCAACCGGCATCGGGCATGGCGTAGGGGCGGAAGGTTTCGAGGTAGCCCTCGTGCTCGTTGTAAAAGAGAGCGCGGTGTAAGCCGAGATCGCTCGCTTTAGGGGACTCAATGAGACTGGCGGAATCGTTTTGACTCATCTGGAAGAGCACCCGCATCTCGATCTCACTGAGAGCCTTTCGACTCATGAAGCGCCCGACGTTATTGAAGGTGTCGATGGCCAAAATCAGGTGGAGGGCTTGGGTGCTGCCTTCGCAAATGAGGTCATTGAATTGCTGCCCCGGTGAGGCCGCGCTGTCGCTGTCACCAAAGCTGAAGTCGTCCTCATGCCTGAGCTTCTTGAACTTCTGCACGCCGTGAATGAAGAAGAAGACAGGAGCGGACTCCCCTTCCCCTGCACCCGAACTGCGGGATTTCAATTCAGCGGTGAGATCATTCATGACCTCGGGGAGATCATGACCGCGGGAGACCCGCACGCCCTGAGGAATGACGCTGACCACCTTCTCAATGAAGGCCTCCTCGGAAGAACCCGGATTGCAGGCATGAAGCAAAACGAAGGTGGCGGAACCGACGGGATATTGCGCAGCCAGCGAGAGCAAAGAGGTGCCAATCAAAGTCAGGGATGCCTCCTCGCGTTGTCCCACGATCAGCAGGTGATTTCCACTCTGCCTGCGGAAGATGGCCTCGGTAGGGCCCTTGATGGAGTTCGGCGCACCGAGCCAGCAACGACCGGCCTGAGGAGCCTGAGCGGGCACTTGAGCCAGGGCTTTGAGCAGCAACTCATTCTCACGCACATCGGATGGCGCGTTGCCCTCAAACACGATCGGAGACCCGTAGTCGCCGCCTCGTTTCTCGGCGAGTTCGTGCACTTTATCCAGCCACTCATCACGCTCTTCATCGCTCATCCAAACGACCTGGAAGGGGCTATTGCCCTCGATGGCACCCGCTGCATCATTGTAGATACCTTCACCCGGGCGCGACAGCAATCGCGGCGCAGGATTGTTCTCATCCATGATGAGGTAGGCGTCTGCTTCATTGCACTGAAGAGCGACGCGGATGACCATCTGACCCAGCGTCGCCCGAGCGAGAGTGTAGGCACCCCCGAGCGTTTGAGAACCAAGCAGAACGTGTATGCCAAAGGCACGCCCCTGTCTCACGATGCGGTCAAAGAGCAAGGATGCCGCCTGCGCGATGGCATCATCATCGACAAAGAACTCCTGAAACTCATCAATGAGCAAAAGCGAGCGCGGCATGGGCTCCGTGCCACCGACACGCTTGTAACCCGCCACATCCTGCACGCCGAGTTTTCGGAACATGTCGCCACGACGCTTCAATTCATCATCCACGCGCTGCAGCACACTGAGTCCAAATTCACGATCACTCTCAATGGCGATGACTTTGGCGTGCGGCAGTTTCTTGGTGGCGTAGCACTTGAACTCCACGCCCTTTTTGAAGTCGATGAGGTAAAACTCCACCTGCTCGGGACTGCACGTGAGCGCGAGGTTAGTGATGATGACATGGAACAAGGTCGATTTACCCGAGCCCGTTTTACCGGCGAACAAAGCGTGCTGCCGTGTGCCTTTGCCGATGGCCAGATACTGAAGCTTTGTGGCACCGGTGCGACCGACGGCGATGCGGAGTTCCTGGGTGGTCTCGGCGAGCCAGTAGTCCTCGGGCTTCGGTGCCACTTGAATAAAGGGCACCTCCACGCGGTTCGAGTCGATGCTGGCCTTACCAATGCGATGCACCAGATCCACCGCCACTTCATCCGAAGGAGGCGGATCGAGAACCAATTTGGCAGCAGTCTTGAAGGACTCCTGACCGATCAAGAGTTGTCCTTTTTCCTGCCGAATGAGGACGCTGTTTTCTCTCAGTTCATCAGCCACAAATCCATCGGGCATCGGCTGTCGCTGATCGCGGTGAATGAGCGTGAACACCCCACAACGCGGCCCACTGATGGCAATGCTCTGCAAGCGGCGCGCGGAGGTCTCACTGAAACCCGCCGGAAAATCCGCCACGACCAGGAAGTGATACTTTTCCGCCACGCTGCCCGCTTGCTCGTTGTATTCCGTGATGGAGGCATACTCGTTTCGGAGGTACATCTGGATCACCTTTTCGATGTGCTCATTGAGCTCAGCCAGACGCTCCTCGATCTGATCCCGCTGCGTCCAAATGCGACGATTGATGATGCTGTCCTCATGATCGGCCACGTGCATCAGACCGGCAAAACTTTGTCCGAGACCCACGGGGTCGATGATGGTGAAGGCCACCTTCCCAGGCGGCGTCTTTGCCAGCAGGCGGAGGATGACATTGTTCAAGGTGCCGATCACCGCCGCACCGCCCGAATCACTGGTCTCAAAGAGCATCGATCCTTCGTCTGGAAACGAAAGAGACAGAGGGATCGATACCTTCGCAGGACCTGGCAGGGCCAAGCGCGGATCGCTCGGCACGCTGTCGGGTTGCTGGGTGAGATCGAGCTCAAGGCGACCAAAACGAGTGGCGGGAGAGAAGACCTTCGGCGGACTCCACCCATCGACCAAGGCGCGCGTCCATTCCGGGAATCCCGGATTGATCGCCTCATTGATTTGACCGATCTCTTCATAGAGAGGAATCACTTTTGCCTTCCACTCCGACTCCAGCGCCGACCACTTGTCGGACTCCTCTGCGTCGAGGGCTGAGATCTCCCGATCCCGAGTGGCAGCAAATACGGCTTTCTTGGCATCAGCGTCTTGGGTTAGCACGGAAATCTCTCCAGCCCGCGCGCTCGCGATCCGTTCGAGCTTCGCTTTTTGCGTCGTGTCATTCAGCGCTGTTGCTCTTGGCACCTGAGTTTTCAGCTTACCTTGCACTGCCTTCTTAAAGTCGGCCTCCACGGCATCCGCCCGCTCCCACTGGGTGGCGATCTCGGCCAACGTTTTTTCATGCTCGGCCTTTAGCCTCTTGGTTTCAGCTTCACGACCAGCCTCGACACCCGCTGACAATTGCTCATCCACCTTGATGGACTCCGCCAGTTCGATCGAAATCGCTCGGGCCGCCGGTTTGACTTTGGACAGACCCGACTGATGAACCAACATAAAGACCAAGGCCAAACCGCCTCCCACTGCGGCACCCAAAATCAGCGCCAGTGCGGAAAAACCCATCGCAAACGCCACGACCGCTCCCAGCACAACGGAAACAACCATCAGGAAACCGAGGGGCATGGCGCGAAAGAACTTGGGCAAAGGCTGAGCATCAAACTCAATCAATCGCTCTTCCGCAGACCTGATCTTGCCCGCGCACTCCTCCAGAAGAAACGGAAGCTGATCAACCGCAGGAGTCTCTCCCTTTTCCGAATTTCGCTCGCGCCGCAGCAGTTTCATCAGAGCGCCATAACCACAAAAGGCACGCTTGGCATGGCGGTCTGTCTTCAGCAGTAACTCCCGCTGTTCAGCCGCACGTGATGAAAGGGCCGCGTGGTCGGCATTGGCTTTTTGCAGGGAGGCTGTCAGCGCTTTGTCCGCGCGAAACTTCTTCATTTGAAGTCCACCCAACCAACGCTCCCGAGCCTCCTGCGCCAGCTTGGGCAGGTCTCGCACCCCTGCGTTGCTAAACTTCTTGATCCGACCGAGTCGGGCCTCGTGCGTCTGGTTCACCGCGTCTTCTAGACCTTCAAATTTAGCCGTGACCTGCGAGGTGGACTTCGCAAGTAATCCATCAAGGCGCTCCACGCTCTCGTTGAATTTCCGCTCCGCCGCATAACGCCGGGAGCGCGTATCACGAGTCACCATGTCCTCGCGTTTGGCGAAATCTGCCACCGTCTCCTCCAGAGCGCGAACCAGTTCCAAACTCCGACTCGTCTTGTTGCTGATTCGATTACTCACAGTCCTGTCTCACTTTCCGAATTAAGATATCCACCTCGCTCATGAGCGAGTTTGCCTTCGTCACGATGTCCGGAAGAACAGCGAGATACTTCTCACCAAACTCACGGCTCTTCTGGTCCCGCCAGTAACCTCGGGTATGGTCCCACTCCATCAGGATGTCCTGCACGGCTTGAGATAAATTGGATGCACTGACTCTTCCGCTCATGATTGTTTTTCGGGTTCGGTGGAGGGCGGACTCTGGGCCTCCACATCGGCGGTCCACGGTGACTCGGTGTAGCCTTCGAGGAGCTTTTGCGCTTCCGCCAGATAAGTCACGCCATGGGGCAGCACCTGATCAAAATGGTGGCGCAGGCTGTCCAGTTTCTTGGCGAGAGGATCGGCGGTCTCGGAGTAACGCCGCGTCCATTCCTTGACCTTGGCCAGTTTGGCCTCGGACTCTTCGAGGGCTCGCCGCGCCTTTCTCACCATCATCTGCTGGACCGTGGGAGAGTCGATGAACTCCGACATGCGGGCGGTAAAAAGCTCGGACTCTGCCTGCTCAAGTCGCTTCTTCCCTTTTTTCACCTGAGCTTCCCAGAACACCCGCTGGTCATTCTCCACCCACTGCCGGGTGCGCCGGATCTCATCGGTGGCCTCGTCGATAGCCCGTCGCGATTTGCCGATGAACACGATCAGTCGCGCCCGAAAATGCTCGAGCGCGTCCAGCGAGGTGACCTTTGCCTGTTCTCCCACGTGAGCGCGAAGTTCTAACGTTGATTCAGGTATTCCTCGATACGCTGAGCTTTCCGCAAAAGGTAAGGCGTGTGTTTCTCGGAGATCTCCATGAACTTCTTGAGCACCTTCATGGTGGTGACGAACTCTTCGGCAAACTTGTCCGCCTCCTGATCCTGCCAGGTGCTCCCCAGTGCCGAGAATCGCGACTGCAAAGCAGAGGCCTTCGTTTGCATCTCGTCATTGAAGCGCTTCAGCTCTTTTGCAAAGCGCCGCACTTCCTCGGGTTCCATGATTGCCTGTGCCATATCGGTCCTTTCTTGGGGTTAATTGGAGAGTGAGGTTAGCACAGTCTGCCCCCTGGCGGCAATCATTCGATTTCTAACTGCGCGGTTTAACCTCGGAAGTGCGGGTCGGTCGCACCATCAGGTATTTAAACGCCGACCCGGCTCCATCGGGGTCGGCGACGAATCGGTCAGCTGCGGTGGAGGGCATCCGGCCCTTTTGTCTGAGGAAATCAGCCTGAGTTCCATAACCAGCTTCCTCAAAGCCGAGTTCGAGACACCACCTTCGGAGGTCCGTGAAATTGATGTCAGAGGTGATGTCCTGCCTTCCGACGTTCTGGTAAATCTCAGCCCCCTCCAACCGCTGATGCAAAAGATAGGCCCGAGCGGTGCCTCGCGGACGCCGATGGTAGAGCGCCGGAAAGAGATCACCATAATCCAGACAAAGCATGGCACCGCTCCTCCAAAGGTGGGCCCACTCCGACATCCATTGCCGGATGCCCGTGTGCGCTTCTCCTCTTTGTTTATCTGAAGGTGGATCGGGCGGGCCACTCCACTCGCGAGTGATCGAAAAATCAGCCGCGTTCCATCGCTCGATGGGGCGCAACTCCTCTCGGAGCTTCCCCTGTCCATCATCCCGCAGCCAGATCTCTGTCCAAAGTCGATCCTCACCGCACCATTGAACCAGAGAAAAGGGGAGAGCGTCCAGAAACTCATTGTGCCAGATGAATGCGTTCCCGTCACACGCTTGCAGTGCCGCTTCGAGACTCGCGTGCCAATGCACGTTTTGGCCCAAGAGAGCTTCCTGTTTCGCCTTCAAGGGTTCAGAGCGCTCCACCATGACCCAACGCAGCTGCCGACGTGTCCACCAGCCCAATTCCCGCCGGACCTCGTTCATCAGTGCCCCTTCGCCTCCTCCAATCTCAATCACCGTTCGGACGCTGGCATCACGCCGCATCTCATGTTTCAACCAATCAGCGATGCCCCGGGCCAAAGCCCCGCCGATGGATGCCGAAGTCGCAAAGTCGCCACGCGCCCCGATGCCCGCTACTTTTCGGGAGTAGTAGCCCTTCACCGGATCCATGAGGGCGCGACTCATGAAATCCTCGAATGACTCAGCTGACGATCTGCTACTCATCCTTTTGCCGTCACTTGAGCGATCTCGTCAGCGATGATCTCCAGCCCCTCGTTCACCGCTTGATCACTCTGCGAGTAGGTGATGCGGATGCATTGGTGGCGGTGAATCCAGTCCTCCTCCAGGCCAAAGAAAAAGTAATGCCCCGGCACGACAAGCACCTTCCGCTTCTTCAGTCGCTGATACAGTTCTGAGGCCGGGATCGGCAGGTTCTTCACCCATAGCGAGAGGAAGAATGCTCCCTCTGAGGCATGAAGCGCATAGTCCGCTCTCCCTCGCAGGCAATCGTGGAGGTGAGCAGAGGCGGAGAGCGACTTTGCCTCGTAAAACGGACGGATCACCGTGTTGGAGAGTTGAATGAGCGAGTCTCCCTTTAACAAAGGAGAGACGATCTGCTGCCCGAGGTTTCCATTGGCCAGAGCCACCACGGCATTCATGTTCGCCAGCGCGAGGGTGTACTTTTCATCTGCCACGATCACAGACGTCCGAGTGCCCGGCAGGCCCAGCTTCGATAGACTCAGGGAGATGATCATGTGCTCATCCCAGACGGGGGACCAATCCACATAAATGGCCCCCGGAAATGGCCGACCGTAGGCCTGATCCAGCATCAAGGGAATGCCGTGCTCTTCCGCCAGTGATCGCAGCCGCTGGAGATCCGTCGCATCGACGACGTTGCCGGAGGGATTTGTCGGACAGGAAAGACAAATCGCAGCGATGTCGGGCGTGATCTTGAGTCGATCAAAGTCGATGCGGTATTTGAAGACGTTTCCTTCCATCTCATCGATCAGCGGTTTCATCGCGATGAAGGCATCTTCATCCAGCCCCTGATTCGCGTAGCCAATGTACTCCGGCACGATCGGCAGCAGAATCTTCTTCGCGCCCGTTTTGCGCCTTCCTGCCAGGAGCGTGAAAAGATAAAAGAACGCCGTCTGACCACCCGGCATCACGACCACATTTTTGGCGGTCACTTTCCATCCGCATTCCCGGCGCAAAAAATCGGCAAAGAGCTCCCGGAATCGAGGATTGCCCCCAGGCGGATCATAGTTTCCCAGAGCGCGATCCAATTCACCATTGGCCGCCATTTCGGAGATTCTCTCGCGCCAGATGGCCTGCACAGCGGGCACCGCAGCGGGATTCCCGCCTCCAAGCATCCGCATGGCAGGATCACCCGACAGCGCCTGCCCGAGGTCCTCCATCAGTTCCTGGATACCGCTCGGTCCCGAGAGTTTTTGCCCTGCCGACGTGAAAGTTGCGTTCATCTTGGCAAACTCGCGCCGAGTCCGCCTTCCGTCAAAGACTGCAATCGGGAGACGTCGAGAGATTGAAAGATTGAAATCAGCGCCGCTGCTCCTAGAATCTGCACATGAATCGAAACCAACCACGAATCTGGATGCTCGCTGCTCTGACGGCCACTCTCATTTCCTCATGCTCCAGCCAATCAGCCACCATGCCGACTGCTGCGGACTTGGATCGAAGAGCGGCTCATTTCCGCACCCTTGCCCAGCCTCAATACGATCAACTGGAGCGCGACCGGAGCTCCGGTGCCTTGAGTCAGGATCAGTATGTCATGGAAAAGACCGCGCTCGATGAGCGGGTGAACAAAAAAGCCGTGGATGCCGCTTGGGCTGCCCATTCCCTCTCAGAGAGTGAGCGCAGGTCCCAAGGCATTCCCACACCCGACTCACCTCAACAGATCAATCCGGGCCAAGCCGTCGGAGGTCTTTTCGGAGGCGGGTTCTACCAAGCTAGGAATGATCCTTTCGCCAACGGCCAAAACGCGGGTCCTCGCGGCGGCTCCGGCTTCACCCCCGGTTCCAGCATCATGGGTCGCACAGGTCGGGGTTTCTAGCCGCCTCCAAAGGACCTCATCGAAAGGTGTAAGTGCTCGATGAAGCAAGGCTATCGACGACACGATATCCCGTTCCCGAGTATTCTGACAAAACCAGAGTGATGTGATAAGTCCCCGGTGGCGGAGCTTTGAATTTCGCCATGTTTTTCACTGAGCTGTAAGAGTAGCCGGGCTTCAGGGCCGCTTTGTTCACGGAACCGATTTCGTAGCCCGAGATTCCACCCCGGTAGGGCTGCGACGTTGCCCACACTGCGAGTTTTAAGCTTCCCGTATTCCCACTCCGTGTGTGCGTGATCTTTGCCACGCTGATGTTGAGCGTCCCGCCTTCCTTGCTCGAACTCCAACTCCAAGGCCCGGTCATGCTGAACAAGTCCACGGGTCCGAGAAAGGCAGTGTTGCTGAAGTTTCGAAAATCCGTGATCACATAGCCAGAGGAAGTGTATTCCAAAACGGTCAGGCAAAGGTAATAGTGTTCCCGCGCGGAGGGCAGGCTCGCACGAATCGTCTTGGAAACCGGTGAGTAGTAGGCCCCTGGATTGAGTCCACTGAGTTTATACTCACCGAGAACCTTGCCCGAGATGCCTCCACCGGCGTAAGGAGCGGCGATGGCCCAAAGTTTGACAATGATGGTGCCCGTCGCGTTCTCCTTGCTCGGATTGTTGATCCCACCGCAGCCAAAGGTGACCATCGTATTCGAGTTTGAAAACTGATAACGCGCACTCCCATAAAACTTGGGTGCTGCCATCAGATCAGCGGCTGTGGCTCCGACGAGTAAGACCAAGGTGATCAACTTAAACAACGACATGCGACCTGTTAGCTTAGTGAGTTCACGGGTGCCACCTAAAATTGGTGAACGACGTTTCTTGCGACTCAG
This sequence comes from Prosthecobacter debontii, assembly GCA_945869695.1. Lineage (GTDB taxonomy): Bacteria > Verrucomicrobiota > Verrucomicrobiia > Verrucomicrobiales > Verrucomicrobiaceae > JAIBCL01. Next base: position 11,263 of record CAMBPV010000057.1, read on the forward strand.
TCCTTTTCACGCAGAGTGCGAGCAATGCGCGCAAAGTCACTCCTCACGCTCCTCTTCTGTGCAATGGCCTCGGCGATTCCCGCCCAAGACGACGCCAAACATCACCGCGCCGTTTACGCCGAGACGAATGACAATCTGAAGTCCTACAAGAGGGTGAAGACCGTGTTTCTCGACAGCGAGCTTGAATTTGCCATCGAGAGTTGGTGGGACAAAGACATGGTTCGGAGGATCGATTCCAAAGTGGCCGGAGAAGACGGGGATGGCAGTGAGGAATACTACATTGAAGATGGGAAGCTCCTTTTTGCCTTTCGGTATTACTGCGCCATGAGCGCTGAGGAGGGAGCCAAGCGCGTCCTCGTTGAAGATCGCTTCTACTTCAAGGATGGCCAGATGTTCAAATGGATCGGAACCGACAAAAAGCTGGTTCCAAAAGAGGACGAGGTTTTCCAAATCGAGCAGGAACGACTAACCACCAATCTGGCCAGTTTTATGGCGGCGCTCGAACAGAAGATGGCTCCGGTAGGTGCCGTCACTCAGAGCGTCGGCACCTTCAAGGGAATCGAGCAAGGTGACTATGGCCACTGGAACATGGCGGATGCATCGGGCAAGGAATTGTCCTTCTTCATTCTCCAGCCCGACGAATCCATCGATAAAGTTCTCGCGGACCCCGATTCATTCATCGGCAAGAAATGCACGGTGAAGTGGAAGAAATCCAAAGAAGACATCCCCGAAGCGGGAGGCGTCATCGATGTGGAGCAAATCCTGAGTGTGGAGTGGGCTGCGGAGAAGTGAAGGATCGATCAGGCCATGATGCCCTTCACCAAGTGTCCATGCACATCCGTAAGTCGGTAGCGGCGACCTTGGAATTTGTACGTCAACCGCTCGTGGTCGATGCCTAGCAGGTGCATTAGCGTCGCGTGGAAGTCGTGAATGTGGAGGCCATCTTTGACCGTGTTGTAGCCAAAGTCATCCGTCTCTCCATAAACGGAACCCGCTTTGATTCCCCCCCCTGCAAACCAGGCACTGAAGCAGCGTGGGTGATGGTCGCGACCAAAGTTAGCGCTGATTTTTCCCTGACAATACGCCGTGCGCCCGAACTCACCGCCCCAGACGACCAGCGTGTCATCCAGCAATCCGCGCTGCTTCAAGTCCTTCACCAGCGCCGCTGAGGGCTGATCCGTTTCTTTGCAAAGCTTGGGAATCGCACCCGGGAGCCCGCCGTGGTGATCCCAGTCCTGATGATAGAGCTGGATGAAGCGGACGCCCTTCTCAGCCAGACGTCGAGCCTGAAGGCAATTGGCAGCAAAGGTTCCCGGCGTGCGGACATCAGGGCCGTAGCTATCGAGCACATGCGCAGGCTCGTTACTCAGATCCGTCACCTCGGGGATGCTGCTCTGCATCCGGTAGGCCATTTCATAGTGATCGATGCGGTTTTGAATCTCCGCATCCGGCGTGCCTTCCAATTGATGCTCATGCAGTTCCTTGAGCCGATCCAACATCAGGCGACGGCTATCCGCGCTGACGCCCGCTGGATTTCCCAAATAAAGAACCGGATCCTTAGCGGCGCGAAACTGGACGCCCTGATGTTTCGTGGGCAAAAATCCACTCCCCCAGAGATGCGACCCAAGTGGCTGTCCACCCTTTCCTTTGGTGATCAGCACGGTGAACGAAGGCAGATTTGCATTCTCCGCACCGAGACCATAACCGAGCCAGGCGCCCATGCTGGGCCTTCCCGCGATCTGTGAGCCCGTTTGGAAAAAGGTCACTCCGGGGCCGTGATTGATCGATTCCGTGAACATGGAGCGCGCCACACAGATCTCGTCAGCGATGGATGCCGTGTGCGGCACCAGAACACTGAACCAGCCCCCCGCCCTTCCGTGTTGAGTGAATTTGAAAGGAGAGCCCACCATCGGAATGGAAGACTGATTACCGGACATGCCCGTAAGCCTCTGCCCGCCGCGCACCGAGTCCGGGAGCTGCTCGCCGTTCCGTTGATTGAGAAGCGGCTTGTAGTCAAAAAGATCGAGATGAGACGGACCTCCTGACATGAAAAGATAAATGATCCGCTTCGCTTTCGGCGCGTGATGCGTGCCGCCCAAAACGCCGCGATCCACCGATCCATCCGCAGCTAGGCTTTCCTTTGCGAGCAGCTCGTTCAAAGCAAGACCACCCAAACCCATCCCAAAACGGTTGAGCAGATGACGGCGATTTAAGAGAGATGAGTTCATGATTGGCTGAATTAACGTTTCACCACACAGGCATCGTGGTTCAAAAGAACTTGGGCCAGAACCGTCGCGGCGGCGGCTTCCGGCAGGGGGAGTTTTGAGTCCCGTTTGGCGGCACCCACCGCCAGCAGCGCCTTCGCTTCATCGGGTTTCGCTTTGAAATGAGCCAGCTGTTCTCGATAGAGCTGCGTCGTAATCTGGATTTCACGAGCGTCCGGCTGGCGACTGAGGCAGCGCATGAAACCGAGCTCGATCATGGAGGAGATCTTTCCTCCTGTTTCCAAATGCAGCTTCTCTCCGAGCACCCGCGCCGCCTCGACGTATTGAACGCCATTGAGCAAGATCAACGCCTGCAAAGGTGAGTCGGTTCGATCCCTGCGCGAGAGGCAAACGGCACGTCGCGGCGCATCAAAGGCAAGAAGCGCGGGAGGCGGACTGGTGCGCCGCCAGTGGGTGTAGAGACTGCGGCGATACACCCCATCCCCCGCACTGGGTCCCGCGGGCTTGAAGCCTTCCGTTGTCTCGTAAGGATACACCGCCGGGCCACCCAGGGTGATTTTCAATAAACCCGATGCCGCCAATGCATTGTCACGAATCATCTCAGCGGGCAGTCGAAAGCGCGCGCCTCGGGCCAGCAAAACGTTCTCCGGGTCATCTGCCATCGCCGCCGGAGCGGAGATGCTCTGCTGCTGATAGACCTGACTGAGCACGATTTCCTTCACCAGCGCTTTTAGATCCCACCCACTCTCGATGAAACGCTGGGCCAAATAGTCGATCAACTCGGGATACAAAGGACGCTCCCCTTGGCTCCCGAAGTCCTCGGTGTTCTTCACCAGCCCGCGTCCAAACAGATTTTGCCACAAGCGATTCACCGTGACGCGTGCGGTCAATGGATGCTCGGGAGCGGTCAGCCATTTCGCGAGCCCGAGGCGATTCATCGGCGCACCCTTTGGCATCGGCGGGAGAAAGTCCGGCGTCCGCGGCCCAACCTCTTCACCCCTCTTGTCATACTCGCCCCGCGTGAGCAGATAAGTCTTCTTCGGCTGAGGCAGCTCACTCATCACCATGATTTCCTTCTGGTCATTTGCCAGCGCGGTGACAGTCGCACGGGCCTCCTTCAGCGCGGCCAGTCGCGGCTCCGTTTTTTCATCCCGTGGCATCGACACGTCACGGGAAAAGACTCGGAAGTCATCGACCATCCCTCCTTTGAATCCTCGGTCTCTCATCCGCTGCCCCAGACTGATAAAATCATGTCCGCCACCCGTGATGTTCTTGGTCAGGTTGTCGCGGATCACCTCCACGGCAGCCAGCTTCCCGTCCAAATAGATCTTCAGACCGTCCGCCCGGCTGCTTCCATCGTTCGTCACCACCACGTTCACCCATTGCTTGGTTGGCACGCTCGCCTGCGTTCGAATGCTGATCGCATTGCCGGGCCAGAAATGAATCAATGACCACTTCAGCTTTCCCTCCTCGATCAGCAGTTCATACCCGCGACTCCCCGCATCCGTCCACGCCTGGGAGCGATGGAACACAACCGCACGATCCTTCACGTCAGGAACCTGCATCCAAAGCGACACACTGAAGGGATCATGCCGATTGAAGTTACCCACCGGCGTGTCCACAGAGTCATCACCCGTGAATAAAATGGCCTTCCCCAGCTTCCCCGCGACCAGATGATTCTCGCCGTTCATCACCGCCGCCGGATTCGGAGGCGCAGGTGCTTTCGGGTCCTTGTTGGCCACCGGTGGTGGCGCGGGATGCAGGGCATCTGCCAGTCTTCTTTGCTCCAGTTGATCAAAGGTAAAGTGCGCCACCTCACCACCATCTAAAACCGGCGTTTCGGATCGCACTGCCGGTATCTCTTTTTCCAGAGCCGCCACCTTGGCTTTTAAGAGCGACATCTTTTCCTTCGCCGCAGGCTCCATCATCATCATCGCTGGAGTGGGCACCGAAGGTGTGAAAAAGGAATACAGTCCCGCTTCATCAATGTTCTGCATCAAAGAGAACAGCCCGTAATAATCCTTCTGCGTGATCGGATCAAACTTGTGATCGTGACAGCGTGCGCACTCAAAAGTCAGCCCCAGAAAAGCGGTGGCCACCGTTTGCAATCGGTCCGCCACATACTCCACGCGATACTCCTCCTCCACGCTCCCGCCTTCGTTCTCCTGTTGGTGGAGACGGTTAAAAGCCGTCGCCATCACCTGCTCATCCGACGCGCCCGGGAGCAAATCACCCGCGAGCTGCCAGGTGATGAGTTGATCATACGGCAGATTCTCATTGAAGGCCTTCACCACCCAGTCGCGCCACGGCCACACTTCTCGGTCACGGTCCACCTGAAATCCGTAGCTATCCGCGTAACGCGCCACATCCAGCCAATCCACGGCCATGCGCTCACCGTAGTGAGGCGATGCCAAGAGCTTCGTCACCAGATTTTCCGTGCTTCCCGCTGCATCCGCCTGATACGCCGCCTGAAAGGCCCTCACCTCCTCCACGCTCGGAGGCAAACCCCTGATGTCAAAACTCAGCCTCCGGATCAGCGTCTCCGCCGTCGCCCGAGGCTGGAATTTCAATCCCCGCTCCGACAGCCCAGCGGAGACAATTTCATCCAGTGACCTCCCTCTTATCGCATCGGCCTTCAGCGGGATGAAACTCCAGTGCGCCTCATACTCTGCCCCCTCCGTGATCCACCGTTTGAGGATCTCCACCTCCGCGGTCGAGAGCGGATCCAGTTTGCTCTTCACCGACGGCATCCGCTCATCGGGGTCGTGACTCAGGATCCGCTCGATGATCACACTCTTCTCCGGCGCACCTGGCGTGATGTGTCCATCCTTGATCGCATCTGCCCGCACATCCAGCCGCAGGTCCCCACCGCGCTTCTTCGGGTCCGGCCCATGGCAATGAAAACATTTGTCCGATAAAATCGGCCTCACGTCCCGATTGAAGGTCACTTTCCCCGCAGCCTCAGCCACCGGAATGCCAAACGCCCCCGCCGTCAGCAGAACAGCCAGTCGGGTTACCCATCGAAATGAAACACAGCAAGTCACGGGTAAACATACACCCATTTCGAGTGCCACATTGCGATCCTTTTGTGTCTCATCGTGAGCCACGGTGCAATCAATCCCATTCCATCACCATCGCTCCCTTGCCAGCGGGGCCGCCTGCGTTACTATCGGCCACCATGAGATCTGACCCCTCACTCCTCCCTCCCGCCATCGCGATCATTGGCGGCAGCGGCCTCTATGATATCGAAGGATTCGAGCAGCCTGAAGAGCTCACCATTGACACCCCTTACGGTCCTCCTTCCGACACCCTCATGGCCGGCACCTTTGCCGGACGCCGTGTCTTTTTTCTTCCCCGTCACGGCAAAGGCCACCGCATCCTCCCCACTGAACTCAATCACCGCGCCAACATTTGGGCCCTCCGCTCCCTGAACGTCCGCTGGATCATCGCCGTCACCGCCGTCGGCTCCCTCCAGGAGAAATACCATCCGCGTGACATCGTGCTGCCAGACCAGTTCTTTGACCGCACCAGCAAGCGGGATGGCCACACCTTCTTTGGCAAAGGCATCGTCGCCCACATCTCATTTGGAGAACCCATCTCCGCCAACCTCCGCACCCTCCTCCATGAAGAGGCGCAGAAGACCGGAGCTCGCGTGCACAATGGCGGCGTTTACACCTGCATGGACGGACCCGCCTTCTCCACCCGCGCCGAGAGCGAGGCCCACCGCCAATTGGGATTCGACATCATCGGCATGACCAATCTGCCCGAGGCAAAACTCGCCCGCGAAGCCGAGATCGCCCTCGCCACCCTCGCCATGATCACCGACTACGACTGCTGGAAGATCGAGGAAGAACCCGTCACCGCCGAAGCTGTCATCGGGCACCTCATGGCCAATGCCGCCATGGCCAAAAAGATCATCGCCACCGTCATCCCCCGCATCCCTCTCGAGCCCACCTGGCCCGAGCATCGCGCCCTCGACTCAGCCCTCATCACCGACCGAAAACTCTGGCCTGAATCCACCTCCGCCATTCTCGCCCCCCTCCTCAGCCGCTTCTTGCCCACGACCGATCCGCAGTAGCCTAAGGCCGCCTCGCGCTGACAGCTTTGTCCAAGCTGTAGGCTCGGGAGTCATGAGCCGGTGGTCGAGCGCAGCGACACCACCGGATGCTGATGTGGAATCCCGCGACCCCGAGAGGGGGCGAAGAAGGCTCGGGGCGTTTCTTGCATCCCTTCAGGATGCGGGGTGAGATGGGAATCTGGACCGGTGGCATCGCTCATGCCTCGCTCAGCCACCGGCTAAAAGCTCTCAAGCCTCCGGCTTGAAGACAAGGAGCCTCACTTTCAAGGGCATCATGGGCAGGATGCGGTTTTTGAAGTATTCACTTCCCGCGCGTGCAATCTCAGGTCTCGCCTATTGCTTAACCTTTCCGAATGAACGAAGGCGGCACTGGGTTGGTGCGATGTTGAGTTGTGGCTGAGGCCATTATTACTCAGGGTGAGCAATTTACGCTAAACGGGTGGCCGAGAAACTGCGATTTTGCGCTCGTGCAGAATGGCGGAGCACGAGCGCAACGGGGTGCGGTGAAGACGCGATGTTCCCCTGCCTTCCTCTGCGGGCGGGAGGTTGATGAATAGCTGCAGAGCCCCGAAACGATCCCTTCACACCATGTCTCTTTTTGCCGCGTTCTGGCGTGCGTGGCTGGTGGAGTCAGAAGAACCGCTGGCTGATCTCGAGGTAGGCGAAGTCGGTGGCTCCGGGGCGGACTTGGGTCTGGGTGAAGCGGCCGGGGATGAAGTGGGCGTAGCCGAGGATGATTTCGGTTTTGGGGTGGAGTTGGTAACGGATGCGGGCATCGAACTCGTGACCGATGGAGCGACCACTGCGCCCGGTGGGATCGCGGGCGGATTGGGCACCGATGAATCGGTCGGTGTCGCTGGCGAGGGAGTAAAGATTGTAACCGAGGTCGAAGCGGAGCTGGCGGGTGGGTTGGGCCTCCAGGCGAATCTTGGGGGCGCTGATGTTTTCGTAAATGATGTAGTCGTTGGCAGACCAGGGCCGGCCGAAGCCGTAGAAGCGCTCGAAGCGGTTATCCTGATTGTCGAGGGGGTCGCGGTCTCCGGAGGCGTAGCCGTAAAAGGCGCTGAGGCGGGGCTTCCAGGGGTGATGGCTGAAGGCGTATCCGATCTCGATGTTTCCGCCCCAGGCGCGGAGGGACTGGGTGCCGTTTCGACCAAACTGGGCGGTGAAGCTGGCGTCGTAGTCGAAGCCGCTGGTGCCCAGCGTGCCATAGGCGCGGAGGCCCGGGGAGTGGACGAGGCGCTGAGCGACGGTGCCGTGGGCAGACTGGGCGAGGGCGAGGTAGTAGGGCTCGAGCGTAACGTGCGGGGACCAGCCGCGCCAGTGTCCGATGGCGGCGTAGAGCCAGCGGCCATCAATGGGGTCGTCCCAACTGGTCAGCTTGCGCTCGAGGGGTTGGACGGCGAGGAGGTCGAGCTGCCAGTCATTGCTCTCCTGACCGAGGGAGCTGTGAAAGCCTTGGAAGGCGTTGGCGGTGTTTCGCCATTGGTTGTTCCCGATGAGGCGGCGATCGAGGAACTCGAAGTTATGAATGCCGTAACGGAGGCTGAAGGGGCGCGGGTTTCCGAGGTCGTCGTGGCCGAGGAGGTCGGCAAAATAGAGCTCACCATAGAGGCGAATGATGGCAAATTCATTGACGTCCCGATTGTCAGGCGGGTAGTAACCGTTGTTCCGCCGGGAGTCCTGGACCTCGAAGGCAAAACGGAGGGGGTCGATGAGATCGTGGATGCCGAGGTAAGCGCGGGTGCGATGAAGGAAGGGCTGATCGATCCGGTCGTCGGGACGTCGGATATCGCCGTCGCGGTATTCATAGCGGAAACGGTAGTCGAGCCCGATGTCGAGCCAGTCTGCCCCGAAGAGCAGGCTGACTCCCGTTTCTTCAGCGGGGCGTGAGTACTTGGGCGGATCGGGGTCTCGGGTGGTGCTGTAGCTAAGGGGCGCGTGGTAATAAGTGGTGCGCGGCTCGTCGGCGGCGTGTGCGGAGGCGGTGAGGCCGAGGAGGAGTGCGACCCGGCGCAGGAGGGCGCGAAGCTGGGATGGGGAGATCTTCATCCTGCCATTCTTCAGCGCACGATGGTGAAGCCGCGAACTCCGACGAGAGGGGGAATGACGGAGACCTCGCTGTCTTTGATGAGGGAGCCGAGGCTGCTCTCGAGGATGTCCGCGAAGAAGGCCTCGAGTTCATCGGGGTCTGAGGCCATGACCTGCATCTCGACGGTGCCGTCGTCGAGGTTCTTGATCCACCCAGTCACGTCAAAACCGGAGGCGATCTGTTTGGTGGAGTAGCGGAATCCGACGCCTTGGACGCGGCCGGAATAGATGATTTTTTTGGCGTTGGACATGATCTAGTGTGCGGGTGGGTCAAATTTTCGGGTGGCTTCTTGGAGAAAGGCGGGTGTGGCGGCGTCGATGAGGAGGATGCCGGTGCCTTGGGCGACGAGGGAAAGTCGGACGGAGCGGTCCTGGGCTTCGAAGGTGAGGGCTTTTTCATCGGCGGCGCTCTGAGGGGGCTGATCGTAGCGCTGGAGGAGGCTAGCGCCGAGGGTCTTGAAAAATCGACGGGCGTCAGCGGCGGCGGGAAAACGGACCTGCCAGACGGCGTGGTCGCGCTTTTTGTTCGCGGCGGTGTAGCTGAGGAGCTGATCGGCGCGCCAGCCCTTCGCGGCGTCAAAGGCGATCTCGTCGGGGTTATGCGCACGAAGCAAAACGTAAGTGGCGTATTTCCCGAGGGTGTCTGTCCAATAAGGCTGGGCTCCGGCGATGGTGGTGTCTGGCCATTGGATCGAGGTGACGGGCACGGGCTGGTCATTGAGGTAGAGCTCGGGATCGATGATCTCTGCACTGCTCAACGGGGGGCGACCATAGGCAGCGGTGATCTGCTGGAAACCACCGACGCTGTGGAGCGATTGGGCGAACTCGAATCCGCGCGAGGCGGGAAAGAGGTGAAGCTCCCGGAGGAAAACGGGCATGGGGACTTCATTGAACGGGTGATCAGGGTCCTCAGGTGGCAGGTCGGAGGCCCCGACGTTGACGGGCTTCTGGATGCTGTAGAGGAAGCGGGTGAGGGCAGCATCTCCGCCGAAGAGGCCGTCACGCGCGAGCTGGGAGTCGAGGGTGACTTTGGTCCCCTTTTGACTGGTCTGGAGGAAGCCCTCGTGATCCCGAAGAAGCTGGGCGTAGGAGAGGGCCATGACGGGGTCTGAGGGCGGCGGAGGTGTGGCGGAGGTGTCCACGAGAAACACGGTCTCGCTGGCGGCATCATACCAGCCGCCCAACTGCCGGACCATGAGTGCGGCCTTTAGCGGGAGGATGTCAACGGGCTCGGGGATGACGCCGAGGGCGGCGAGCGCCCGGGCCTGGAGCAGGGGTGCGTCTTCCGGGTAGAGACGTTTGAGCGAGTTGAGGATGAGTTTCTCTACGTCCTTCTGAGGCGCAGTGGTGGTGACCATGGGGACGGACTGGAGTTTCCTCAAACCGAGAAGCTCGACTCCGAGGGAGACGTAGTCAGGCGGCTCATCTCCACTGCCGAGTGCGGGGGTGGAGGGTTTATCCGCCATGGGCTGGCCTTTGATGCCGAGGGTGCCGAGGCGCTGGATGAGCTCGGCATTTTCATCCTGAAGCGCTTTGATCTGACCCTGGAGGTACTCGACTTGACCCTCCATGATGGTGATTTCCTTTTTGAGGTCGGCAACGGTCTCTGGAGCCGGCGCATCCGCGGCGCTGGTCATGCCGGGCATGGAGGCTGGAGGGACTCGGGGTAAGTCTGTTTTAAGCGGAGTGGGAAGGGCGGTGCGATTCCCGATGATCCAAAAGAAAGCGCCCGCCGCCGTTCCGAGGGCGACGAGAACAAGGAGAAAGGATCCGGGTTTCATCATGACCGATCCTAAAAGGGGACGGATGATTTGTCGAACGCTGAGCTTTCACTTGAGCGGAAATCAAACGCTCTCATGATGCGCCATGGCAGGAATCTGGCGCATCGGCGGAAAGGACTGGGATCTCACGGAGAGGGGCATGGTCATGGGTATCGTCAATGTGACGCCGGACTCGTTCTCGGATGGTGGGAGGTATCTGGATGCGCAATTGGCCATTGATCTGGGTCTGCGACTGTTAGCCGAAGGAGCTGACATTCTGGATATCGGGGGTGAGTCCACGAGGCCGGGTGCGGCGAGCGTGGATGCCGAGGAAGAGATGCGCCGCGTGCTGCCAGTGATCCGCGCTTTGAAAAAAGAGACCAATGCGCTGCTATCGATCGACACCATGAAAGCGAGCGTCGCCCGTGCGGCCGTGGCGGAAGGGGTGCACATCATCAATGACGTGACCGGGCTGACGGGAGATCCCGCGATGCTGAGCGTGGCCCAGGAGACAGACGTGGGACTGGTGGTGATGCACATGCAGGGCACACCGAAGACCATGCAGGTCAGCCCCGAATATGGAGATGTGACGGCGGATGTGCGGGGTTTCTTTTTGGACCGACTGGAATGCCTGGAGGCAGCGGGCATCGTTCCGCGTCGGATCGCACTAGATCCCGGGTTTGGCTTCGGGAAGACGCCGGAGCACAACCGGACGCTGCTCAGGGCGCTGGAGCAATTGCGCGTGGGAGATCGTCCGCTGCTGATCGGTCTCTCGCGCAAGTCCATGCTGGGCAAATGGGTGGGCAGCACCGACCTGACAGACCGCGACTGGCCAACGGTGGCCCTGACTGCCTGGGCGAGAGATCGTGGAGCGGGCATCATCCGAGTGCACGACGTGCGGCCAAATATCCACGCGATGCGGATGACGGAGGCGATCCGGGGTGGCGTGAAGAGCGAGGCCTGAAAACAGGGGTGATTAACTTCTGTTTGCTGTCGAGTATTCTAGCCATTTGACAAGCCGGATGCTCCATGTAGTATCCCAGCCCTTTCCAACCGAAGGGCAAATTTTATGGCAAACGTACAAGTCATTCTCAAAGAGAAAATCAAGGGTCTCGGTTCCGAGGCAGATGTGGTCGCAGTGAAGCGTGGCTTTGCTCGGAATTTCCTCCTGCCGAAGGGCATCGCTTATGAAGCGACAAAGGGTAATCTCCGTCATGTGGAAAACCTCAAGGCCATCCGGACTGAGCGCGAAGGCAAGGAACTGGTCGAAGCCGAAAAGACAGCCTCCAAGCTCCGCAAGCTCAAGCTGAAGCTCACCCTCGCGACTGGTCAAGGTGGCAAGGCCTTCGGCTCCATCACAACCATCGACATCGCCAAGGCTGTGGCCGAGAGCGTTGCCAAAGTCGAGCTCGATCGTCATCAGATTCTCTTGGATCGCCCGATTAAAAATACCGGCTCCTTCGAAGTGCCTGTTAAGGTTCATGCCGATGTCGAGTGCACGCTGAAGATCACCGTGGTGTCCGCCACCGATCCAGGCGCAGCCGAAGAGGCATCGAGCGAGGAGTAGTCTCGACGACATCTCCATCTCCATTCACGAAGCCGCGCTGGCAGCAGCGCGGCTTTTTCTTTGGTCGAGTGATTGCACTTTCGACCCGACCTCGCTACCCTCTCCTTCCACCGCCTCCCGAACCTCATGTCTGAGCCCGAAGCCAACACCCAAGCCCCAGCCGCCCCGGAGGCTCCTCCTGCGCTCCAAAAGCAGCCGTTTCGGAAAAAAGGAGAGGAGCCCTCGACGGAGGAACTTCTCACAAACATCAACCGGGCCCTGCCGTTCAGTGATGAGGCGGAGAAGGGCGTTCTGAGCTGCCTACTCCAAGACCCGGCGGAGCGCTTGGCGGAGTGTCGCGTGACTTTGCCAGCGGCCTCCTTCTACCACATCGGAAACCGGACGGTTTATGAGATGCTGCTCCAGTGCTACGACAAGAACATCCCCATCGATGTCGTGACACTGTCTAACATCATGCGTGACCAGCAATTGCTGGACAAAGTGGGCGGCGCGGCTGCGATCTCCGAGCTGTACACCTTCGTGCCCATCGCGGCGCATTTCACCTATTACAAGAAAGTCATCCTGAGCAAGTTCATGCTCCGGCAACTGATCCACGCCTCATCATTGAACATCCACC
>CAMBPV010000058.1 GCA_945869695.1 Prosthecobacter debontii
AATTTGGGAGGAAAATGGAAGCGCGAGCCGTATGCCTTCCTACTGCCGTGATGTTAAGCCTTCGATTGTCTCTCGTATCTGTTTTTGTTTCAACCAGCGGGCTTCTGGCTTTTGATCCAGCACCTGCTTTGCGGGTCTTGCGGGATGAATGTTTGGGCTGTCACAAAGCGGGCAAAGCAAAGGGTGGACTGCTTATGACGACGCGGGAGAAGCTCTTGGCGGGAGGTGACTCGGGGGAAGCGGTGGTGATCGGGAAGGGGGCTGAGAGCCTGCTCTTCCAAATGTTGAATCAAAAGCATGAGACCCACATGCCTCCAAAAAAGCAGCTTTCAGATGCTGAGATGATGGCGGTCCGTCAGTGGATTGATTCTGGCGCGGTCTGGGATGAGCTTGTGTTTGAGGAACTGCCCTCGGTCAAGCCCGTGACGCTTTCGCCGATGCCTCCGAGCTATCGTCCCGTGTTGGCACTCGCGCTGTCACCCGACGGCGGCAGACTGGCCGTCGCCTGTGCCAATCAGATCTCCTTACGTGACCTGAAAAAACCGGAGCTTCCTGTCATCGGTCTCCTCGTGGGCCATGTGGAGGCCGTGCAGTCTTTGGTTTGGAGTGCCGATGCGAAGTGGATGGCCTCGGGCGGATTTCGGCAGATCCGACTTTGGGATGCAGCCGCAGCCAAAGAAGTGGCGGTGATTTCGGGTTCCATGATCGGGAATATCACAGGTCTTGCGATCTCGCCTGACGGTAAGTCGCTCTTTGCGGCGGATGGTTTGCCCGGCGCAGGCGGCTTTGTGCACCGCGTGGATTTGGAAAAACGGGCGATCACAGCCACTTGGAAAGCCCATGATGATGTGATCTATGGCTTAAAGCTTTCGCCCAAGGGCGACCAACTCCTCAGTGCCTCGGCTGATAAACTGGCGCGGATCTGGGCGGTGGATGGAGGTAAACTTCTAGGCTCCTTTGAAGGACACACCAATCATGTGCTCGCGGCCGTTTTCGACAAGGAGGCCACACGGATCGCCACGGCGGGTGCGGACAAAGAAGTGAAAGTGTGGGACATCAAAACGCGGAACCAGGAGATCAAGCTTGGAGACAAAAAGAGCGTTTACTCCGCCCTGGCTTGGGCATCGGATGGGAAGTCACTCATCGCAGTCACCGATGGCGGAAAAGGGAGCATTTTCACCGGCCTCCAAGCGCACACCGGCACCGAGAACCCGGGCACCGGAAAGGAGCAGAAGCTGGCTGCCGTGTCGCAGATGCTCTACTGCTTGAGTGTGACGGCGGACGGTCAGTTGCTTTTTGCCGGAGGCGATGATGGAGCGGTCCATCGGTGGGATGGAAGCGGAAAGCTGCTTGAGAAGTTGCAGATCGAGCTCCCTCCTCAAAAGTAGCACTCAGGGGCGGAGCGACTTCGTGGCTTCGGGGGTCACTAAAAACCAAATGGGCGGCCCAGCGGTCCAGTGGCCATCAGGCTGCTTCTCGAGAGGCATGACGCCGAGTGCCTCGCAGACGAGTTCGCGCGAGCCGTTGAGTTCATTGATCTCCGGATGTTCGGTGACCAACCAAAGCAAAGGCTGTCCGCGCGGTATTTTTTCCAGCGTACCCGTGATGATGACCTCGGCATCCTGGGTGCGTTCCCCATCGGGGCCCAAGCGGGAGATGGAGGCGACGGTGTGCGCCATGCCTCGACTCCCAAAGCCCGGCAGCCAATGGCCCAGATCCTCTCCGGGCCGCATCGGGATGGTCATGTCATCGAGCCTTGCCAGAAAACTGCGGATACGGTCCGAGCCCTTGCGCACTTCTTCGATGGGGTGATCCACCAGGGCTTCGGCGATCGCCTTTTCAGTCTCGACAGCACCGATCTGGGGCCACGGTTTGGCTTGACCCCGAACCGAACAGGCGACGGCGAAGATGATCGCGATCAATGCGTAAATCAGCGTGAAGATGAGGCCCTTTCGGATGATCGGGCAAACGTTCTCAAGCTGCCTCGGCATGCCCTCGCGACGAATCGGAGAGAGGAGCCTTTTGAAGATGGGGAAGCGTGACATGAGACTGGTCAGGATGCCCTCCGTCGCCTCGACCGCCCGCACCAGCGCGAGAAGAATGATGATCGCCATGGCCCAGTTTCCCGTCAGCCAAAAGCGCCGAGGGGCAGTGTTTCCGCCCACGCCATCGAGCAGGGCAATCCCCAAGATCGTGAGTCCGAGGATGACCAAAGTCAGCCTCTCCTCTGGCCAGCGGGCGCGGCGAAACGTGAGAAACCAACTGGCCATGCACACGGGCAGAAGCACATTGGACTCCAGTCGCAGCCACACCATCACCATCAATCCCACTGCCAGGAGTCGGGGTACATTCGACCCCAGTTGCGTCCCCCCGAGCGCAAGCCCGCCTAAAATCAATAAACCCACCGTGGTCATCTCAGGCTCCATCAGTTGGATGAGGCTGAAGCTCCGCAGCGTCGATTTCGCGACCTTTCCGGCATACGCCAGGGGGTCAGCTCGGACGATCTTTTTGAACTCCGCAGTGAAGTAGTCATACCGCTGCAAGGCCGTCTCCATCTTCACCCCTTTTTTCTCAGCTTCTCTGAACAATTGAGCGTGGAATCCCCCTTCGTCCACATTGGCTCCTCCGTAGAGAAGATCCGCCGTGGCAAAGGTGATGGTGAACCGGTCATTCACGATCTTTTGTCGGATCATCCATGGTAAAACCACGGCCGAGACACCCAGCGTGAACAACACCGCCATCAGCACGCTGCGCTGCCAGGGGGCACGGCGGAGCAGGGGATTGATCAAAATTACAAGAGCGTAAAAGGGGAGTGTGAGCAGTGTGAACCCACAGGCTAAACAGCTCAATCCATTGACCAGTCCTGCGGCAAAACTCCACCGAGGCGATAGATGCCAGGTGGCGAGAAGCAGTCCCAGCGCGGATAAAATGGCCAGGAACATACCGGAGTTCTCGGTCATCACCATGTGAGTCAGCGCCACGTGGTCGGGTAAAATCCCCACGAGGATCGCTGACGACAGGGCCAACCACCTGCTCCGGAGGATCATGCCAAAAAGCCACGCCCCAGTGGCACTCAGCGCCAGCAAGATGCAATTCCAGGCCCTCACACCAGCCAGCGTGCTTCCGGTGATGGCATAGATCGGCGCGAGCAGCGTCGGGTGCAGGGGACGGCTGTTTTGAAAATCCGCGTTGAGTCCGCGTCCCTCCACCATTCCCCGGGCCATCTGATGCCAGCCTGAGGCATCGCTGAGAGGCACATCCTTCAGGCACACCGCACCGTCAGTGAAGGGGGCTGAATAGGCCTGACGGATCAAAAGAAGCGTGAGCGCGATCGCGAAGACAGCGAGTGCTTTAAGCCCCACACTCCGACCCCGCCAAGCCGATGGCTCTTCGATGGAAGGACGTGTGATTTGGAAAGCGATCAGGCTCACCAGCAGGAGAAAACCGACCAACGCAAAATGCCAGGGCCTAAACTGCTTGGGCACCCTCACCTCGTAAGTGCGTCCGTTCAGCCTAGGGTCGGTGTCGTCCGGCGCTGAAAAGTGGAGCCGCCCTTTGAAAAAACGGAACCGCCCGGCGCCCTTTTGTCGGACCATCGCATTGGATTTAGCCCGGTTCAGAAGAGGCACCCCATTCTCCAGGGCGATCCCTCGCGTGTTCATGATCTCCCCCTGATAGCGGCGGGGTAACTGCCAGGTATAGGCCTTGCCATCCGCTGTGATTTTTGTTTTGGGCTCGACCTTGAAGGTCTCCATGACTCCGATCCCGTGGAATTCCTGGATGACCAGAAATGCCATGGCTGCGGCAAAAAGTAGCACGAACCATCGGGCAATTCGGTGTCGCGCCGCCATGATGCCGGACTTGTCTGGGAGTGACGAATACCCGGTTGCTTCCATTCCCATTTTGGCCTACTTCCCACTGGTCATGAGCAAGGTCAAGATTTTAGTTACAGGGTGTAAGGGGCGTATGGGGCAGGCGGTCATCGCGGCTACTGAGAACTCCTCAGGCAGCATGCTGGGTGCATGTGTGGATGTCGGCGATTCCCTGCCAGCGGGGCTGGCTCAAAGTGACGTCGTCATTGACTTCACCTCGCATCATTTCACCGCCGAGCTCGTCGCAGAGTGCGTGTCTCAGGGGAAGGGGATGGTCATCGGCACCACCGGGCACACCGCAGAGGAGCTGACGCTCATCCGTGACGCCGCTGAAAAACTACCTATTGTCCTGGCCTCGAATTTCAGTGTGGGAGTGAACACCCTCTTCTGGCTCACGCGGAAAGCCGCTGAGCTCCTCGGTGACGCGTTTGATCTGGAGGTCATCGAGATGCACCACCGGCTCAAAAAAGATGCGCCGAGTGGCACCGCCCGCACCCTGGTCGAGATTTTGGCTGACGTCCGCGGCCTCGATTACGATACCGACTGTCGGCATGGCCGCGTGGGTGACGTCGGCGCGCGCACGCCGAAAGAGATCGGCGTCCACGCACTCCGAGGCGGAGACGTCGTGGGAGATCACACCGTCGTCTTTGCCAATGTCGGGGAGCGGGTCGAGCTCACCCACAAAGCATCCAGCCGAGATACCTTCGCCACTGGAGCCGTCCGCGCTGCCGAGTGGCTGAAGCTGAAGGGCCGCGCTCCCGGTCTCTACGACATGCAGGATGTGCTCGGTTTGAAAACGTCGGTCTGACCCATCGCTCCCATGGCTCCACTTTCGCCAGGCTCACGAGCCACGCTCTGCGGCATCGCACTTGGGTCCAATTTGGGGAGTCGAATCGACCATCTCAGCCGAGCCGCCCATGAGGTCTTGAAGCGGGTGCCCGAGGCTCGCCTCACAGCCGCAGGCGGAGTTTATGAAACCGCACCCGTGGACTGCCCCGAAGGCTCCGAGGCCTTTTTGAACACCGTGATCGAGATCGAGACCGACATGCGGCCGCATGATCTCCACCGCATCCTTTGCACCATCGAGAAAGAACTCGGGCGCGCTCAGATCCGGGAGAAAAATGAACCTCGGTCCATCGACCTCGATATCCTCTACATCGGGGATCGAGTGATGAACCAGCCCGACCTCATCATCCCGCATCCCCGCCTTCATCAGCGCCGCTTTGTGCTTCAGCCCCTCGCGGACATCAGGCCGGACCGTGTCATCGGCACCCTCGACAAAACCGTGGCAGACCTTCTCGCCGCGCTCAATGATGAGCCCTCTGCCGTCCGACTCGTGACCCGTGATTGGCTCGCCGCCCACCCTTGAACCATGCTCCACTCCCTCCACGACCTCCGTCAGCGAAAAGCGCAAGCGCAGCGTCTCTCCGTCCTCACCGCCTATGACTACCCCTGCGCCCGTCTCCTGGATGAAGCCGGTATCGACCTCATCCTCGTGGGTGATTCTCTCGGCATGGTTGTCCTTGGGTTGCCTGACACCACCGGAGTCACGCTCGCCGACATGGTCCATCATTTGAAGGCCGTGCGCCGAGGCGTGAAGCGCGCACCCGTCATTGGAGACCTCCCCTATCACACCTATGACACCCCAGCCGAAGCGGTCAAAAATGCCCGACTCCTCATGGATGCCGGAGCTGACGCCGTGAAGCTCGAAGGTGGGCTCGCCCTGATCCCCCAGGTCCGTGCGATCATCGGCGCCGGCATCCCATTCATCGGACACATCGGCATGTTGCCCCAGAGCGTCATCGAAGAGGGAGGCTACAAAAAAAAGGGCCGCACCCCCGAAGGCGCAGCCCACCTGATGGCGGATGCGCGTGCGCTCGATGAAGCCGGCGCCATGGCCTGTGTGCTCGAGAGCATCGTCCCTGAAGTTGCCACGCAGATCACTGCTGCCGTCCAGATGTCTACCATCGGAATCGGTGCCGGTCCCCACTGCGATGGCCAAGTCCTCGTCACCCCCGACCTCCTTGGCAGTTTCCCCTGGTTTCGTCCCCCTTTCGCCAAAGCCCGCGCCGACCTCGCCACCGAAACCCTCCGCGCCGTCCGCGAATACATCACCGCCGTCCAATGAACTTTGCCACGAATTAGCGCTCGAGTGAGGTCAGGAGTTCCCATTTTGAGGAACTGTGTCCCTGGAACACACATGTTCCGTGTGTGAGTTCAGGAAGGTCAAACACTTCTGACCAGTCAGAAACCTCAATTGTATCAAATCCGGTGCCGTCCATTTGCCGAAAATGGGGTGATTAGCTGACGGCTTCGGTGCATCGGGTGCAGAGGGTGGGGTGGGGTTCGTGGGTGCCCACGTCGGGGAGGTGGCGCCAGCAGCGGTCGCATTTGGTATGGGTGCAGACTTCGACGGTGGCGGCGAGGGTTTCACCTCGGGTGAGGTGGAGGTCGCTGAGGATGAAGAATTCCCGGAGGGTGGGGAGATCCTCAAATATGGGGTGGGTGAAGCCGGTGTTGGGGAGGGTGAGGCGGACGGTGGCTTCGAGGTTGGAGCCGACTTGCTTGGCTTGGCGGGCGGCTTCGATTGTCTGCTGGATGACGGCGCGGGCTTTGAGGAGGTCTTCGACGGCGGCGGTGGCCTCCGTGTCGGCGAAGGCGGGATTCGGCTGTGGGAAAACCTGCATGTGCACGCTGTCGGTGTGGCCGAGGTGCTCCCACGTTTCATCCGCGGTGAAGGCGAGGATGGGGGCGAGGAGTTTGCACAACGTCTCAGTGATCTCGCGGATGGCGGCCTGAGTGGCGCGGCGGCGCGGGCTATTCGCGGCGTCGCAATACATCCTGTCCTTGGTGATGTCGATGTAGAGGGCGCTGAGCTCGGTGGCGAAGAAGCTATTCACCACGGTGAAGACCTTGCGGAAGTCGTAGGCTGCGTAGGCGGCCACGCACTCGGCAGTGATGGCGTGGAGTCGCTCGAGGATCCAGCGGTCGATGAGGGTGAAGTCTGACACGCTGAAGCGTGAACAACGCACATCCGGGCCGGCATCGTGGAGATTGCCAAGGAGGACGCGGAAGGTGTTGCGGATGCGGCGGTAGGATTCGCCGGTTTGCTGGAAGAGTTCTTCGCTGAAGGGAACTTCGTTTTGGTAATCGACGCTGCTGACCCAGAGGCGCACCATGTCGCCGCCGTACTTGTTGTAGTAGTGGTCGGCGGTCATGGGCTTGGCGCTCTTGCCGGTGCCCTGGTCGCTCTTGCTGATCTTCTTGCCGCTGGTATCGACGACGAAGCCGTGGGTGATGACGCTCTTATACGGAGCGGCGTCGCGGGCGACGATGCTCATCATGAGGCTGCTCTGGAACCAGCCGCGATGCTGGTCGGTGGCCTCGATGTAGAGATCGGCGGGGCAATGCAGCTCGGGATGGTGATCCAACACGCTGACGTGGCTGCAACCGGAGTCGATCCACACGTCGAGCGTGTCATTGCCGCGCTTCGTGTCGGCAGGAAGGCCCACGGCCTCGGCCCACCAGACGTCGTCTTGTTCAAACCAGAGATTGGTGCCCTGCTTCTCGACGATGTCGGCGACTTTGCCGATGATGTCGGTGCGCATGATGATCTCGCCACTGGCGGAGTAGAACACCGGAAGCGGCACACCCCAGGTGCGCTGGCGACTGATGCACCAGTCTGGGCGGCTCTCGACCGTGCCGTAGATGCGATTGCGACCCCAGGCGGGAAGCCAGGTAACCTTGTCGATCTCTTCCAGTGCCTTGTGACGGATGGCGTCGATCTTGATGAAGAACTGCTCCACGGCGCGGAAGATGATGGGTGTTTTCGAGCGCCAGCAATGCGGATACTGGTGGACGTATTTTTCGTTGCCAAGGATCGCGCCTTTGGCGGTGAGGATCTCGATGATGCCTTCGTTGCTGGAGAAGACGTGCTTGCCGACGAACTCGGGCAATCCGCATTCGGCGGTGTATTTGCCATCGGCATCGACGGGTGAAAGGATATCGAGCCCGTGCTCGCGTCCGGCCTGGTAATCGTCCGCGCCGTGACCGGGAGCGATGTGGACTGCTCCAGTGCCGGTGTCGTCCGTGACGAAGAGGGTGTTGATGACCTTCGAGGTGCGCGGGAGGAAGGGATGCTGCGCTGAAGCACCGTTCAAGGCGCTGCCTTTGAAGGTGTCGTTCGCATGCGAGACATCGAGCGCGAAGCCGGTGCTGGCGGCGAAGCCTTCGAGGCGTGACTTGGCGATGACGAGCTTCTCGCTGCGGCCATCGGCGTGCGTGAACTTGCCGCAGACGTAGTCGAACTCAGGATGCAGCGCGATGGCGAGGTTCGCGGGCAAGGTCCACGGCGTGGTGGTCCAGATGACGAGCGAGGCGCCTTCCGCTCCGGGCGGTGGCGTGACGAGCGCGAACTTCACGTAAACCGCAGGCGACGTTTTCTCCTTGTACTCGACCTCGGCTTCTGCGAGCGCGGTTTGCGCGCCGTAGCTCCACAGCACGGGGCGCTTCATGCGATAGACGAGGCCTTTTTCGACGGCTTTGCCAAAGGTGCGCAAGATGCCGGACTCGTAGCCGGGATCGAGCGTGAGATACGGATGGTCCCAATCGCCGAAGACGCCGAGGCGCTTGAAGCTCGTGCGCTGGATGTCGATGTACTTGCGGGCCTCGGCCTCAGAGAGCGTGCGGATTTGAACCGGCGAGAGTCCGGCGGCGGATTTCACGACTTTGAATTCGATCGGCAGTCCGTGGCAATCCCAACCGGGGATGAAGGGTGTGTGGAAGCCCGCCATCGTCTTCGATTTCACGATGAGATCCTTCAGCACCTTGTTCAGCGCGGTGCCCATGTGCACGTCGCCATTCGCAAACGGTGGGCCGTCATGCAGGATGAACGTGGGTTTGCCTTTCGACTGGGCGACGATGCGCTGGTAGAGCTTGCTCTCTTGCCACTTGGCGAGGCGCTGCGGCTCCCGCGTGACGAGATCGGCCTTCATGGGAAAGTCGGTCTTCGGCAGGAGGACGGTGTCTTTGTAGTTCTTGGCGGGGGTCTCAGCGCTCATGGCAAAACGGAATCGGTAACAGGATCAGGCCTCCGGAGTGGCTCCGGCTTCGGTCTCTTTGGCTTTGGGCTTGTAGGTGCTCTGGATGTAGAGCTCGCGGAGTTGCTTGAAGTCGATGGACGTGGGGCTGTCGGTCATGAGGTCGCAGGCTCGATTGTTTTTCGGGAAGGCGATGACCTCGCGGATGCTCTGCTCCCCGCTGACCAACATGGCGATGCGGTCGAGGCCGAGTGCGAGTCCCCCATGCGGAGGAGCGCCAAAGCGGAAGGCATCGAGCAAGTGGCCAAACTTGTGCACTTTTTCCTCCTCGCTGACTCCGAGCACGGTGAACATCTTCGATTGAAGATCGCCCTCGTGAATACGGATCGATCCGCCGCCGAGTTCGTAACCATTAAGCACCACGTCGTAGGCTTCCGCACGGACCTTGCCGTAGTCACCGGCATCGAGCAGCGGGATGTCTTCCGCCTTCGGACGTGTGAAGGGATGATGAACAGCGACCCAGCTCTGGGAATCGGCATCGTGAGCGAGAAGCGGGAAATCGACCACCCAGAGGAAGTTCAGCGCGGTGCTGTCCTTGAGAAGCTGCTGCATGGATGCGATCTCCAAGCGCACGCGGCCGAGGATGTTGCTGGCGTCTTCCCAACTGCCTGCATAGAAAAAGACGAGGTCGTTTTCCTCAATGCCGAGCTTGGCGATGAGGGCCACTTTTTCCTCTTCGGAGAAGAACTTCCAAAGCGGTGATTTGTATTCGAGCACACCATTGGCATCGCGCTCCACCTTGATGAAGGCGAGTTGCTTCACCTTCATGCCAGCCTCGATGGCCAACTCGTTAAGGCGGATCATTTGACCGGTGGTGATGCCAGCAAAGCCCTTGGCATTGATGGCGCGAACCACGCCGCCGCTGTCGAGGGTGCCTTTGAAAATCTTGAAGCCCGAATTGGCGAAGACATCGGCCATGTTCGTGATCTCAAGGCCGAATCGCGTGTCGGGTTTATCAGAGCCGTAGCGGTCCATGGCTTCCTGATAGGTCATGCGCAGGAAGGGCAGGGGCACATCGACTCCGCGGCCTGCTTTGAACATGGCGGCGACGAGACCTTCGACGAGCGTGACGATGTCGTCCTGCTTTACGAAGCTGGCCTCGATATCGATCTGAGTGAACTCGGGCTGACGGTCGGCGCGCAGGTCTTCATCGCGGAAACAGCGGGCGATTTGGAAATAACGCTCGAGGCCGGCGACCATGAGGAGCTGCTTGTATTGCTGCGGAGCTTGGGGAAGCGCAAAAAACTTGCTCGGGCTGAGACGGGCAGGCACGAGGAAGTCGCGCGCGCCTTCGGGTGTTGGGTTCGAGAGGATGGGCGTCTCCACTTCGATGAAGCCCTCGGCGTCGAGATGATTCCGGGCTGCGGTTGTGATCTTGTGCCGAGTGCGGATGTTCCGATTCAGGCGCTCGCGGCGGAGGTCGAGGTAACGGTATTTCATCCGCAGATCCTCATTGGAAAGCTCGCGGTCGAGCTGGAAGGGCAGCACGTCGGCTTTGTTCAGGATGGTGAATCCGGTGGCGACGATCTCTACCTCGCCCGTGCCGATTTTGCTATTTTCCGTGCCTTCGAGGCGGGCGGACACTTTGCCCTGAACTTGGAGGACATCTTCGTCACGCAGGTCGTGGCTTTTGGCGGCGAGCTCCGGGTTCTCTTCCGGACGGAAGACAACTTGGGTGAGGCCCTCGCGGTCGCGGAGGTCGATGAAGATGACGCCACCGTGGTCGCGTGCCGAATTCACCCATCCGCAGAGCTGGACGCTCTGCCCGATGTGGGACTCGCGGACTTCGTTGCAATGGTGGGAGCGGTAGGCGTTGGGGATCATGGCTGGGTATTCTGAAAAAAGGGGCTGCAAGAGTCGGAGGAAATGAGCGAAGCGCAAGGACGAAGCTACTGCACGTTTGACTCGTAGTAGGCTGTAGTCCTGCTAGGGTGTGAGTTATGTTTGAAGCGGCTGAACTGGGCAAAAAACTATCCAAGAGCGAATATGCGGCAGCGCTCCCCGAATTACGGGAGTCGCTGCTGGCGGCGCACTTTGCGATCAAGGATGCCGGGGTGCCGGTTTTGATCATCGTTTCCGGCGTGGACGGTGCGGGGAAGGCGGAGCTGGTGCATCGGCTCAATGAATGGCTGGATCCCCGGGGAGTGGACACTCATGCTTCGTGGCAGTCCTCGGATGAAGAGGAGGAGAGGCCGCATAACTGGCGATTCTGGAGAAGACTGCCGGCGAAGGGCCGGATCGGCATCTTTTTTGGCTCGTGGTATACGCCGCCGATTTTAGATCGCGTTTATGACCGCACGAAGAAGCGACATTTCGACGTCGAGATGGATCGAATTGTATTCCTCGAGCAGATGCTGGCTCAAGACGGAGTGCTCATCATCAAACTGTGGTTTCACCTGCCCAAAAAAGTGCACAAGATCAATCTGAAGGAGATGGCTAAAAATCCGCGAAAGCACTGGCGTGTGATGTCTGCGGACTGGGATCTTTTGAAGAATTTTGATGAGTTTGTAACGGTATCCGAGCGGGCCATTCGGCTGACAGACTCTGCCGAGGCTCCGTGGCATGTGGTGGAGGCCTCGGACCGGAGATACCGAGAACTGACCAGTGGGCGCATCATTGTTGAGTCCATCCAAAAGTGTCTCGCGGCCCCGAAGATGGAGGGGGCTCAGCGGGTGGGGATCAAAAAGAAATCAGAGAGGGATGAGCGGACCATTTTGGATGCCGTGGATCTTTCGCAGGAGATGAGCGGGGAGAAATATGATCTGCTGCTGAAGCAGTATCAGGGCGAGCTCTCACGATTGGTTTGGAAGGCGAATCAGAAGAAGGTCTCTTCCGTCATTGTTTTCGAAGGCTGGGATGCGGCGGGGAAGGGCAGTGCCATCCGTCGAGTCACGGGGGCCATGGATCCGCAGTTTTACCGAGTGATCCCAATCGCCGCGCCGACGGATGAAGAGAGGGCGCACCATTACATGTGGCGCTTTTGGCGGCATCTGCCGAGAGCGGGGAAGCTGGTGATTTTTGATCGCTCCTGGTATGGGCGGGTGTTGGTGGAGAGAGTGGAGGGATTTGCCCGGACCGACGAGTGGCAGCGTGCCTTTGTGGAGATCAACGACTTTGAAGAGCAGTTGATTCGTCACGGCGTGGTGCTCTCGAAGTTCTGGCTTCACATCGGAAAAGACGAGCAGTTACGTCGATTCAAACTCCGCCAGGAGGATGTGACCAAGCAGCACAAGATCACGGAAGAAGACTGGCGGAACCGCCGCAAATGGGATGCCTACAAGCTGGCGGTCAATGAAATGGTGGAGCGCACCAGCACGGCTCAGACGCCGTGGACTCTGGTGGCCGGGAACGACAAACGAACGGCTCGCATTCAGATCCTTCGAACGATCTGCGAGAATCTGGAAGCGAAGCTCTGAGGGTTGGCTAAACCGAGGTGGTGCACCAGAGATTACTGAGCACCATGATGTCGGCTCTTTGAGCGATTCGATGCGGAGGCGGAAGTGCCTGCACGGAGTCGGCGAGAGCTTGGAGCATCTGGTCGGGCTCGCAGCCTTCGAATCGGATGCGGTAGCCGGACACGGGGAGCGTGCCGCTGCCGACGATGGGAGAGCGAGCCTGAGTCGGGCGGGAGTGAGAAAACTGCACCCTCGCTGTCCCTCCGTGCGCGGCGATGCAGCGGCTGGTGACTTCCTGAGCCAGCAAGTGCAGCGTTTCAGAGAGACGGCTGCCCGTGCCGCGCTTGCCGGCGCATTCAGCGAAGAAGGCCACGCCCGTGATCTCCTGATGCTTTGGCGCTGCGTGTTCAAAAGTGCTGGGCTCGCGCATGAGGTTCACCATCTCGACGGCTGAGCGCTGAGCGAGCGTCATGAGGTAAGCGTGTGCACTGGCGACTGGCGAGACCTGATTTTGGTCATTGGCGATGAAGACCGCGCCATTGGCGGGCTCACGATCTTCGAGTGATACGCCAACCTGTCGGAGTTGACGAGCGACGGCGCAGGAGAAATCGAACATCCATTCCCACTGCACCTTGGAGACCATTTCCTTGATAGGATCAGGAAGCAGTTGAACCTCCTGATTTTGTTTCTCCGGATTCCATTCGAAGGATTCCGTGTTTGTCATGCCGTAGGGCGGGAGGTGCCAAGGGTAGAGAAGTCGTTGCAACATGGGGAGCGGGTGTGTGGGGTGGGGGAGGCGGAAGATTTAAGTGGAAGCGCTAGCGGGCTCTTGATTGAGGAATTCGAAGCCGATCGTAAGACAGGGGTCGCCGTGGGCAATTTTGACATCGAAGGGTCCGTTGTTGGTGATTCCAATGCTGAGGTAATTGCTGAAAGGGTAGTTATACAAAGTGACGCCCGACCAGCTCAGGAACTTCTCAGCCAAAGAGTCGCTGAGTCCAAAGACCTGGGCGCGAATCCGTGAGGGAAGGGTGAGTTTTTCCAGAGTGGATACCGTCAGGCACTCGCCGCGTTTGAGGATGAGGCCGGGCTTCGTGGCGACCATCACTGCCTTGCCATCCGCGCGGTAGAGGCACCCTTTCATGCCGACACTCAACTGAACAGAGCTGCCCTGAATGCGCTCGTGGTGGAGGCTGGGCTCGACGCCGAGGTATCCTGCCTGAAGAGCACCTTCGATTTGATGATCGACCAAGACGCGTGCGCCCTGAAGCTCGAAGTCGAGGAGCAGCGCCTCGCGATCTTTGCTCCGGCGAAGGTCGCGGCCCGTATCGGTCTCAAGAAAGGCATCATAGCTGCGCAAAGCCTCGTTCCAAAACTCAGGCGTCGTGTTGAGGGAGTCCGTGAGCTTCAGACCGAGATCAGCGGTGAAAGGATACTTCCCGTTGATGATGCCATTGAGATACTGACGAGTGATGCCGATCCGATCCGCGGCCTGTGCCTGCGTGAGACTCCGCTCCTTGATCTTTTCTTCAAGGATCTCTCCGGGTGGGCGGATTGCGGTGGTGGCCATGATGCGACATTGAACCCGATGTCGTATGACATGCCATTAGTTTTCCAAAATATGTTTAATTAATAAGATAAATACCATAAAATATTGTATTTTTGGAGTTGGTATTGGTTCGGAACTGACCTTTTAGCCACATGGATTTCTAGGATGTGTGAGATGTCAGATTGAAAAGAGTTTGGCTGACTTGACATTGCCCCTGCTCCGCAAGGGGATGTCAGAGAGATGGGGTTGAAAAGTCGATTGCGCGACTGCTTTGGGTATTCTATCCGAACCCGCTTATGCTCGAATCTGATCTCCACGAAAAGCTGAGGAAAATCGAACGCCTCTACTCGGGTGCCACGACGCCCGGGGAAAAAGATGCTGCTGCGGATGCGATCGCCCGCATCCAAAAGCGCCTGCGCAAGACGGAGGAAACGGAAAAGGCAATAGAGTATAAATTCACACTGACGGATGGCTGGTCAAAGAAGCTCTTCGTGGCGCTGCTGCGGCGATACTCGATCAAGCCCTATCGTTACAGTCGTCAGCGGCGGACGACGGTCATGGCTCGTGTGCCGCGGAGTTTTGTAAATGAAACCCTTTGGCCGGAGTTTGTGGAATTGAGTGCGGTGCTGAAGACCTATCTCGATCAAATCACTGAGCGCGTGATCTCAGAGAGCATCTTCTCGGACGATGCGGAAGAGGAGATCGTGAGCGGTGATTTTTTAGAAGGATGAGTGGAGTGGGGTTACCTGAGCAGCGCACCCAAAAGCTGGCGTGCCTCTGCATGGTCAGGCTGAATCAAAAGCACTCGCTGGAGGGCTTCCGTGGCTTCACTCTTGCGGCCGAGTTGGGCGAGAATGGTCGCACGAGCGTAGGGGATGCCCGGGTCCCTTGGGTCGGCCTGTTCACCTTTGATCAGAGCGTCGAGAGCTGACTCGGTCTGCCTGGCCTGATTTCGCGCAAGGCCGAGATTATACCAGGCTCTCGCATATCGGGGATCTGCTTTCACGGCGGCTTCGAGTGCGGCGATCGTCTTCAGCATGTCGCCCGACTCGCTGAAGGCCAAGCCGAGTTTGTAGTGATACTCCGCTTCCTTGGGCGCGAGTCGGATGGCGTCCTGAAGTTTTTCGATGGCCTTGGCTGAGTGGCCTGCCATCGAATACATCATGGCCAAGTCATGATGGAAGGGAGGGGAGTTCGGGTCCCATTCGATGGCTGTCTCCATGTGGCGAATGGCCTCGGCGGTCTCCTGCCGGGCAAAGCGAAACTGGGCCATCTGCATCTGTCCGTTCGGTTGATCCGCATTGAGCTCGATCATGTGAAACAGGTCCTTGCCCGCTGCGGATTCCATGTCGAGATGATCCCGGAGAGTCCAGGCCGCTGCGACGCGGACGGATCTCGCTGGATCTTCGAGAAGACTTTGCAACGCGGCGCGCAAGTCACCACGGCCACTCGCGAGGGGAGCCTCCAGAATTCGGGCCGCTGAGGCGCGCACGAGCGGGTCGGCGTGTTCCGTCTGGGCCTGGACGGCGCTGAGCACCTGAGGCTCCTGAATCCAACGATCCAGAAGCAGGACGGCGCTCGCCTTCCAGTGCGGAATCTCATCGCTGTCGAGCAGGGCCAGAAGTTCATCTCGTGCGGATGCGTCACCCGCGCGAGCTTTGGCAAAGGTCTGCGCCCGAGTTCGGGTGCGTCGATTCATCTTATCACCATGAGTTTTCTCCACGGCTTCCAGTGCCCAGTTCACGTCCTTGTCGGTGTGGCACTTGTTGCAGGCATTGGGAATGTTGAACTGCTTGGTCAGCAGGGGATCAGGGATGGTGAAACCGTGATCATGGCGCGAGTGCCGCTGCATGTAAACGGTCTGAGGCATGTGACAATTGACGCATTGATTCCCGGTGCTGTCGGCTTTGTGAAACGAGTGGGCTTCGGGTAAAATGGTTGGAGCATTGGGGAATCCGCCCGCGGTGTGGCAGCGCATGCATAGGGTGTTGCCGGGCAAAATGGGTTTGGCGGCGTGGGGATCGTGGCAGTCCACACAGCGCACGCCGGCATGAAACATGCGACTGCTGTGAAAGGAGCCGAACTCGTAATTCTCATCTCGGATCTGGCCATCCGCGTGGTAGATGTCGGTGTGATCCACGATGGTGAGAGAGTAGTGATCAGCGAATGAATCTCCCGGTTTGAAATCTCCCGTGATCTCCCCTCTTCGAGCATGGCAGGGAGCGCAGGTCTCGATGGTTTGGTCCCGGGTGAATTTGATGACGGTCGGATCTTTGGTTTCAGACTTGGGATGGGCCTGCTGCCAGTCTACGTGGGATTTCATGCCGCCGTGACAGGACTCACAGCTCACGGTCATCTCTGCCATCGCGGTCTGGTAGGTGTCAGTTTTGAGATCGTAGTTTTTCCGCACCCGGGTGTTGTGGCAGGAGGCGCACATTTGATTCCAGCCCATGCCACGGCCCGTCCAGTGTCCCCACTCGCCGGGTCTGCGATCCTCATCACCGTAAACATTGAACCACTCGCCTTTGCGAGGATCCCAGCAGGCCTCGAGTGTGTGAAAGCGGCCCTTCTCGCCTTTGATCAAAAACTGCCTGAGCGGATCATGTCCGATGACTCGATCAACGGGATAGACTTGCATTTTGCCTTCGAAGCCGAGCGAGACGATTTCGTATTGGTCCTTGGTTTTGCGCGTCTCGGTGGTTTGTGTTCCGTGCTTAAAACTATGCGCCGGATCGAAGGCTGCGAGATCGAGGTCATCACGCAGAGGTCTTTCGGCCATGCCGTGATTGGATTGGGCCCATTTGGCGTAAGCGTCCTCATGGCATGACTTGCACGATGACGAGCCGGCGTACTGGGCAAAAGTCTTCGTCTGATCCTCCATTTGAAACGGAGGTATCTTGGGTCGGACCACGGGGGCGGTGATGGGTGTGCTCATGCTCGCTGGCCAGAAGAGCCAGGTCGCTGCGCCGAAGACTCCCCCAATCGCCACCAGAGCCACCCACATCAGGGAAATCCCCGAACTCGGGGGAGAGGCGGAGGGAGGTGCGATGGGGTGTTTTTTCTTTTCACTCATGCTTGCACAATGACAACGGGCTCCGAGGCTAGGTCGGATGCGTCACCAATCAACTCGAATGACCGTCGCAGAAGAAACGCGCGGCCAGAGACGTTGAAGAAACCGGGAATGCATGATAAAATTCAAAGCTTTTATGATCTCTTCACCTTTGCGCTTGTTGACGACACTTTCTTTTGGCCTTTTCCTTGTCTCCTGCGCTCAGCCGAGAGCCGGCGAAGAGTCGCAGACAGCCCTCACGGGAAACAATGCCATCAGCGACGCCGCGCTGGAGGAGGCGAAGAAGAAAGTGGATTTTGTCGCTCATGTGAAACCCATTTTGGAAACCAAGTGTGTGATGTGTCACAACACGCGAACCATGCCAGGGAGACTGAGCTTGGAGAATCGCAGGCAGGCGATGAAGCCGGGGGCGATGGGTGCATTCATCGTGCCGGGGGAGCCCGAAAAAAGTCCATTGATCCAGAACATTGAAACGACGCACGCTGAAGTGAACGCCATGCCGCCCGTGGGCGAGAGAGTGACCAAACAAGAAATGGTGGTGCTCACCAAATGGATCAAGGATGGTGCCGAGTGGCCGAAGGGAAGTGCGGGAAAACTGAATCCTGATTGGGAACCCAATCCATAGGCCCTCGATCCTCTGAAAGATGCGATGAGTCGATTTCTAAGTTTCTCGGCGGTTCTTTGGGCATCGTTCGCGCTGGCTGCGGAGTTTCCTCAGCCTTACAACAGCGAGCCCGGCAATCCCTCGCCGATGTCGGCGAAGGACGCTCTCAAGGCGTTAAAACTGCCGGAAGGATTCAAAGCAACTCTCTTTGCCGCGGAGCCGGACGTACAGAATCCGATTGCGATGGCGTGGGATGCGCGTGGGCGGATGTGGGTGGCGGAAAACTACACGTATGCGGAGCGCGCCAAACGATTCGACCTCGGGCTCAAAGATCGAGTGGTGATCCTGGAGGACCGAGATTGGGACGGCACTGCCGAGACGCGAAAAGTCTTCACGGAGGATGTGCAAATGCTCACGAGCGTCGAAGTCGGCCGCGGGGGTGTTTGGCTGATGTGTCCGCCGCAGGTTCTTTTCATCCCCGATGCCAATGGCGACGATGTGCCCGATGCCGAGCCTGAAGTCGTGCTCGATGGCTTCACGGTCGCGAAGGACAACTACCACAACTTCGCCAACGGTCTCCGCTTTGGCCCTGATGGGTGGCTCTACGGCCGCTGTGGGCATTCGTGTCCCGGTAAGCTCGGTGTTCCCGGCACACCCGAAGAAAAACGCATCCCGATGAAAGGTGGCATTTGGCGCTTCCATCCGGAAAAGAAAATCGTCGAAGTGCTCACCCATGGAACGACAAATCCGTGGGGGCACGATTGGGATCAGAACGGTGAGATGTTCTTCATCAACACTGTCACCGGTCACTTATGGCATCTGATCCATGGCGCTCACCTCATCGATTCCCGCGTCAATAATCCGCTCATCCATGACCGGCTCGACACCATCGCAGATCACTATCACTATGACCGAACTGGAAGCTGGGGGGACTCCCGCGATGGGAAGGCCAATGCGTTTGGCGGCGGTCATGCCCACATCGGCATGATGATTTATCAGGCTGAACAGTGGCCCGAGATTTATCGAAACAAGCTCTTCACGCTGAACATGCACGGACGAAGAGCCAACGTGGAGCGTCTGGAGCGTCGTGGCAGTGGCTATGTCGGGAAGCACGAGCCCGACGTGTTTCTCAGTGATGATCCTTGGTTTCGAGGTATGGAAATCAGCATCGGGCCCGACGGCAGTGGCTTCATTCTTGATTGGAGTGACACGGGCGAGTGTCATGATCACACCGGAGTGCATCGCACCAGTGGTCGGATTTTTCGCATCAGCTACGGGGAGCCAAAGAAGCCCGGGAAACCCTTTGCTTGGCGGAAGCCTTTGCCCAAGGCGGATCTGAATTCACCCGATGAACATTCGCGCGCGGTCGCTGTTCGGGAGCATGTTCAGTTCTCTCCGCTCGACACGCTCGTGGGTCCGCTTCCGGCGGCGGTGTATCCTGAATTGGACTTCGATCCTGTGAAAATGGCGGCGGGCGAAAAGTCTTCATTCGTTCGGCTGCAACTCGCATCGGTGCTTCAGCGTCTTCCCGTGGAAAGGAGAGCCAAGTTAGCGGCTGCACTCCTTTCCCATGAGGAAGACTTCGATGATCCCTTCCTGCCGCACATGATCTGGTTTGGCATCAGCCCGCTGACCTACGCGGAGCCGCTGACTCTTGTTCAACTCGCGCGACAGTCGAAGTCACTCGCTCTGACGGAGTGGATCGCGCGCGCTTTGGGTGGCCAAATCGAAAAATGTCCCGAAGCGATTGATGCACTCCTGAAAATGGCCGTTGAGAAACCCGGTGGCATTTACGAGACCGGTGTGCTCGAAGGATTGGGCGATGCTTTGCTCGGATGGCGAAAGGTAACCAAGCCGCTTCACTGGGATGCCTTCGCGGCCCAGATCCGTGGAATCCAAACAGATGCGCGGGTTTATTTTCGCAACCGGGTCGATGCGCTCGATCGTGTTTTTGGAAAAGGCGTCGATTTAGAAACGCTGCGGAAGATTGTCGTCGCTGCCGACGTGGACATGACCAGTCGAGAAGCTGCGCTTCGACAACTCATCGAAGCCCGACCTCCGTTTTTGCGGGGGCTGTGTGAATCGCTGCTGGATGTCCGCGGACTCAATGACACCGCTGCCCGAGGTCTCGCTCTCTTCGAGGATCCGGAAATCGGAAAGCTGCTCGCCAAGAACTATCGCAAATTTGGTCTGAGCATCATCGACACGCTCGTATCCCGGCCCACGTTTGCGAGAGCCATGCTCATTGAGATGGCCGCCGGAAAAATTCCTCGCGCCGACTTGAGCGCTTTCCAAGCCCGGCAGATTCGCTCCTTCGATGATCAAGCACTGACCCAACAACTCACCGACATCTGGGGAGAACTGCGCGAGTCTGCTGCCGATAAGAAACAGCTCATCGAAAAGATGAAAGCCCAGCTCACGCCCGCAACGCTTGCCAAGGCTAACCTCGGCCAAGGTCGAATGATCTTCTCCGCCGTTTGCGGTGCCTGCCATGTGATGTATGGCCAGGGCGGCAAGATCGGCCCCGATTTGACCGGTTCAGGCCGTTCGAATCTGGATTATCTTCTTGAGAACATTGCAGATCCCAGTGGCGTGGTCAGCGCCGACTACCGCATGAGTTCACTCGCGCTCAAAGATGGTCGGAGTCTCAGTGGCGTCATTGCCGAGTCCAGTGAGCGCACGGTGACGCTCCGAACACTCACGGAAACATTGACGCTCGAACGCTCGGAGATCGTGAAGCAAGACACCTCCCAGCTATCGATGATGCCCGAGGGGTTGCTGTTGGCGCTTCAGTCCGACAGCGTGCGCGACCTCATCGGCTACCTCATGCACCCCGTGCAGGTTCCTCCTCCGAAGCCTTGAGGCCCTTTGATCGGCAGGGCGATCCATCGGTCCCATGCCGATTCCGTTCGAGACCTCAAAACTCGCGGTGCGAGTCCATCATCTTTTTGATCTCATTCCTGACTCGTTGTTTGAGTGCAGGGGGGGCCAGCACTTTGGCTTTGCTACCCCAGCTCAGGATCCAACGGGTGACTTCCTCCAATCCGGCGAGCGTGATTTGAAATTCGATCACGCTTCCATCCGGCTTCATTTTCCGGATCGATTGCGAGGAGTGCCACAGGCGCTCGCTCACCACTCTCGCGGCGTAGTCTTCGAATTGAAGGCGGATTTCGTGCACCTGGTTTGCCTTGCCATCGTAGTTCCAAACTCCAAAGCCTCCCCCAAGATGGTCCCGTGCATTGAATCGGGGGTCGCGGTCAAATTTCGACTTCAGCACCTGAAGCTGGGTGATTCGTTGGAGGGCAAAGGTGCGCATTCCTTCGCGACCCGGATCATACGCCAGCAGATACCAGCCGTGCTCGATCTGCCCCACATGGTAGGGCTGCACGGTGCGGTGCTCGGGCTTGGAGCCGGTGAGTTTGTGGTAGTCAAACGCCACCTCACGCCCCGCCGTCACCGCGTCGAGCAGGTCACCAAACAGCGTCACGTCGGCGGTGAGCACACCCGACGCCTTCACGGAATAGGCACCGTCCAGTTCATGCCATTGGATGGACACCTCACCCGGACAGGCCCCGGCGATTTTGCTAAAGCTCTCCGCCAACATGCGCTCCAGTTTGGTTCCCCGCAGAGGCTCCAGAGCATGACGGGCCAGGAACAAGGCCACCAGGTCATTGCGTGACAGATGCAGCAGCGGAAACTCATGCACTTCCTGCGTGTAGTAGTAGCCGTTCCGGGTGGGGTGAAACTCCAGCGGCAGCCCCAGTTGATCCCGCATGAAGTTGATATCCCTCTGGATCGTCTTGGGCGTCACCTCGATCTCTCGGGCCAGGGTCGAGCAGTTCGGATACCGGGCCGCCCTCACCGTGTTATGGATCTCCAGCACCCGCCACATGGCAGGACGACTGGACCCCGCGCGAATGGACTTGATGGCGGAAGAACCTTGGGTTTCTGACTTTCGAGGCGCATTTGCTTTAGACATCTTAATGATAATTAACGGAGAAAGTGAGTTTGTCACCCTGCCATTGTCCCATCCTCTCTGAGAGAATGTGCGTGTTATGAATCCACACCTCACTGAAATCGCCTAGATCCTTGACCGCTCCGGCTCCATGGACTCCATGCGGGAACCCGCCGTCGCGGCCTTTAACCAGTTCGTCAAATCACAGCTCGATGTGCCCGGCGAGGCCCGGCTCACGCTCGTGCTCTTTGATGATCAATACGAGGTGCCCCTCGCCGTGCTACCCGTCGATCAAGTGCCTGAGCTCACCGCGGCCACCTATGTCCCGCGCGGGAGCACCGCCCTGCTGGATGCCATCGGTCGCACGATCAAGGAAACCAGTGCCCGCATCGAGGTCATGCCCGAGGCCGAGCGACCCGGCAAAGTCATCCTGACCATTTTCACGGACGGGTATGAAAACGCCAGTCGCCACTACAGCAACGCCCACATCAGCGACCTCATCGCCCTCCACCGCGCCAAAGGCTGGGAGTTCCTCTTTCTCGCCGCCAATCAGGATGCCATCGCCACTGCATCAGCTCTGAACATGGACGCCCATTCGAGTGGCAATGTGAAGTTCTCATCGGATGGCGTGAAATCCTCCGGCGGCACCATGTCACGCAAAGTCCGGGCCATGCGCATGAAGAGCAGCGGTAGCATGGACGCCCAGGCCACGAAGGACGAGGTCATGTCGATGGACCAGATCGTGAAAGAAGAGGAGGGCAAACCATGAGTTCAGGCGACTGGAGTGGAGCCGAGACCCACGAGGCGGAGCTTCGGGCAGCGCTCAAGCCATGCGCGTGGAGCGATCGAGTCAACCGCCGCCGTCCCAGGTATCAGCGTCCCATGTCGGATGGTTGACTCGCTCGCGCCTCACGCTCGTGTCGCCCCTCGGGCAGCGTGTCGTTGACTGTCTCTCCTCCCGCCACTCGCCTCGGCTTTCTGTCGTCCGCAACGAAACGGACACTTTTCATATTCGCGCCCGCCGTCGGCGGGATATGGACCAGGTCGCCCAAGCTGCTGGCACCGGCACGCCCTCATCCTGATTGGACGGGAATCCATTTGCAGCAATCAATTTCCGTGCGAGGTATGGAGTCCTAGCTTGAGAACGGACTCGATGAGTCCAACTCGGCAAATGCACCCGTAGTTCAACGGATAGAATAGCGGTTTCCGGAACCCGGTAATTTACTCATAATGAACAACTTAGGCGGGGTCTGGGCGGCGAGTAACGGCAGAAGGTGGCATCAAGTGGCGGCTTAACTGGCGACTATCTGGCAACGGATTTTCGGCCCCCCATTGGGAGAATTTTCCCCGCTCCAGAATCCATTCCTGCGGCTTCTTTTATGGGTGTCCAGTGTGGCCCGATCTTCGGTAAGTGAGTGGCCTATGTAATAGCGCCCTTAAACTGCTCCACATAAAATATCCGTGAATCGCACGCTTCAACGTTGCGCCCTCTTGGTGCTCCTAGTTGTCCGATTCTCTCATGGGGTGGCTTCTGTTTTTCCTGCTCGTATTGAGGGCTTACAATTGTAGGCGGGTCCGCAGTCGTCGGGATGAAGCCACATTTCTTCGGGTGACAGATCCTCGTCAGTTCCGTTCAGGGTCGTCTCGGTTTGCTCAATGGCGTGAGGCAATTCCAAAGATGCCTTGGCGTGTCCTTCGTTTGGTTTGCACGGTGTCGGTTGAGCCATGGCCAGCGATAAGGCGGCTCTAACCATTGGTCAATGTGGCGAAATCCTGCACCCTCTTGAAAAAATCGGATGGGCGGCGCGATTCTATGCGCTCGCACAAGGAACCATCGAAACCATCAAAACGGTAGATCGGCTATACGGCTAAGGTTCCGGTGGTTTTGATGGTTCCTTCTGACCAAAACATTTGCGAATCCCTTAAACTGATTAAATGGTCTTCCA
>CAMBPV010000059.1 GCA_945869695.1 Prosthecobacter debontii
AAGACGATGGTGGCCAGTTGCTTTTGCTTTTGTGGGGGACTTTTGATTTCGGCGTTGGGGGTGAAGATGAAGATGCTGTGGCTGGTTTATTTGGGCTATGGCTTCACGGGCGGCATCGGACTGGGGTTGGGTTACATCGCGCCAGTCTCGACGTTGATGAAATGGTTTCCGGATCGGCCAGGGATGGCGACAGGGATGGCGATCATGGGTTTCGGTGGAGGGGCGCTGATCGGTGCACCGCTGGGCGTGCGACTGATGGAGATTTTTAAGAGCGCGACATCAGTCGGTGTGGCGGAGGCGTTCATCGCCATGGCGGCTCTTTATGCGGTGTCGATGTTGTTTGGTGCCATGACGATCCGTGTGCCAGCCGATGGATGGAAACCTGAGGGCTGGGAGCCAAAGGCGCATGTGAAGCCGATGGTGACCAATGCGAATGTGTCGGTGGATGTGGCGTGGAAGACGCCGCAGTTCTGGTGCCTGTGGGTGGTGCTGTGTTTGAATGTGACAGCGGGCATCGGCATTCTGGGACAGGCCTCGAAGATGTGCACGGACATGTTTGGCGTGAGCGCGGCGGTGGGCGGGGGTTTTGCGGGCCTGCTGAGCATCTTCAACATGGGCGGGCGCTTCGTGTGGTCCTCCTTCTCGGATTACACGGGGCGGAAAACGGTTTACTGTGTTTATTTCATTCTCGGTGCGGTGCTCTATTGCCTGATCCCTTACACGCAGAATGTGGGCAGCCAGACGTTGTTTGTGATCGTGACGGCGGTGATCATTAGCATGTATGGCGGTGGCTTTGCGACGATCCCGGCTTACCTGCGTGATCTCTTTGGCACCTATCAAGTGGGTGCGATTCATGGGCGGCTGATCACGGCATGGTCCATCGCGGCGCTGCTGGGGCCGAGCTTGGTGAACTACATTTCAACGGCGAAGATCGAAGCCGGTGTGCCGAAAGCGGAGGCTTACAATTTTACGATGTATCTGATGGCGGGACTGCTGCTTTTGGGGCTCATCGCCAATCTGCTGGTCCGCCCCGTGGATGCAAAATTCCACGTGGCGGAGTCTCCCAAGGTGTGAGCCGAAGAGTGGCCTAACTGATCTCAGGCACGACGTAGGGCTCGCGGTATGGGGGGCGGACGAAGGCGTTTGCTGCATCGTTGTCGATGAAGCGCTCGGTCTCGGGATCGAACTT
Source organism: Prosthecobacter debontii (assembly GCA_945869695.1). Taxonomy (GTDB): domain Bacteria; phylum Verrucomicrobiota; class Verrucomicrobiia; order Verrucomicrobiales; family Verrucomicrobiaceae; genus JAIBCL01. The sequence continues at coordinate 1,190 of CAMBPV010000059.1, forward strand.
CAGTGGGGGGCCGACGGTGATCGGGTTCTGTTTGATGTCGACGCCGTTCTTGGCGAGATGTTCGCCCATGCGGTCAAAGCTATCTTGTGCAAAGCGGTCGCCCTGGATCTGCTCACGGATGGCATCGGGTTGGGCCTGTTTTCCGAGGCGGTAGCTGATGTTGCCGGTATGACAAAGGGCGCTGGAGAGATGGCCTTCGAGGATGTCGGCATGGAGGTCCTCCACGCGGCGACTGCGGCAGGCGAGGATGAAGTTTTTGAAGTGATCCTCGGATCCTTTCCATTCTTTGATCTGCTTGCCCTCTCTGTCGTAAGCGATGGCATTGCTGTAGCTGGGCACGACGACGTGTCCGCGCTCACACTCGACGATGACACCGACGCCTGCGCCTTTGAACTTGTCCATGTCCTTGGCTTCTTTGGACTGTGGGAGTCCGCGGACTTCAAAGATGAGCGGCGCCTTCTCGTAGTCGTGATAGACGATCTGGGTGTTCGCGGTCTCGCCGTCGTCTTCATAACCGAGACGGCCACCGAGGCTCCAGACGCGGGGAGAAAGGGCCATCTCGCCGAGGAACCAACGGGCGATGTCCATCTGATGAATGCCTTGATTACCGAGATCTCCATTTCCGTAAGCCCAGGTCCAGTGCCAGTCGTAATGCAGCCTCTTCCGTGTGAGCGCTGTCTTCGGCGCGGGGCCGCACCAGAGATCGTAGTCGATGGTGTCGGGAATGGTCTGCGGGCCTTCGGCTTTACCGATGCTGCCGCGCTTTTTGTAACAGAGACCGCGTGAGAGCAGGATCTTGCCGAGGTTTCCCTCCTGCACCCACTTGGCTGCTGCACCGATGCCTTCACGGCTGGAGCGGCTCTGTGTTCCCGTTTGCACCATCTTGCCGTAGCGCCGGGCGGCTTTCACCATCTGACGGCCTTCCCAGACATTATGGGAGACGGGTTTTTCGACGTAAACGTCTTTCCCTGCCTGCATGGCCCAAATGCTGGCGAGTGAGTGCCAGTGGTTCGGCGTGGCAATGCTGACGGCGTCGATGTCTTTGTTCTCCAGCAGCTTGCGGATGTCGGTGTAGCCGGTGACTTGGAGTTTGTCTTTTTCAAATCCGGCGATGCCTTTGCTCAACACTTTTTGATCAACATCACAGAGAGCGGCGACGCGAACTCCGTCTTTCGACTGGCCCCGGTAACCGCTAATGTGGGAGCCTCCCCGGCCTCCGAAGCCGATGACGGCGACGTTGATGGTGTCTCCCGGACTTTTCTGGGCCCAGGAGGTTTTGGCGATGTAGAACACACCGGTGGAAGCGGCGAGTGACTGCTGGACGAAGCGGCGACGGTTGGTCATGCGAGAACCAACGCCAGTCGAGCCCCGAGCTTTTCTCCTGGTGTGGTTTTCAAATGGATGATTTTGCGCTTGTCAGTGTGCGATCGAAGAGATCAGATGGGGATTCTCCATTTATGAACTCGATCAAACTAACCATCGCCTGGATGTGGATAGCCTTACCCCTCGGCTGGGGTGTGTATCAATCCGTACAAAAATCGCTGCCGTTGTTTGGGATGGAAGCGAGTGCTCCGGCCAAAAAATAGGTGCGTCTCGGATGCGCTTACCTCATTTTGGATTCGAGCCATGAGATGACCGAATCAGAGCTAGGCCGTGAGGCGATGTGCTGGGCGCACTTTTGGACGGCAACGGCGATGGAGGGATCAGTGCTGAGTTTTCGCAAAGCCTCAGCCACTCGCTCGGGTGTGAATTTTTTCGGGGTCAGGCCGAAGCCAGCTCCGAGTCTGCGGAGGCGGTGCTCATTGTCAGGCTGATCATGTGCCATGGGCATCAAGAGCTGTGGGACGGATGCGGCGAATCCCTGAGACAAAGTGCCGATGCCACCGTGATGCACAAAGGCGGAGGCATGTGGGAGGAGGGCACTGAAGGGCGCATACTCCACGGCGAGGACGGATGAGGGGAGATGGGGAGGCAATTGCGAAAGATCACGGGATACGAAAACGGCGCGCCGTCCTGTTTGTTCAACGGCGGCGAGGGCGGAGCGAAAGAAGGTGTGGGCCTGCACATTGGCACTGCCGGGAGTGAAGATGATGGGCTTTTCTCCGGCTCGGAGAAACTGCTCGAGCTCCGGGGAAAGGGACTGCTCGGTGGCGAGATCTTCCAGCGGGAAAGTGTGCTGGTGGTGCGCTGCCGGCCAGTCGGGCTGAGGTGCTGCAAACCAATCGGGAAACAAGAGGAGCGTGCCATCTGGCGAGTGAAACCACTGTCTAAAGACACTGCGCGGGGGAGGCACTCCGATTTCTCCGCAGGCTTTTTTGAGCCAGGGCTTTGCTTTTTGATCCGCGGGGTTTGGCCCTGAAAAGATAATTTTTTTGATCCAGCGAGGAAGGCGGGAGATCCAGGGTGCCTCGCTGAAGAGGATGGGCGTCTCGTGGAGTGAGATCAAAACAGAGGGCTGCAAATGAACGGTGATGAGTGGAATCCCCAGTTTCTCACGAGCCAAGCGACCGCCGAAGGCGAGAAGGGACCCGAGCAAAAGGCAGGGCCTCTCTTCAACGGACAACTTCGCGATGGCTTCAAAGGTTCGCATGGCCGAGCGGCCTGCGTAGTCGAAGACAAGCTGCGTCGCCTGAAAGGGCTTCCAGATGCGGGCATCATGCTGGAGCGATTCGAACTCTTCTTTTGTGCCGAGGGGAACAAAGTCGAGTCCAGCTTTGCGCGCAGGTTCTTCAAACAGGCAGGCGGTGATCATGGTCACGCGGTGTCCGCGAGCGATGAGTTTTCTGCCCAACCAGATGAAGGGGAAAACATCACCCGCGCTGCCGAGGGGAAGAAGAACGATGTGCGACATGCCTCCGATCAATACGGCCAGCGAAAGGGGGCGGTGTGAATGAGTTTGGTTTTTGGATACGCGGTGATGCGCACCTGATTGGATGAATTGCCCGAGAGGCACCAGACGTTCTTTTGATCCAACGCATGGACGAACCCGATATGTCCGGACGCGCCGGGTGCCAGAGGCTGGAAAATCACAATGGCTCCGTAGGTGGGGGCGATGGCTCGTCCCCAGCCATACCATTTGGAGACCATGCCGCTGCCCGCGCCATGGAAGCCTGATTTTTTCAAACACCAGTTCACAAAAGCACCGCACCAGCTGGTTTCATCGGGTCCATCGATGCCGACGCTGGCCAGGTATTCGAGGATGCGGGGATTGTTACCCGGATTCCACTCATGCACGCCCAGCTCCATGATGGCTAGCTGCATCCAGGGTGGCGGGATGGGGCCACTGGATGGAGCAGATGATGAGGTGCCGCCGACTGGCCTGGCGATGGCCGCCGTGGGGCCAGTGACGACCCCGGCGACGTTGACGGGCTGACCCGGAAAGAGGACCTGCCATTTTCCATTGAAGGCGACGAGGTCGGGATTGTGTTTTTGAAACGACTCGAGTGTCATGCCAAATTTCTTGGCGATCTTGATCGGGTAGTCTCCAGGCTGGACGATGTATTGAGCCATAGTTGGGGTTCCGGTTTTTGAACTTCCACGATCCGTTAATCGAAACTAGCGACTGAGTGAAGGACAAAGTAGTGTCCAGGATGAAATCATCTGTCTATCTGGTGCAGCTCGACTGCGCATGGGAGAACAAGCGGGCCAACTTTGACCGCGTGACTGAACTGCTTTCAGAGACGGCGGTGGATGCGGGAGCGCTGGTCGTTTTGCCCGAGATGTTCTCCACCGGATTCAGCAAAGATACGGACGTGACCAATCAGGGGGCGGAGAGAGAGGATGACGCATTTCTCAGGGCTTTGGCGATGGACAAAGGTTGCTTTGTGCTAGGCGGTGTGATTTCGACGGGCGCATCTGGGCGCTGTCAGAATCAAGCCGTGATTTATTCACCGAGCGGGGATGAAGTCTGTCGTTATGTGAAAATTCAGCCCTTCAATCTGGGCGGTGAAGGGGCGGTGCATGAGGCGGGAAGTGCCGTGATGACTTTCGAATGGGGCGGACTCAAAGTGGCACCGCTGATTTGCTATGACCTGCGCTTCCCTGAGCTGGCCCGTGAGGCAGTGCTCAAGCAAGGGGCCGAGGTGCTCATCTACATCGCGAGTTGGCCATCGAGGCGATACCAACATTGGCTGACGCTGCTCCAAGCCCGAGCGATCGAGAATCTCGCCTATGTCATTGGGGTAAACCGATGCGGGAACGATCCTGAACTCAGCTACTCGGGACGCAGTGTGGTCGTGGATCCTCACGGTGTCATCATTGCGGATGCGGGGGCGCAGGAGCAGGTGGTGCACACTTTGATTCAAAACCAAATCGTGCGCGAATGGCGCCGGGACTTTCCCACACTGGCGGATGCACGGTAAAAAAGAGCGCCCGATCTTCCGATCGGGCGCTTTGGATCAAACCTGAAGTCTGAGGGGCTGCTTGGCCCCCCTGTGAGTTACGCGAAGATGTCGAGGATCGGGTTACCCTTGTCACCGACCGTGAACGGACGGTTGCTCGGGGACATGACCACTTCATCAACTGGCAGACCCATCGCATGACCGATGGTTGCTTGGAAGTCGGACGGAGTAGCCTGCTTATCAGCGACCTTACGGCCATCTTTGTCAGTGGAGCCGTGGACGTAGCCGCCCTTGATGCCAGCACCTGCGAATACGGTGGAGTAGGCTGAGGGGTAATGGTCACGACCATCGTTCTCATTGATGTCGGGTGTGCGGCCGAACTCAGAGCCAAGGCAGACCAAGGTGCTTTCCAGCAGGCCTTTGTCTTCAAGGTCCTGGAGCAGAGCGGCAAAGCCAGTGTCGAGGGTGTTACCATTGCGATCCATGGCGGTGTCGATGGTGTTGTGCATGTCCCAGCCGCCGAGGTTCACCTCGACGAAACGGACGCCATGCTCGACGAGACGACGAGCGAGCAAGCAGCCTGCACCGAATCCGGGGCCGTATTTAGCCTTGGTCTCAGCGGACTCTTGACTGATGTCGAAGGCCTTGAGGTCTTCGCTCTTCAGGAGCTTCATCGTTTCTTCGTAGAACTCGGTGTAAGCCTTCACGTCTTCGCTCTTGAACTTGTTGCGGAAGCCGGAGTCGAACTCGTTCATGAGGGAGACGCGCTTCTGGAACACGTCATCGCCTGAGCTCGGACGGATGTTCTGGAGGCCAGCCTCGGCGCTGCTGATCGGCACCGGGCTGAGTGAAGGTGGGAAGAAACCAGCACCCGGATGGCCACCGCCACCGCCGACGGTCACACTGTCAGGGAGCATGACTCCCTTAATGCGACCTTGGAAGTGAGAGGCCCAAGCGCCCATGGACGGATGGATGATGGTTCCACGCGGCTCGTAGCCCGTCTTCATGATGTAGCTGCCCGCTTCATGCACCCCGGTCTTCGAGGTCATGGAGCGCACGATGGTCATCTTCTTGGCTTGCTCTGCCAATTTTGGCAGGTAACCACCGATACGATCGATCCCATCAGCCTTGGTTTTGATCGGAGCTTTTGGGCTTTTGGTCGAACCGTCCTTGGGATCGAAGGTGTCGATGTGGGTCATGCCACCGCTCATGTAGAGAAAGATGACATGCTTGGCTTTTCCGAATCCGGCACCTTCTGCGGCCATTGCGCGGGAGCCTGCGCCGAAGGGCAACAAGCTTACGCCGAGAGCGGTTTTAGCAGTCCGCATGGCGAACTGGCGGCGGGAGAGGGGATCGAGTTGATTGAGGAATGATTTCATAGTCAGGTTTGGTTTAGTTAGATGGAAGCACAGGGACGGGGGGATTATTGAACAAAGATGAACTCACGGGTGTTGATAAGAGCCCAAACTAAGTTCGGGAATGCATCAGAGCCGCTGGATTCGATTTCCCGTTTGGCCAAGGCCTGCTCATTTGCGGTTGGCTTGCGGCTCATCACGCTGAGGAAGAGGGTGTCCACTTTCTCTTCAGGAGTTTTGGCGGCCTCGATTTGTGTCAAAACGGGGGAACCGCTCTGGGTCAGCATCTGCTGGGCGCTTCCGTTCATGAGCATGAGGACCTGAGGCACGCTGCCGACCTTGCTTCCGCCATCGATGAGGAGGCGACGGCTTTGGCCGAACTCGGTGAGGAAGTGTCCGTCACGGGCAGGTTGGGGGAGTTCAGAGGCTCGGAAGTATTCCATACCACGTCCACCGCGTCCGCCCATCATGTTGCCTTCCATCATCATGGAGTCGCCACCTTCTTCGGCCGAGTTCATCATGGCAGCTTGAGTCTTTCCGATGTTGCGGAAGGCGTCATACTTCATGAGAACGGTTTTTGCGTCCAGCTTAGGATTGGCCAGATCAAGATTCACCGCGCGGGAGTAGAGGTCCTGAGCTGGCTTCTTGCGGGTGTCGGGATTTCCAAGCATGAGGGTCATGTAGGAGTCCCATGTTTGTTCGGCGCTCATGCGGCGAAGCTGAGGTCCTTGGAAGTAATAAGGCGTCCCCATGGCGATGGCTTCGGTCGTTGCCTCGGCTTGGTAAGCTTTGGTGTTGTACACGAGACGTTGGAAGTCCTTGAGGTTGAAAGCCAAGCGCTTCATTTCCGCCGTGAGGTGGAGCAGGAGTTCTGGATTGGTCGCGTTCTTTGGATCGTCAATGTTGGTGACAGGCTCAGCGACGCCCGAGCCAAATGCCTTTTTCCAAAGACGGTTGGCGATGGTCATTGCAAAACGAGGATTTTCTTTGTGGGTCATCCAAGCGGCAAAGGAGTTCCGAAGTTTCTCTTCGTCCTTCTTGCCTTGCTTGTAAGCAGGGTTGCTCGCATCGCTCTTCGCCCAGGTGATGAACTTGGGTTTGACGGGATCGCCTGGCTTTCCGTCCTTGTACTTGTAGTCATGAGGAAGCTTCATCGTGTTTTCCTTGCGGTCCATGACGGCAACCCGGTTAGCTCCGATGTATTGCTGAAGGCCATTGCGGATTCGGGTCAGGTCACCTCCATTGGCTTCGATGATCTTCTCGGCTTCGGTCATGAGCATCATGCCGCGGTCGCCACCTTCGAAATCCTTGCCATTCAAGCGAGTGGTGGTGGCGCCGAAGAAGGAGGCCATTTCATAGAATTGCTTCTGGGTCCAATCCGCGAACGGATGGTCATGGCACTGGGCGCAGGCCACGTCGGTTCCGAGGAAAATGGTCAGCGTATTGGCTAGGTTATCCAGGGGCATTCCGGAGTCGCGAAGGAGGTAACCCGTCGCAGGTGCATCCGCATCTTCGCCCCACATTTTTCCAGAGGTCACCATCATCTTGTGAACCACTTTGTCCCAAGGCAAATTTGCGGCCACTTGCTCCTTGAGCCACTTAATGTAGGGCACCCCTCTGACGTTGTTGTTGTCAAAGTTTTCGGTGACACGCATCATGTCAGCCAAGTAGTTAAACATGTGGCTGTTGTAGCCCTCGGAGTCCAAGAGCATGTCGATCAATTTTGCACGCTTCGTGGGGCTGGAGTCTTGGATGAATGCCAGTGCCTCGTCGTGGCTGGGAATGCGGCCCACCACATCGAGATAAATGCGGCGCACAAACTGCTCGTCCGAGGTCAGGGGGTTATAACTCGTGATCGGAGGCAGTCCGTCCTTGGCGCGCTGAGGATTGGCTCTCACGACACCTTTAGCCACGAGGTAGTCGATCTTCGAGGCAGCTTGAGCGATCGATGCATCCAGAGCCTTCGGCTGAACTGGAGTCGTCGCCTTCAGGCTTTGTGCGATCTGCTGGTCCTCTGCGGAAAGGTTGGTCAGGGGGAACCGATGGGTCGTTCCATCCTTGGTTTGAAGGAGGATGTTGTCGCCTTCCATCGCCTGGAAGGTGGCTTCGACCTGACGGCCTTTGGTGTCCGTCCACATGCGCGAGGCAGGGGCTGTCGCCGCTTGTGCGGTGACTGCTCCGATCACTGCGCAGCAAACGCTGGTTAGTAGGATTTTGGATGTTTTCATGGTTCAGTGAGTGGGTTGACCGGATTCTCCGTGTTGCGGTAACGGCCAAGGCTGGCGTTTATTAGGCGGATAGTGTCGCTGATTGTGACTTTTTTGCAAGGTCACCCCCGAAATTCTGTCGGAATGGGCAGATTTCGGGTGATTTCAGCCTCCCGATAGCCAAAGCCGGTGCCTTTCAGGGTGCTAAAGTCGAGTTCGCCATGCCTTCGGCGGTAGAGACCGGGATGGATTTTCTCTTCGGGTTCAGAGGCGGCGGGGTAAAACTGCATTCCATTGCACTCCACCCCTTGAATCGTCCCTGCGTGAGCCGCCAATCTAACGTGGGGGATCATCGCGAGCATCGGATTGGTCAAATCCTGGACCATCAGGGGCATCCCGTGAGCCTTGGCCCAGCAGAGGCTCAAGAGCGCTCCGGTCTGGGTTTTGCAGGTCTTCAGTGCCACCCCGGACCAACCGAGGTTCCGGCCCAACCTGACAAAATGCCAGTCATGAGCGCTTTCATCCAAAAACAGTGGCTTCCGAGCTGACACCGACCGCACATCGATCTGATTGGCCTCCAGGTCGTAGGGGAAGGGTTGCTCCACATATAAAGTGCGGGCAAAAATTTCAGGCTCCTCCTGGAGGAGGCGATCCATGATCTCATTCACATATGCAGGATCTTTGACCGTGCAGTTAAAGTCCGCCGACAGCCATTGGACCCCGAGAGGGAAACCGATCTTCGCGATGCGGACCATCCGCTCGTAGTCCCAGGCCCCATCCGTGCCGCGGAGTTTGACTTTGAGGCAGCGAAGGCCGTCACGCTGAATCCAATCGCCCAAGAGCACCGGGTATCCATCGTTTGGCTCCTGGCCCGTGAGATCCTGAGGCTCCAGAGCGTCCACCCCGCCCACCAGATGCCAGACGGGCAGGCGAGTGGGTGGGTGAGCGATGAGGAAATCCCTCGGGTATTTGCCCTGAAAATTCACACCGCTGCCGGGCTCGGGCACTAGAAACTGGCTCAGATCTCGATTCATAAACTCGGGTCCGTAAGTGTCATAGACATCGACGCCGTGAAGATTCCCAAAGGCATCATGAATGGCGATGTCGAAGGCACTGAAAGCAACGAGAGAAGCCAGATAGGGCATTTCCTCCCCCCCCGCTTCCTCATTGGCTGCCCGAGTCGCCTCCGCCAAATTGCCCTCCACAAAGTCCCATCCAATCTCGACGGGGTGACCCATCGCGGTTCTTTTGGCCAAAATTCCCGCCAGCTGCAGTGAAAACGCTCGCATCCGCTCCGCCCGAGTCGCGACCGAAAGGGTCGATGGCCACACCCAAGACACACTCAGCGGAGTTTCTCCCCAGCCAGAGGCTCGCTTGCCGTTCCGATCCTCAACGGTCACCTGAACCCGGAGGCAATCCACGCTGGCCACTGTCTCGGGCCCAAACTTTAGGGGCACCCGAAGAGTGATGGGTAAAAAATAAACAGAAGCACCAACGGTGCGGATATCAGTCAGTTTCGTGGCAGGCATGACCCCCACTAGAGCAGGAATCTCGAAAATCCTCAACCCATCTCATTTGATCTCGTTTCCTCGGATTCGAACGCTCAAGGTCTTCAATGCCTCATCTGTGTTGGGTTGGTCTTGGAGTATTTGCTGTATCTGAGCGGGACTGAGGGAGCCTTCCTCGTAGTTGGCGAGAGTGTCGTCGAGATCTCGGATGGAGGCATCGGGAAAGAAGCGGAGGACCATGGCGCGGAGTTCGCTTTTTCCTGAATTGCCGAGCTCGAAGGCGACATCGATGCGACCGGGGCGGATGAGGGCGGCGTCGAGCTGATGATGGTGATTGGTCGTCATGAAAACAACACGGCCCTCCTGCGCGGCGACTCCGTCGAGCGCATTGAGCAGGCCTGAGAAACTGATCTCCATCTTGGCATCCTGTTTTTCACGACTTTGAAAAAAGGCGTCCACGTCTTCGAGGAGGATGATGGAGCCGGGCGGTGAGTTTTGCAGGATGTCAGCGAGGTTTTGATCATTCAGCTTCCGATGCATGAGGCTGAGAGTGCAGATGTTCAGATCCAACTCGCCGGCGATGGCGAGGACGAGGCTGGTTTTCCCGGTCCCGGGAGGGCCGTGGAGAAGGTAGCCACGTCGCCATGGAATGCCGAGGCTTTCGTAGCGGGTTTTGCTTTCATGGAAAAGGCGGACGTCGCTGACGATCTTCTCGCGTAGACCTTCGGGCAGCACCACGCTTTCGAGTTTGCGTTTGGGCTTCGTGGTATGCAGTCGCCACTCATCGGCCCATCCATCGGGTGTGTAGAGTTGGGTCTTGCCGATCCACTGTCCGTAGCTGGCGCGGACCATCTCAGAGATGAGCTCTTCGAAATGCTTCCGCCTGGCAAAGAGCATGGAGATGGTGAGCGTCTCGATGACTTGCATTTTGTCTTTCTCCAGGGAGCGATCGATCCATACCAAGTGGCCGCCGCGCCACATCAGATGAAGGCCGGGTGCGGGGCTGTAGAGGAGCTTCGGCACGCGGCCCACCGTCGCGGCGGAGGCCTGCTCTTGAGTCACCGCAAAAAAATGGGACCGCTGGCTGTAGGGCAGTTCATTGAGCCATTTGATGACGGAAAGGAAGACATCATTCCGACTGTCGATGACCGCAGTGACAACGAAGGTGCGTTTGAAAAACTGCCACAAGGGCGGCACGAGCCGATGTATGGCGGCGATGAAGAAGCCGGCGATACCCAACGCCAATCCGCCAGAGACGACTTGATTCTGCAATTGCTGCTGAAGGGTTTGGAGGAGTTGATCAAGCATGCTCACACAGTCTGCTGTGTCGATGATCACGCAACTTCTCAGAATGTCTGTGGCTCAGCCCGGTTCGCATGTAGAGTCCACCCACCTAAATGAGTGCAGGCGATCAGTTTTTCTGGGGCATGATGTTTGGCGCAGTGGGCGCGGGCTACTTCGTGTATGGAAAAAACGTGGCCAAGCTGGTGCCAATGCTAGCTGGAATTGGGCTCTGTGTTTTTCCTTACTTCATCACGGAGACCGTGCCGTTTTTTCTCGTGGGCGGAGTGTTGATTTTGGTGCCTGCCTTTTTGGGGAGGGAGTGAGCCCGATGAAAAATTGGCACATCCTGATCTCGAGTTTTGTCCTCTTGTCTCTCACTGCCTGTCAGAGTGGCAAGAGTCTCGCGGTTCCAGATCCCGATGATCTTTTGTTTCAGGCTCGCACGTGGAGAACGGAGCATGGAATGGCGAAGGCGAGAGATGATCTGACGGAGGCGTTGGGAAAATTGGATTCAGGAAAGGGAGAGTTCGAGCGCCGGTTGTGGCAAACCAACACAGATAAGAGTCTAACTTTTCCCGACTCTCTCTCCGGGCTTTCTTTGGCCAAGAGGCAGCGGACAGGCATTTTTTTGGTCCTTGGCTACAAAACCAAGACGGGCACTTCGGAGCGAGTGATCCGTCAGGTCGAGTCGTATCTCAAAAAACAAGGGTGGCATGCGGTGCTTGTGGAAGTGAAAGAACGCGGAACGACGTCTGAAGATGCGGTCGCGATCCAGGCGGTGATGCAACGCGAGATGCCAAAAGTGGACAAGGCCATTCTCGTGGGTTTTTCGAAGGGCGGCCTGGATTGGATGCATTGGTTCGCCGATGAAGCCGCTGAATTACCCTCAGCGCAGAGGTCAAAAATTCGTCTCATGGTCACCTTTGCGGGCGCTCTGAGAGGTGCCGTGGTGGCGGATTGGGTGGCTGTGGGGGGTGGGCCTTTGGCGGGCACTTTGAGGCTGGTGGCACGTTCGAAAAGTGACAGCGAGTCCTTGGCGGACATTCGCTCCATCGGCGAGGATCCATGGACGGGTCCGAAAAAACCGAGGATCCGTTCTTTGACGAATGGCCTTAGGCATGTGAGTCTCGTGGCATTGCCCGAGGGTGAAAATGGGCTCACTCAGGTGGATCGAGCCTTTGCTGTCTTCAGTCGTCTCGTAACCGCGCAATGGCGCTGGCTAGGACCGCTTGACGGTTTTGTGGAATCCGCTGCGCAAGTGCTACCCGATGAAGCCGGCATTCCTCAGCATATCGTGCGTGTGCGGGGATCTCACGCTCTATTGGATGGTCGCTACTTGAGTGGGGGTCTTGTTTCGAGGAAGTACTCTCAACGGGGCTCCGACTTCTGGTCGGGTGGTGAAGAGGTGCTCGATGATATCCTGAGAGCGTTGCCAATCCATTGGGTCTGGCGGAAACCTTAGCTCACTTGAACGGCGGATTCCCGGGGCTGGAGGCGGTGGCGATCCTCGTACATCCCCTTCCCTCGGAAGATCTGCACATTGCCTCTGACACTTGAACTCCGCACCATCCACAGGTGAATGTGGGCGCACTGTAGGAAGCGCCGGACCTGCTGACAAGTCTGACTTCAATCGTTTCGAGCGTGCGCAATCCGATAGACAAGCGGTTCATCACCCGTTAATCCTCGCCACCTGCTTACCCAATCATCCAATCATGAAATCATCACTCGCCATCATCGCCACCCTCGCTCTTGCCGGAATCGTCCAGGCCGGAGAGGTGAAAATTTTCAACGGCACCGACCTCACGGGTTGGGAAGGAAACAAAGACCTTTGGAGCGTGAAGGATGGAGCCATCACTGGCATCACTCCTCCTGATCCGGCCAATCCATCAAAGGGCATCATCAAGCACAACACGTTCCTCGTCTGGAAGGCTGGCAAGGTGGCGGACTTTGAATTGACGTTCCAATATCGCGTCGAGAAGGGAAACTCCGGTGTGCAATACCGCGCCAAGGAGCTGGCCCCGGGCGAGTTTGGCCCGATCATCAGCGGCTACCAGGCCGACTTTGAAGCCGGCAAGACCTACAGCGGAATTCTTTATGAGGAGAGAGGTCGTGGCATCCTTGCCAAACGCGGCGAGAAGACAGTAATCAAAGCCGGTGCAGACGGCAAAAAGCCAACGGTCGAAGTCACCGGCAGTGTCGGTGACAGCGCCGCTATCCAAGCGGCGATCAAAGATGAGCAATGGAACGATTACCGGATCGTGGCCAAGGGTAATCATGTGCAGCACTTCATCAATGGCATGCAAACCATCGACGTGACCGATGAAGACGCAGCCAATGCACCCAAGGAAGGGCTCATCGCACTTCAGATCCATCAAGGACCGCCGATGATGGTGCAGTTCAAGGATTTCAAGCTGGTCACGGCTGAATAGTCTTTAGACCTGTTTTTCAAAAGAGCGGCAGTGAGAACTGTCGCTCTTTTTCGTACGGGGCTACCCACCCTGAACGGGTGGCATGACGGCCACCTCGGCATCGTCGTGCAGGGCATCGGGCCTGCGGGCATACACTTGATCCACGGCGATGAGGAGGGAGGGTGCCCAGTCGCTCAGGCTGGGCCATGTTTGAAAAAGGTGATCGAGCAAGGTGCCGACGTTGGCGTTTTCACCTTTGAGGTAAACGGTGGTCTCTGCCGTGCCCGTAATGTCCTGAAGAACTGAAAAAAAGAGGACGCGGACTTTCATGAAGTGGGGCGGAGAATGCCAATGCAGGGAAGATTACGGAAACGGCCCTGGTAGTCCATGCCGTAGCCGACGACGAATTCGTCCTCGATCTCAAAGCCGACGTACTCAGCCGGCACCTCACGAATGCGGCGTCTCTTTTTGCTGAGTAGCACACCCGTGCGCAAGGAGGCGGGATTTTGCTCCAGGATGCGCGCCTGGATGGCGGAGAGCGTGATGCCAGTGTCCAAAATATCATCGAGCAGCAGGACATGCTGCCCCGCGAGATCGAGGTCGGGTGGCCAGGTGAGCTTCAGATCTCCAGAAGTTTCTTTACCGCCTTGGTAGCTGCTCGCGCTCAGTGTGTGGAGCCGCATCGGGAGATCAATCTCCCGCAGAAGATCCGCCACAAAAAACAAGCCTCCGTCCATGATGGCCACCACGCTCAGCGTGCAGCCCGTAAAGTCACGAGACACTTCGTGAGCCAGCGCAGAGACCCTTTCTTGAATCGTGTCGGCATCCACGAGCACGCGCTCGAGGTCAGAGAGAATTCCGGTCGTTGTCTGGCTCATGTCAAAATATCTTCAAGGGTGCGCAATCGGCGGCTGGCGGCGATGTGATTCGTGTGTTTCTTAAAGCCTATGAATCCATCTGACAAACCAAACCTCCGAGACCTCCGGGTGAGCTATGAATTGGGTGAGTTGGTGGAGGAAACGGCTCCCGCCAGCCCTTACCCGCTGTTTGAAGGTTGGCTGCACGATGCATTGGCTCACCAGCTCCCTGAGCCGAATGCAGCCACGCTGGCCACGCTCGGTGCGGATGGTGCGCCCACGGTGCGCACGGTTCTTCTGAAATCCATCGACGAGAGGGGCTTTCACTTTTTCACGAATTACGAAAGCCGGAAGGCGCAGGAGATCGAGGCAGATCCGCGTGGATCGATGCTCTTTCTGTGGACGAATCGTCAGCGTCAGGTCGGCATCCGGGGTGTCATCTCCAAATTGGCTCGTGCCGATGCCGAGTCTTACTTTGCCAGCCGCCCCTACGGTCATCAAATCGGAGCCTGGGCCTCTCAACAGAGTCTGGTCATTCCGGGGCGTGAGTGGCTGGAGGAGCGTGAGGCCGAGATGCGCGCTCGTTTCCCTGAAGGTGCAGTGCCCTGTCCGCCGTTCTGGGGTGGGTATGCCTTGCTGCCTCAGGAAGTCGAGTTCTGGCAGGGACGAGTCAGCCGTTTGCATGATCGCCTCCTTTACCGCCGGGATGGCGATGCTTGGGCCATCTCGAGAATGAGTCCCTGATTTCAAAGAAGAATTGACCTCCTCCGCGGAAACGTGACACCCTGAGTTTTAACTCATGGAAATTCCCGCTCGCCCATCCCGCACACGTTACGGCGTGATCGTGTTCGCCGTTCTGCTGGGCATCATTCATTACATCGACCGCGTGTGCATCTCAAAGGCGCGGCCCTACATCCAGAGTGACCTGGGATTGGATGATACGCAGATGGGCTATGTTTTTTCCGCCTTCACCTTGGCTTATGCATTGTTTGAGATTCCCGGAGGTTGGCTGGGAGACACTTGGGGGCCGCGTCGCGTTCTGCTGCGCATCGTGATGTTTTGGAGCGTCTTCACGGCGGCCACCGGCTATGCGTGGAACCTCGCCTCGATGATTGTCTGTCGTTTTCTGTTTGGGGCTGGGGAGGCGGGAGGTTTTCCGAACATCGCAAAAATGTTCAGCGTCTGGCTGCCGCAAAGAGAGCATGGCGTGGCCCAAGGCATCACTTGGATGGCCGCGCGCTGGGGTGGCGCTTTCACGCCGCTGCTCGTCGTCTGGGTGCTCGGCATCATGAGCTGGCGGATGACCTTCGTGCTCTTCGCGGGGCTCGGTGTTCTATGGGCGGTGTGCTTCTACGTTTGGTTTCGGGATAATCCGAAAGATCACAAAGGCGTGAACGCAGCAGAGTTGGCCATGCTGGAGGAAGCCCAGAGAAACCTCGGAGCGGGTCACGCCAACATCCCGTGGCGGAGGCTGTTCACCACGCGCTCGGTCCTGCTGCTCTGGGTCTATTACTTTTGCGTCAGTTACGTTTGGTATTTTTACATCACCTGGCTGCCGAAGTACATGGAGCAAGAGTTGAAGATGAACATGCTGGATGGCTGGACCTCCGTGCTCAATGGTCTCCCTCTTTTCCTGGGGGGCATCGGCTGCTTTTTGGGTGGCATCCTGGCGCGTTGGATGGCTGCGCATTCAGGCCACCTCAGCCGCGCCCGGCGCACGCTGGGAGTGCTTGGCATGTTGGCGGCGGGCGGATTCATCATTCTGGCCACGACGCAAAAACAACCTGCCTACGCGATGCTGGCGCTCGGGTTCTCGGGCTTCTTCAATGACCTCTCCATGCCGGGTGCTTGGGGTGCGTGCATGGATGTCGGAGGTCGTTTGGCTGGCTCCGTCTCCGGTAGCATGAACATGGTGGGAAATTTGGGCGGTGCTCTCGGTGGCATCGCCGTGCCGTGGCTCATGAAGCAGACTCACCAGAGCTGGGATGCCATCTTCTATGTGGCCGCAGCGACTTATCTCATCTCTGCTTTGTGTTGGTTGTTCATCGACTCCGATGAGCGGTTGCAGGAATAGTCGGACCGCTCAATGATGCGTGGCAATCTCTCGATCAATGGAGTCCTCCCGAAGTTTTCCTCCTCTAGTTGTATCTGGACTGTTCATCATCTCAGGTATCTCCGCGCTCATTTACCAAATGGTGTGGCAGCGGGCCTTGCTGACTCTCTACGGCAGCAATGCGGAATCAGTGGCGATGGTGGTCGCCGCCTTCCTAGTGGGTTTAGGTTTCGGAAGTCTGTTGGGTGGGCTGCTCTCTAAAGTGACCTCGATCTCGCCCGTGGTTTGTTTCGCGATCTGCGAACTGGGCGTGGGCGTTTACGGCTTGGTTTCGCTCGATTTCTTCAAATGGGCAGCCAGCCATACCTCGCTGGCTGATTCTCTCGCCACCGGGCTTTTGGCCTTTGCGTTGGTCTTTCTGCCCACCTTGCTGATGGGCGCCACGCTGCCGCTTCTCGTGTCTTACCAGACACGCGAGTTTGCACATGCAGGAAAAGCGGTGAGCTCGCTTTATTTTGTGAACACGCTCGGAGCGGCGCTCGGGGCCTTTTTCGCCGTGTTTTATTGTCTCGGTCGATTCGGGATGAGTGGTTCCGTGAGAATCGCTGCCCTGCTGAATCTTTTGGTCACGGTGATCGTTCTCGGCGTCTGGATTTTCAAAGGAAGGAGGGCTTCATGAGTCCGGCAGCGCCTCTCGCGTTTCGGTCGGCGTTGACTTGGGCTCTGATCTCGGGGGCTCTTGCTTTGTCTTGGGAGATCGTCTGGAGTCGGTTGTTTAATTTTTCCACCGAGTCCAAAGCCGAAGGTTTCGGGGCCATGTTGGGCAGCTACCTGCTCGGTCTTGCAGCGGGCGCACTGCTCAGTCGGAGATGGTTTGAATCAGGGTCGGGTGGACGTCCCATGCCGCAGATTGGCAGTTGGGTGGCCGTCGCCAATATCGTGGCTTTCCTGGTGGCCCCGCTTTCTTCGTATCTGGCGAAGGCGGGTTTCGAATGGCGCTGGAGTTTGGGCCTCATCGCGCTCAGTGGGGCTTTGCTCGGTGTTGTGTTCCCGATGGTGTGTCACCGTGCGCTGGCGGCGAACTCGACAACAGGTCAGCGGATGTCCTACCTCTACGTGGCCAACATCATTGGGTCCGGGTTTGGCAGTTTGTTCACAGGCTTCTTTCTTCTGGATCATTTCGGCATCGCGGCGCTGTCTTTGATTTTGCTAGTGACGGGTCACTTGTGGGCAGAGTCGATGGCTGGCTGGAAGCTGCCCCTGAGCGTGCGCCTCGTGAGTCTGGCTGGACTCGCGAGTGGCTTTTTGATTTTCGATGGGTTTTACGAGCGGTTGCACCTGAAGAAATTCTGCCCGCCTGATTTCCGATACGCCAACTTGATCGAGACCAAACACGGCGTGATCTCGGTGGATGGATCAAAGGCCGTTTTTGGAAACGGTGCTTACGATGGCGTGATCAAAACATCACTCTTACCCGTGGATGGGATCATGCGGGCCTACTTTCCCTCCGCTGTGCTGGACAAGGTGGAGGACGTGCTCGTCATCGGCGTTTCCTCGGGCTCGTGGACCCGCATCCTTTCCTGCCATCCTCAGGTGAAAAAGGTGACGGCTGTCGAGATCAGTGCGGGATACACGCAATTGATCTCACAGTATCCCGAGGTCTCGCCGATCCTCAGCGATCCGAAGGTGGAATACGTGATCGATGATGGACGCCGCTGGTTGCGGAGGCACCCGGACCGCAAGTTTGACTTGGTCGTCATGAACACCATTTATCACTGGCGTGAGTTTTCATCCTCGATGCTCTCGGTCGAGGCGCTGGAACTCGTGAAACGCAGTCTGCGTCCCCATGGAGCTGTGCTTTGGAATTGCACCGATTCCGCGCGGGCGATCCGCACGGGCATGGAGGTCTTTCCTCACACGATCATGGTTCGGAATCTGTGCATGGCGAGTATGTCCCCGCTCATCCCCGACCGCGAGCGATGGAAACGAATCCTGACTGACTACACGATGGATGGAAAACCCGTTCTCGATCTGGGAACGGAAGAGGGAAAAGTCGGGCTGGAGAAGGTTTTGAGTTTTGTTTCCCAAGAGGGTCCCAATCAAGGGAAGGAAGGCTGGAATTGGCTGAATCGCGAACACATGAACGCTTTTTTCGGGGGGGCTAAAATCATCACCGACGACAATCTCGGTCATGAGTATCCGGGACCCCATCGATGAGAAGAATCGGCTAAATTCACTTTTCCAGTTCCCTTGGTGTGTGGGTTGCACTTTCCGGCGGAGGCGGTAGTCTCCCGGCCCATTTCCCATGAAAAAGAAAATCGTTCTCGCTTACTCCGGTGGTCTCGACACCTCCGTCCTCATGTCCTGGCTCAAGGAAACCTACGATGCTGAGATCATCGCGTTCTGCGCTGACATCGGCCAGGACGAAGAGCTGAAAGGGCTGGACAAGAAGGCGAAGAAGACCGGCGCTTCGAAGATCTACATCGACAATCTCCAGGAGGAATTTGCCAAGGATTTCATCTATCCGATGATCCAGGCCAATGCGATTTATGAAGGCGAGTACTTTCTCGGCACCAGCATTGCGCGGCCTCTGATCGCCAAGCGCATGGTCGAGATCGCCAAGGCCGAGGGTGCCCACTCCATCGCCCATGGTGCGACGGGGAAGGGGAATGACCAAGTGCGCTTTGAACTCACCGCCGCCGCGCTGGCACCTCAGTTGGAGGTCATCGCCCCGTGGCGCGACGAGCGCTTCCGCGCGCAGTTTCCTGGCCGGGCCGAGATGATCGCCTACTGCGAAGAAAAGAAGATCCCCGTGCAGGCCAGCGCCAAGAAGCCTTTCTCCATGGACCGGAATCTCCTGCACATCTCGTATGAGGCCGGTATCCTGGAGGATCCTTGGTTCGACGCAGGCAATCTGAAGTATCGCGACTACTTCACCACGCTCTCCGTTTTCCCTGAGGATGCACCTGACAAGCCCGCCTACGTCACACTCGACTTTGAAAATGGCAACTGCATCGCGGTGGACGGCAAAGCCATGACGCCGCTGCAAGTCATGCGCACACTCAACAAACTCGGCGGCAAGCACGGCGTCGGTCGCGTGGACATGGTGGAGAATCGTTTCGTCGGCATGAAGAGCCGCGGCGTTTATGAAACCCCCGGCGGTGCCATCCTGCACTTTGCCCATCGTCAGATGGAGAGCCTGACGATGGACCGCGAGGTCATGCATCTGCGCGACAGCCTCATCCCGAAATACGCCACCCTCGTCTACAATGGCTTCTGGTACGCCCCCGAGCGTCTCGCCATCCAGGCACTCGTCACCGAGAGCCAAAAGAAGGTCAGCGGCACCGTTCGCGTGAAGCTCTTCAAAGGCGGCATTCACTCAGCCGGTCGGAAGAGCCCCTTCAGCCTCTACCGCGCCGACGTCGCGACCATGGAAGCCGATCCGAGCAACGCCTACAATCAAGATGACGCCACCGGCTTCATCCGCCTGAACGGCCTCCGCTTGAAGACCGGTGCCATGCGAGACGCGCGGAAGTAATTGGAACCCGATTGCATCCTGGTGATCCCTACGCCCACAGGTTCAGAACCCGTGCCACGTTGAAAGGGAAGTCCCCGTAGCCGCGCTCGCCAGAGCGTGGCTCGCCACGAGCCGCATGCCGAGAGATCATCGTCGGGAGGGTCTTTCCGCACGTTGTTCACGCTTGAGCGTGTCAGGCCGGGTCCGGCCTTTTAGCGTTCCCGGAGACACGCTCAAGCGTGAACAACGTACAGTTTCCCCATCCCCAAGGCTCCTCTCGCGGGAGCGAGAGGGCTTCTGCACCTACCGCCTCAACGCCCCGATCAGCTCATTCAACCGCACACGCAGCGCCTCCGCATCCGGATCTGCAAAAGGCGTATCCAAAGTCGGCACCGCATTGCCGTTGCTGCTCGTCCCCTGAATCGCCATAGCCAGATCATTCTGCGTCACCTCACCCGGAGGCCCCTGCGGCCCGGGATCACCCTGCGGCCCCTGGCCACCGTCCGCCCCTTGCATCCCCTGCGGACCTTGAGGACCCACGGGCCCCTCTGGTCCGGGCGGACCTCCCGAAGGCCCCTGCTGTCCTTCCGGACCCTGCACCCCCTGAGGTCCCACCGGACCCATCGGCCCTTCTGGCCCCTGAACTCCTTGCGGACCCTCCGGTCCCGGTGGTCCGCCCGAAGGCCCCATCGGACCTTCGGGTCCTTGAGGCCCCATCGGTCCCATGACCCCCTGAGGCCCTTCGACACCCGCTGGAATCCCAAAAGCAAAACCCAAGGTGTTGCCCGTCACCCCCACCGCCGCCTCCGCCGGAGACCCCGGCTGCAGCGTCGTCGTCGAGTTCACCTGCGCCGCGTTCAGCGTGGGTACGGCATCGATCAGCGCTTTCAGTCCATTGAACTGACTGCGCAGCGGAGCTGATTCAATTTCAGCATTCGTCGGAGGGTAGTTAGGGTCGAACATGGTTTCGGAAAGGAGTTACAGGTTTCAAGTTTAAGGTTTCAAGGTAGGGCGGCTGGTCCCCCAGCCGCCGCCGCAGTCCGAGAGATCATCGTCGGAAGGATCTTTTCGCACGTTGTTCACGCTTTAGCGTGTCAGGGCGGGTGCTTCCTTCTCGCGCTCTCGGAGACACGCTAAAGCGTGAACAACGTACAGTCCTCCCAAGACACGGCGCGTTCGGGACAACACGCCCTACCTTTTCAAGTCCCTACGGCGCACGCTGCACCGCCTCATCACTCCACGTTCCCGGACCCGCACTGCCGATGGCACGGACGCGGAAGGCATACAGCGCACCGGGCGTCAGACCGGTGACCAGAATCTTCGTCGTCGTGCTCGTCTTCACCGCCGTCCAGGGGGCCGCCAGGTTATCATGCAGCTTGCACTCCCACTCGTAGCTGCTTGAGCCCTTCACCGTGTCACAGCGCAGCTCAATCTCGCCCGCGTTAGCAGTCGGCGTCGCGCGGAGATCACCGGGTGCAGGCAGAGATCCGATGGGGCCTCCGCCGCTGCGGAGAGGGAAACCCGTGCTTGCCAGCGCTGCCGCGTCATTGGGCGTCACCGCCTCACAGTTGTTGGCTCGGGCCGTGATCACCGTGTCCCACGTCGCTTCCTTTTGGTCGCGCACTTGGATGGCCTGCTTCCAGGCGATCTCCGTCGCATCCACCGCCGACTCGGCTGCCGCCAGGTCATCCTGTGCCGTTTGCACCTGTGCATCCGTCGGCACACGCGTCGCCGCCGGGTAGTTGGGATTTCCTGCCATCGCAGCGATGTGCGTCGCGCCCATGGCCAGCTTGTCAGTGGGCTTCTTCTTGAACAACTCCAGTTTGAACTTCGTCATTTTCGTATTCCTCGGTTGGTAAGGAGACGGTGCCGGCCCTGAGTCAAAGCGCAGCCCTTGATCCATGCGGAGTGGGGGACTGGAATCGTAGCGGAGGGACATGGCGGCATCGTCTTTCGGTGCTTATCCAATCACACCGCCCCCGCCGGATCACCGTCATTGAGATGGACGTCTCGTGTTTTTTCCGCGCTGAGATTTCAGGGGCTTCTTCGGCCTCCGATCTTCGGGATGGTCCACCTGATGTTCCAGGTGCGTCGCCACCTCCCCAAAGCCCCGATGCATCGCGTGACAGATAAAGATAAAAGTGCTCAGCTTCAGATCCGTCAGCGCTCCCTCCAGATTGTGCATTTCCCCTCGGGAGACACCCACCGAAGCTCCGAATTCCTCCTGACTCAGATTCAACTCATTGCGCACCTCATTCACCAGTTGGCCAAAGATCCTCCGGTAAAGCCTCGATTCCGATTCCAAGCGCGCCAAAACCTCAGGGGATGCCTTGCTCATGATGGGCTAAAAGATGAGTTGCTTGCCCCGGAGTGATCGTGCACCCCCATGGACAATCACCCAAAAGCTACTCAAAAAACAGCTTTCAAAGCAATCCTTTTTTTCGCACTTGGGCTTTCACCCTCCCCATCTTTGAGGTCGAACCACGCGTTCCTCGACCCCAAACACACCCTTGCTCGATGTCGAACCACCCGTTCCTCGATCCCAAACACACCCTTGCTCGATATCGAACCACCCGTTACTCGACCTCAAACACACCCTTGCTCGATGTCGAACCACCCGTTACTCGACCCCAAACACACCCTTGCTCGATGTCGAACTACCCGTTCCTCGACCTCAAACATACCCTTGCTCGATGTCGAACATCGCGTTCCAGACCCCACTTTGAGGCCTCTCCAGGCTCAAACATCCGTCACAAATGGCTCACC
>CAMBPV010000060.1 GCA_945869695.1 Prosthecobacter debontii
AAAGATCACCGCATTGAACCGCCAGATCACGGCGATTCTCGATCCCGCACGCACGAAGCTCCAAGCCGAGCGCAAACTCCCCATCGCCCCCACCGGCCTGCCTGAAGCCCTCGCCGAATGGACCTTCGACAAGGATTTGAGCGATACCAAAGGTGGCATGAACCTCGAACTCGTCGGCGCTGCGCGCATCGAAAACGGCGCCCTCGTTCTCGATGGAAAATCCATGGCCAAATCCGGCTCCTTGCCCAAAAAACTCACCGCCAAGACCCTCGAAGCTTGGGTCATGCTCGACAACCTCACCCAACAAGGCGGCGTCGTCCTCACCGTGCAGGAAAAAAACGGCGGCATCTTCGACTCCCTTGTCTTCGGCGAAAAACAAGCCGCCCACTGGGTCGCCGGAAGCGACCACTTCAATCGCAGCGAACTCTTCGAAGGCCCCGCCGAAACTGAGGCCGCCACACGCCCTGTGCACATCGCCGTCGTCTACCAACCCGATGGAACCATCAGCGGCTACCGCGATGGCAAACCCTACGGCATCACCTACCGCAAAGCCTCCGCCGCCGTCTTTGAAACCGACGCCAGCCAAGTCCTCCTCGGCTGCCGCCACGGCTCTCCTACCGGCAACAAAGGCCTCGCGGGTCGCATCTTCCGCGCCCGCCTCTACGACCGCGCTTTGACGCCCGGAGACATCGCCAAGACCGCCCGCATCGAATCCACCACCATCACCGAAGCCGATATCCTCGCTACACTTTCAACCGATCAGCGCACTCAACTCACACGCCTTCAATCGCAACGTGATCTCCTCACCAAGACACTCGAATCCACTCGCAGCACCACCGCTGGCATGGACCCCGTTTTGAATGCTTGGGCAAGCCTCGCGCAGTCACTGATCAACCTGAAGGAGTTCATCTACCTTCGGTAAGTTGAGCGTTTCTCTGTTCTCAGTTCTCTGTTGTCCAATCCTACAACCATGAAAATCGAGCGTTTTGAAGATATTGAAGCCTGGCAACTCGCGAGAGAGCTTTGCAAGGCTGTTTACATGCTTGTGGCATCCAGCGCCTTGGCGAAGGACTTCTCATTGAAGGACCAGATGATTCGTTCCTCTGGATCGATCATGGATAACATTGCTGAAGGTTTCGATGGAGGAACCAATCGCGAGTTCATCCGATTCCTCCAGTATTCGAAACGCTCATGCACGGAACTCCATAGCCAGTGCTATCGCTGCTTGGATCAGAGCTATTGCACCATTGAGCAGTTTGATGCCCTCTACGCACAAACCAACCTCGCTAGAAACAAGATCGGAGCGTTCATCAATTACCTCTCCAAGCACCTCGACCGCCGCCCTAGCCCTTATGAGTCCTGAACTGAGAACTGAGAACCGAGAACCGAGAACTGAGAACTTCTCCCGCCGCCACCTCCTCTCCCGCGCTTCCACCGGCTTCGGCATGGCTGCTCTTGCTGGTTTGATGCAAGCGGAGTCGCAAGCCTCGCTCGTGAATCGTGCCAAGCGTTTCGCTCCGAAGGCCCGCAGCGTCATCTTCCTCTACATGAGCGGTGGCGTATCCCATGTCGATTCGTTCGATCACAAGCCGATGCTCAAGAAGTTCGAGGGCAAGCCGATGCCGGGAGCCGTCAAGAAGACGCAGTTCAACAACAACGGCACCGTTCAGCCCTCGCATTGGGATTTTAAGCGCTACGGACAGTCGGGACTTGAGGTGAGCGATCTTTTCCCGCAGATCGGCGGCGTGGCGGATGACCTCTGCATGATCCACAGCATGACCGCGAAGTTCAGCGAGCATGCGCAGGGAAACTTCTTCATGCACACTGGCTTTCCCTTTTTGGGTAATCCTAGCGCCGGAGCGTGGACCAGCTACGGCCTCGGCACCGAGTCACGCGATCTGCCGGGTTATGTCGTCCTACAAAGCGGCGGCGCAGCCACACCGCATGGCGGCGTGGGCCTTTTCAGCAATGGTTTCCTGCCCGCGCAGCATCAGGCCAGCGTCGTGAAGGCCGATGAAGCCGAAGCGGTCACCAATATCCGTCCGCGCCAGCCGCACGACATGCAGCGCAAGCAACTCGACTTCATCGGCGCGATGGACAAACGCTTCGCCAGCACCACGCAGCACGACATGCACGTCGAGGCCGCCATTTCGAACTATGAGATGGCTTGGCGCATGCAAGCCGCCGTGCCCGACCTTTGCGACATCTCCGGCGAGACCGAGGCGACCAAGAAACTCTACGGCCTCGACGACCCCGAGCCGAAAAAAGCCGCCTACGCACGCCAATGCCTGCTCGCACGTCGTCTCGTCGAGCGCGGCGTGCGCTTCATCGAACTCAGCACACTGGCTTACAACCTCGGCGGCGGCAACGGGGCCAATCCCTGGGACCACCACGGTGCGATCAAAGAAGGCCACGGCAAGATGGCCAACCAGATCGACCAACCCATTGCCGCGCTCATCAAAGACCTCCGCTCACGCGGTCTGCTCGACAGCACGCTGCTCATCTGGGCCGGCGAATTCGGCCGCACGCCCTTCGCTCAAGGCAACAACGGCCGCGATCACAACCCCTACGGCTTCACGGTCTGGATGGCCGGCGGCGGCGTCAAAGGCGGCCATGTCTATGGCTCCACCGATGAATTCGGCTACAACGCCACTGAGAACGTCTGCACCGTCTATGACCTGTGGGCCACCGTGCTTCATCAAATGGGCATCGACCACGAACAACTCACCTACCGCTTCAGCGGCCGCGACCTGCGGCTCACGGATGTGCATGGGAATGTGCTGCGGGACATCATTGCCCGATGAATGCCTCTTTCACTCGCCGCCAGATGCTCACCAGCGCCTCCACGGGTTTTGGAATGGCGGCGTTGACAGGCTTAATGCAAGCGGAGACGCCGATGGTGCATCGGGCGAAGCGTTTTGCGCCGAAGGCACGCAGCGTGATCTTTTGCTACATGAGCGGCGGCGTGTCGCACATCGACTCGTTTGATCCGAAGCCGCTGCTCGAAAAATACTCGGGCAAGCCGATGCCCGGCGAGGTGAAGAAGACGCAGTTCAACAACAACGGCACCGTTCAGCCCGCGCACTGGGCCTACCAGCGCCACGGCCAGTGCGGCATGCCGGTGAGCGACCTCTTTCCGCACATGGCCACGGTGGCGGACGAGTTGTGCGTGATCCGCAGCATGACGGCGAAGTTCAGCGAGCATGCGCAGGGCAATTTCTTCATGCACAGCGGCTTTCCCTTCGTTGGCTATCCCAGCGCCGGAGCCTGGGCCAGCTACGGCCTCGGCACCGAGTCGCGTGATCTTCCGGGCTACATCGTCCTGCAAAGCGGCGGTGCTAGCGTGCCGCATGGTGGCGTCGGCTTGTTCAGCAGTGGATACCTTCCAGCCCAGCATCAGGCCTCCATCATCAAGGTTGATGAAGCCGAAGCCGTGAAAAACATCCGCCCGCATGAGCTGTTCTCGTCACAGCGCAAGCGCCTCGACTTCATCAGCGCGATGGACCGCCGCTTTGCCGCCACCACGCAACACGACACGCATGTCGAAGCCGCCATCGCGAACTATGAACTCGCCTGGCGCATGCAATCCGCCGTCCCCGAGCTCTGCGACCTCTCGGGTGAATCCACCGCGACTCAAAAACTCTACGGCATCGACCAAACCGGCACCACCACCGCCGCCTATGGCCAGCAGTGCTTGCTCGCGCGTCGTTTGGTCGAGCGAGGCGTGCGCTTCATCGAGCTGAGCTGCCTGCCGCAGAAGATCGGAGCCGGACAAGGCCCCAACCCGTGGGATCAGCACGGCCAGATCAAAAAAGGCCACGGCAACATGGCCCGCCAGGTCGATCAGCCCATCGCCGCGCTCGTCAAAGACCTCAAATCACGCGGCCTACTCGACAGCACCCTCGTCGTCTGGGCCGGCGAATTCGGCCGCACGCCCTTCGCGCAGGGCAGTGATGGTCGCGATCACAATCCTTACGGTTTCACGATCTGGATGGCCGGTGGCGGCATCAAGCCCGGCCACATCTACGGTGC
Source organism: Prosthecobacter debontii (assembly GCA_945869695.1). Lineage (GTDB taxonomy): Bacteria > Verrucomicrobiota > Verrucomicrobiia > Verrucomicrobiales > Verrucomicrobiaceae > JAIBCL01. The sequence goes on from CAMBPV010000060.1 coordinate 4,033, forward strand.
CACCGACGACTTCGGCTATCACGCCATCGAAAACGCCTGCACCGTCTATGACATGTGGGCCACCGTGCTGCACCTCATGGGCCTCGATCACGAACTACTCACCTATCGCTTCAGTGGCCGCGATTTGCGGCTCACCGATGTGCATGGGAATGTGCTGCGGGACATCATTACCTAACCGACTCAAAAACTAAAAACCCCTGTAAATCCGTGATTCACAGGGGTCAAAAGTTGGTTGCGGGAAGAGGATTTGAACCTCTGACCTTCAGGTTATGAGCCTGACGAGCTACCGGGCTGCTCCATCCCGCGTTGAAGGTATCGTGCGGGGTGAGGCTGATTGCAACGCATATTTGCTTCGCTTTGAAGTTTAAAGGGGGCGGATCCAAATGTTTCGAACTCGCACGGGAGGCTCGTTCTTGTGGTCTTGGATCCGAATGGGGGCGGCGGCAGGGAAATCGCCTTCATAGTTGGTGATGTTTTTGTGCTTGGTAGGCCCCATGATCCGAGTGTGGTTTTGGGTGCAGACGCCGTTCACGAAGGTGGTGATGTAAGCGGGCTCCACCACCTTGGTGCCTTCGAGTTTGGGTGCGGTGAAAACGATGTCGTAAGTTTGCCATTCTCCGGCCTTTTTGACGGCATTGACCAGTGGTGGAGTCTGGCCATAGATGCCTCCGGTCATGCCGTCGGCGTAGGTTGGGTTGTTGTCACAGTCGAGCATCTGGCTTTCATAACGATCCATGAAAAACACGCCCGCATTGCCCTTTTTCTGGGAGTTGCCCTTGGTGTGGGGCTCGCTCTTCCACTCGATGTGGAATTGGCAGCTGGCGTATTCCGCCTTGGTGAAGCAGTCACCTCCTGTGATGTGAAGCTCGCCATTTTCGAGCTTCCAGGGGCACGGAATGGTCTGTCCTGTCTTTTTGTCCTTGCCGACTAAGCTGTCCGAATTTTTGCCATCAAAAATAATGATCGCATCGGCTGGCGCATCTCCTGGTTTTTCGCCGGGTTTCACCACGGGTGGACTGGGTCGGTCGATATCATGGACCTTCCATTGAGTGCCAGGAATGATGGGTGTATCCGAATAGCCGGTGGGCGATGGTTTCTCGGGCTCAGCTGCATGGGTGAGAGTGATTGCGAGCGCGAAGAGGGCGGGGGTGAGGAATCGTTTTTTCATGATATGGCGAGACAGAATGTGGGTGTGTTTTGCATTATTGCAGGCGGAAAACTGAGTGGATGCGTCGAAAAGCGAGTTCAACTCTTTCTTGCTACCTTGCGTATCTTGGCTATCTGACCACGATTCAGTCATCAACCCCTCAAACCATCCTTATGCCTCACACCCTGCCTCCTCTTCCCTACGACAAAGCTGCCCTTGAGCCCCACATTGACGCGACCACCATGGAGATTCACCATGGTCGTCATCACAACGCCTACATCACCAATTTGAACAACGCCCTCGCTGGCAACGCAGAGTTGGAGGCCAAGTCAATCGACGAACTCTGCACCGGAATCAGTGCCGTGCCTGAGGCGATTCGGGGTGCGGTGAGGAACAATGGTGGCGGTCACTGGAACCACACTTTCTTTTGGTCGAGCATGGCACCGAATGCGGGTGGTGCCCCCACGGGTGATCTCGCTGCAGCGATCGATTCTGCTTTCGGCAGCTTTGATGCTTTTAAAGAATCATTCGCGAAAGCTGGAGTGACCCGTTTTGGTTCAGGTTGGGCTTGGCTGGTCAAGAAAGACGGTAAGCTGGCGATCACCTCCACTCCGAATCAAGACAATCCTCTCATGGATGCATCTGGAACCCCTCTGTTGGGTCTGGACGTCTGGGAGCACGCCTACTACCTGAAGTATCAAAACAAGCGCCCTGACTACATCGCCGCCTGGTGGAATGTGGTGAACTGGCCCCTCGTGGCTGAGCGTTTTGCTGCAGCCTAAACGGCGCTGAGCTTCACTTGATCTGGGACCCCTCACCGAAAGATGCGGGGTCTTTTTTTATTCGGGCCCGACTGATCTCAATCAATACAAGGCTTTTCGGTGGAAGAGAAAACTCTCAATCAGCAAAACAGCCAGCAGTGCCCAGATGAGTCGCTGAGGCCAGGTGCCGCCTGCTTTGGCCAGAGAAAATCGAGATGACACCGGAGCGGGCGCGTCTCCGAGTTTGCCGTCCAGTTTCGGAATATTTGTTTCTTCCGACGAGGATAAAAGGGAGGTGCCCATGCTACCATCACTGGTCTCCCAGATTCCGAGTCTTCGGACTTCGAGAAGAGAGCCCTGAGGCTGATCAGAGGCGGTAACGATGCGAGAGCCATCCCACTCGGTCCACTTCACGAGGCCTGTTGTGCTGAGCCAGCTTCCAGGTTTTAGCGGAGTGAGTTCACTGAGCGCATCACTCTGCTCGGCGCACCAGTAAATGGCATTGCCAAGGAGCAGAGGAAAGGCGGGTTGAAGGGCCAGTTGCTCCGACTGGCTGGGGGAAACGGCCGATGCGACGATGCGCTGACCATTGATCTCGCCCGCGGCTAGAACGGTCTCGGCTCCCGCGAGCCAAAGAGGCTCAAGTGAGCCCAGTGACTCAAAGACGGATGTTTGAGTGATGGCAAGCCGCGTGCTGGTGATGCGGTAGGAAACCGGGTGATCGGGTGCGACAAGTCGAATACTGCTGTGCGGGACGCCTTTTGCCCCGAGGGATCGCACACGGAGCGGGCCTGCTGATTGCAGCGGATTCAGCACGATCACAGGGCGATCAGTGGGCCAGTCCTTGGGTGCCCATTGTTCAAAAACATAAAGATCCGGTTTCTCCTTCGGTGGCCAATTGGCAGAGCCTCCTTTCAAAATCTCCAGCTTCCCAGATTCCACCAGTGCGCCCAGTGCGATCCCTGTAAATGGATCGGGTGTGTCGCTGAACCACGAGACGATGAGAGGTTTCAGTTCAGGGAGGGGTGCTAAAACGAGATTGTCCCAGCCGAGGCAGTCGCCTGGTGTCTTGAGTTCGATCTCCAGTCGCTGACCCCGGACTCCATCCAGCGGGAGAATGATGGAGGAGGAAGCCCCTGGCTGAAGCTCAATCTCGCGCAACTGGGAGAGCCGCCCAGCAATCCGCACTTCAAGCGCGGTCGTGACGGCGCGTGAATTGGCAACTGCAGCACTGACTTTCGCGAAGGCCTCGTAACGACCACGGGTGAGCGGTGCCTTTCGAATCTGAAAACCGGTGATGCCCACATTTAAAGGGCTGCTCAGCGCGACCTGAGTGAATCGTTGCTTCACTTCTGCGCTTTGATCAGATTCTTCAAAGGTTGGTGCCGAGTCACCGACCACCCAGATTTCAGACGGTTTCTCCAAATCCGCCAAACGACGCGCCACTGTGAATGCGCCATCCACTTTGCCCTCACGTGGCACGGGGGTGATGCCATCGATCAGCCTCATCAGCTCGCGTCGGTTCCGACTGCGTGAGAGCAGGACCGAGGGTTTCGCATCAAAGGCCAGCAAGGAGACGATCACCGTGTCAGGCAATGAGCGGACGCGTTGGCGGATCACTTCCTGCGCTGCTTTCATTCGCGTCTGACCTTGCGCATCCTTGGCAGCCATGGACGCAGATCGATCCAACATAATGACCATCGAGCCCGGCGTATCAGCTCCGGCATCGGAGGCGGGTCGCGCCAGTGCTAAAACACCGAACAGAATAACGGCTAATGTGAGGAGAAGGGAAAGAATGCGCTTCAGCTGCCTCAGCCATGCAGACTCCTGATGCTCACGAGCCAGTGAGCGAAAGAATAGGAGAGTGGAGACCTGAACCCGTTTCGCCCGGCGCCTAAAAAGATAGAGCGCCAGCGGGATGAGCGCCAACCAGGCAAGATGAAGAAAACTGGGATTGAGAAATTGCATGATCTCAAGCGCTTCCGGTCAGTGCCGAGCCTCGCACCAGCATGTCGAGGAATCGCTCCTCAAAGGGTTCAACCGTGCTGCATTGAAAAAAATCAATGCGATGTGAGGCGCAGGCGCGGCCCAGGTTATCCGCGAAGGCGTCGAAGGTCTCGATGTAGCGCTGTACATCTTTTTTCGTCAGCCAAAAACGGCGTTTTTCTCCCGTCTCCACTTCGGCAAGTTCCAGCTCTCCTTCGAGCTCTGGGCTCCTTTCTTGCGGGTGCATGATTTGGAGAAAATGTACTTCTCCCGGCCACGTCGCAGCGCGGGAAACGGCTTCGGCTGCCGTATTCACATCCCGACCGAAAAAGTCGGAGATCACAAAGATGACCCCATAGCGTTGGCGTGAGGGACGGTAGTTTTCAAAGCAACGTGTGAGATCCGTGAAGCCATCAAAGTTTAGATGACTCGCGCCTTGGATGATCTTTTCGATGTTGCCCTGTCCACGCAAAGGAGGCAGCTCCTGCTTCACCGTTTCATTCATCGAATAGAGACTTACCCGCTGCTGACCACTGAGCGCCAGGTAAGCGAGCGCGACCGCGAATCGCAGAGCTTGTCTCCGTTTTTCCGGGAAGGGTCTCGCCATCGATGAGCTGGTATCCACGATGATGTGGAGATTCAGTTCCTGAGTCTCTTCGTAGAGGCGGACAAAAAGCTTGTCCAGTCGTGCATAGAGTCGCCAATCGATCGCGCGGTAATCCTCTTTGGGCGTGTAGTGGCGGTAGTCCTTAAACTCCCGAGTGAAACCCGTGGCCGGCGTCGCCTGACTGCCCCGGCGCATGAGTTGCCGCCGTTTCCTCAAGCGAAGAGCCAGCGTGCGGAGCCGGTCAAGGAACGCCGGTTCAAACAAATCCTCCCTGGCTAGTGTTTCGCTCATTGTGTTTTCGTTTCTGCGCTTGCGGTTGCTTTGTCTTGGAGTTCGCGCAGGCACGCCAGCTTGTCCAGTCCGACCGGGATGATCCAGTCACCTTCTGCTGAGGCGGAGCGCCAATCCACCACGAGACTTGAGCCCTGGCCATCATAGAGCATCACCCCCTTCGCAGTCCAGCGTGTGGACTGAAGGGATTGCATGGAGTCCCACGCATCAGGTGCCCATTTGCTAATTGATTCCGGCGGTGGTCGATCAAATAAGATTTCTCCGCTGACTGCATCTCGCGCCATCAATTGGTCCGGCGTCGATACCAGGAGCGTCCTTCCCGCCAGCGTCGCTGCGGGAAAGGTGTTGCGAACCGAAGGAGAGGAACTGCTGCGGATTCTTCGGGTATCGGATTCCCAAAGCGACATCGGAGGCTGATGGACGCGCGAGATGAACACGTGATCGGAAGCAACCATGACTGGGGAACCGCCCGCAAAACCCAACATGGCTCCAGACTGAGTCGGAAATTCGTCTTGGCCTCGGTTGAGGGGAATTCCGGAGACAGATACTTGCTGCGTTTGTCCATTGGAATCGAAAGTCCAAAGCGTGCGGCCACGAAGGAGCCGGATGCTATCGCTGCCCCAGTTCAAAAAGGGGGCACCAGCGGCACCACCATACATCCCCGGATAGCCTGCCAAGCTCCCCGATGCAGGGTGTGTGAAAGTGCGTCGAGCCATGACTGAGGGTCTACTCATGCCATTAAACGAGATGAAGCTCCCAGGTTGGATTTTTGTTTTCTGCGTCCACGGCACACTCACCGAGACGTCAGGGACTCCAGAGGCTTCTTGATCCGCCGTTCGAAGCTCGAGAGGAAAGGAAGGAAGCCCACCTGCATGAGCCAGCCAGAGCAGTGCGCCATCCCGCGAACGCACGACGGCAGCGCCATTGCCATAAACGAGCACCTTTCCCGCGTCGGCGCTGATGCCTGATGAGATCCAACTTTGGCTCGAGCTCATCTGCGGCGTTGGTGCTTTCGAGAGCAGTTCCACTTTCTGCGACCATTTCAATTTTCCGTTCTTTGAAGAATAAGCATCCAGCAGCCCGGTGTTCGGTTGCCAGACAAGTAAGAGGTCATCAACGATTTCGAGGTGATCATTTTTAGGAGCGTGGTTCACCGACCAAATCAAACGTCCATCCGTGAGCTCACGACACTCGATGCAGCCATCTCTCAAGGCGAAAACATGATCAACGCCACTCACATACTCGATGGGATAAAGCACGCGCTCATACTGGCTGCTCACCACGATGGGAGGTGAAGGTGTCCTCCTCGACGGGGTGCCAGCGGTGGACCAGCACAACTTGCCCGATTTTCGATCGAGAACCGTCAGAACGGAGCGGTCATTCACGACGATCACGAACCGATCATTCGGCGTGATGCTGAAGCGCTGAATGCGGCTACCTTTCTCTGTGGTGTAACCCCAGCCTTGCATCAGCGGTGAGAGCGGGGGCACCGATTCACTCACAGCCCGAGACGACTCAGAGGGTGCAGCTTCTGTCAAAGTTTCCCGTGCATGTTCGACCGCAAGACTCAACCCATCGGGAAAGGGGATCAGGGTCTCAGGTCTGAGTCCGCCCAGCACACGGAGAGATTCTTGAACGGCTCCTCGGTCCTCCAAGATCTGACCCAGCCAACCCCGAGTCCAGACACACCACCGTTTTCGCTCAGGATCGAGTTCTGAACGCTCGGCTTCTTCGACCACAGTAAGGGCGCGATGTGCGTCGAGAGGAAGAATCGTCTCAGAGGCAATGCAGCGGCCGATCTCCCTCCAGCAACTCGCTGCCAAATGTCTGCGTAAAAGATCATGCGTTTCCGTGTGTAAACTCCACCGCGCTGACCTAGCGATCATCTGCTGCAAGGCTTGACGGATTGCGGGTTCATCACCCAAATCAGCCAAGCGGGCCGTCCATTGCACCCAGTGTTTTGATTGATCGGGCTCGATCTGTACCGCCCTCTCCAGCATCTCTGCGGATCGTTGGTTTTGGCCCAGTTCGGCGCAGGTCGTTGCGCCGCGCTCGAGGCTTGCTACCTCGGTGCATTGACTGATCTTCACGTCTTCGAGAATGCTCGCAAACAGGTCCAAGCGCTGCGCCTGATGATACAATAAGGCCAATCGAAGCTGCAGGTCGTCCCTACGGGCAATGTTCTTTTGGGCGAGTGATTTTAACTGTGTCTCCAATTCCTTTTCTCGGCCCTTCTGGCGTTGGATCAGATCAAGTTGTCGGAGTTCCAACTCCATTCGCATTTCAGGCCCGAGAGTGGCATCCCTCAATGCGGAAACCACGATCTTCTCAGCCTCGGCATCCAGTTGAGCGTTGCCTGCGATATCCGCGAGTGCCAGTAGGCGGCCCAAACGAATCGCATCCCAGCTTTCGCCGGGTTTGGGCAACAATCGCAGCTGCTCGATCTTGAGGAATTCTGATTCTTTTTCAGTCTCCGTCGCCAATTCGAAAGCGGCGTTCAACCAAGCTGCATAGCGTGCATCCGTATCACAGATCGCGCGGCTTTCCTCCATCAGGGTCGCCGCTTCGCTAGCTGGCCCTGTAAGCGCCAAGATGCGGGCGAGGAGGAGTCGACCATCCAGCTCTGTTGGTCGTTTCTTGAGCCATCCTTCCAATGCCACTTTTGCCTGAGACCATTGCTTTTGCGCCATGAGAAACTGCACCAATTCCATGCGCACCTCGGGTGCCAGATCATCCGGAATAGGCACGGCAAAAAGTTTCTCCAGATCATCCTTTAGACGCAGAATTCCATAGAGCTCACCCAATTCTTTACGGGCTTCCCAGCGATCTGCATTCTGACTCAGCAAGTGCTCCAAAACTATGGCGGCCTCGGACAAAAGATTTCGCGTGCGCAGCCAGCGGGCGATGTCGAGATGCACCGTGACTTTTTGTTGAATCGGCATCGTTTTGAGTAGCGCATCCAGTTTCGCTGAAGCGTCGCTCCCACGTCCCTTCGCGAACAAGAGCCTCAATTGCTGAAGAGCCAAATCCTCCCGCAACGGGTCTGCCTTCAGCCGCTGATCGAGAAATCGGATGGCCTGCTCGTCCTGGCTAGTGATGGAAAGAAGCTCCAACAAACGCTGCTCGATCAATCGCGACTGAGGCGAGAGAAGAGCTGCTTTTTCGAGGATGGCGGTCGCCTCCGTCTTTCTTTGCACCGCACTCAAGAGATCAGCCAGAGCCAGAGTCTCTGACTCATTTTCTGGAGCCTTTTCCCACCGGGCTCGAGATTCTTCGATCAGGTCGTTGCGTTCCTTCTCATCCGTCGCGACACGAAGACGCATCAAAAGCACCTCAGTTCTTCTCCAATAGTCTGCCGCTAGTTTTCCCAAGAGCTCATCGAGCCGTTTTGCCGCCTCGATCTTCTGTCCACGGGCAGCTTCGACATCCGCCAATACTAACGCCGCCTCCACTGCGGCATCGCCCTGTAAAGTGGAGGTCTCCACTCCTTCGACGAGAACGCCAGCCGTCGTCACCAATGATGAGGTCAAAGCCTTACGCGCCCAGCGAAGGCGTTGTTCAAGGGTCAGTGCCTGCTCGCGGATCAGGGTCTCAAAACGTCTCGTCACCACGTCGCTCTGATTCTGTGCGGCTGACTGTTCGAGGAGATCGCCCAACCAAAGCGCGCGTCGCGTCGCAGAAACCTCATTCGCGATCGCCCGATCCAATTCCATCAATGCTTTTGGATCAAATCTCGATGCCAGAGCTCGGTGATGGCTCCAGGCCAGAAGCGCGCTCTGCGGGTGTTGTTTGATCGCGCTTTGCAGGAAGCTCATGGCCCTCTCATCTTTCAGTTCCAGATACAGTCTGGCCAGGACAATGCTCGCGCTCTCATCCGTCGGATACTGGCTCAGATGAGAGGCGTAGAGGCTGACTAGATCTGAGCTTTTACCTGCGGTTCCGTAAAGCTCCACGAGCTTCCGCAGAGGACCCTCGGCCGCCGGGTCAAAGTGCAGCGCCGTGCGCAGAGCGAGGGAAGACTTCTCGAAGTCGGCTTGTCGTGGCTCTGCGGTGGCTAGCGTTCCCATCAGGACGATGCCACAGGCCCAAGCCTGCAAACTCGGAAAACGATGCGCTGTGAAAAACGCAGACATGGCTTTGCTGCTAAGCCGCCATTTGTGCAGGCGTTTGCACCTGAGCCAGTAAGCGATTGATCAAATCATCCACTTTGATTTGAGCCGCCTCGCCTTCAAAATTCAGAATGATCCGATGCCTCAGGGCCGTGTGGGCCACTCGCCGGATATCGTCAGTCGAAACTGCTGTGCCACCATTCAATGCTGACCAGACCCGCGCACCGCGGATGAGCGACTGAAGGCCTCGAGGACTTGCACCATAAGCCACGTAGCGCACCACGTCAGGTAACGCCCCTGGTTGCTCAGGGTGTGAGGCCAGGATCAGCCGAGATGCATAGTGGGCCACTGGATCCGCCACCGGGATTTCCGACAACTCATGTTGAAGCTTGATCAATTCAGGCCCGCTCAGCACCGAGTTCAATTTCGCCTCCCCCATGCCGGTCGTGCGCTTCGAGATCTCCACCAGCGAGTCCAGATCAGGGAAGGGGACCTTCACTTTGAACATGAAACGGTCGAGCTGCGCTTCCGGGAGAGGATACGTGCCTTCCATTTCCATCGGGTTCTGGGTGGCCAGCACAATAAAGGGCTCGGGCAGCGGATGCCGCTCGCCTCCCGTCGTCACATTCTTTTCCTGCATCACCTCGAGCAGGGCTGCCTGAGTTTTGGGCGTCGCACGGTTGATTTCGTCCACCAGCAGAAGATTGCGGAACACAGGGCCTTTTTCATAGCGAAGGGTGCGGTGTCCCTTTTCATCTTCACCCACGATGTGGGTCCCTAGAATATCGGCCGGCATCAAATCGGGCGTGCATTGAACACGACCCGGCTCCAACCCGATCACCTGCGAAAGAATACGAACCAAAAACGTCTTACCCAAGCCAGGCACGCCTTCGAGCAGCACATGTCCGCCAGAGAAAATGGCGATCAAAACATCTGTCAGGAGATCGTCATAGCCGACAATGGCCTTTTGCATTTCAGTCTTCATTTGACCAAAAAGGTCGCGGAAAGCCTTGAGGTCGTGGGTTGTCTTTTTACTCATGGGGATGTTGCGTCAAATGAAGGTTCCGAAACAGACTGCGCCACATGCTCAGCGCAGCCCTCCAAAACTCAACCGCCAAAATGAGCGGGAGGTCCGGATGGGGATGAAACGGCCGTAGGGAGACTAGTTCTCTTTGAATCAGCAGGAAGCGTCATTTTTGATCGTGATGCCCCATCGTGTTTTTGTGCTTGCCCGGGTGAGAAATCAGCTTATGGTCAATTCCATTATCCAGAGAGGTGGCGCAAGCTTCCCTCACGGCAAGAGTGGGATTCATCCCGCTCTTTTTTGTCTGGAGACAAAATGAAGTTATGATCAGCGAACTAAAAGCACTTTTTGATTACTACGAGAAAGAGAAGGGTATCGACCGTCAGAGGATGGTCGAGGCTCTGGCGCAGGCCTTGCTGGCGGCGTCCAAGAAAAGCATTGGTCCTGCTCGTGAGCTTCGTATCGACATCGATCCTGACAAGGGAACCATCAAGGCTTGGGCAAAGCTTCTGGCTGTTGAAACGGTGGTCAATCCTTGGGAAGAGCTTCCGCTCGCAAAGGCAAGGTTGCTGAAGAAGGACGCTCAGATTGGCGATGAGATTGATCTTGAGGTCACGCCGAAGAACATGGGACGCATCGCTGCTCAGACGGCGAAGCAAACCATGCTCCAGCGCCTGCGCCAGGCTGAAAAGGAGAACCTTTACGAAGAATTCAAGGATCGGACGGGCGACGTCGTCAGTGGGGTGGTTCGTCGCTTTGAAAAGAGTGATGTGGTCATCGACCTGGGCAAGTTCGAAGGCGTCATGACTGCGAAGGAACGCGTTTCGACTGAAGATTACACTGTGGGTGATCGGATGCGTTTCTATGTTAAGGCCGTGGAAAAGGATTCAACTCGGGGCCCGGAAATTGTTCTGTCGCGTGCTCATCCAAATTTTGTCAGGCGCCTGTTTGAGTTCGAGGTCAGCGAGATTGGTGACCGGACAGTTGAAATCGCCAGCATCGCCCGTGAAGCGGGATACCGCACCAAAGTGGCCGTCCATAGTGCAGATGAAAAAGTTGATCCCGTCGGTGCCTGCGTGGGTCTCCGCGGTGCTCGGGTGAAAAACATCGTCCGTGAACTGAACAACGAGAAGGTGGACATCATCCGCTGGAAGAGCGATGCCGCTGAATTTGTGCGTGAGGCCTTGAAGCCGATCAAAGTTCTCTCGATCAAGGTAAATGAGGACAACAAACAAGTTTACCTCACCGTCTCCGAAGAGGATCTCTCAAAGGCCATCGGTCGTCGTGGGCAGAATGCGCGTTTGACTTCCCGCTTGGTGGGAATGGACCTCGTCATCGAAAAAGATGAACACGCAGCCGAAGTGTTCGAGGGCCAGCTGGGAGGAGCCGCCAAGGCTCTCATCGATGCCCTTTCGATCACTCCCGATGTGGCTCGGACACTGATTCAGAATGGTTTAATGGATATTTCCATGTTCAGTCAAGTGGACGCTGACGATCTGGCGGAGATGCTGGCTGGTGATCGCGAGCTTGCTGAGCAGATTGTCGAAAAAGCCGGAGCTGCCCTCGCTTCGTAGTATTCCTTTGAGCCAGAGGGATTTTTCCTCGGCTCACCTCTCTCTGTAACCTTAATCTCAGACTTTTTTCTCGCACCCAGATTTTTGCATGCCTACTCGATCCTCCACATCCAAGTCCGCCACCACACCCAAGTCCAGCAGTTTGCCTGCGAAAGGGAGTGCCGAAGGTGAGGATGCTGCCGAGGGGAGCAAAAAGGTCGTGAAGGAGACCTTGTCATTGATCGAAGAAAAGGTGCCAGCTAAAAAGCGTACGCCGCGCGCTGAAGGCTCGGTTCTCCCTCCGCTTGGTCAGAGAAAAATACCAGCAAAGTCAACTGAGGCTGCCAAACCCGCAGGACCAGCGAAACCTACCCTTGACGAGCAGAAAGACGGTGCTCTCAATCTTTTCGAGGAGAAAGAGAAGAGGGCTGTCGCTCGGGCTAACCGGAAACTGGAAGGTGAGAAAGCGCCGCCCTCAGGTCCCGTGAGCTTGCTGCATCCGATTTCCATCTTGCTCCAGCCTCCGGCGCCACCTGCTGCGCCCGTTGTTCCTAAGGTCGCACCTGCTCCTGTGAGTGAGGCTGTGATCGTTGAACTAAATGAGGCGGGTGAAAAGGTGATCCACCTGAAGCCGCCGATCATCGTCAAAGACTTGGCTGAAAAGATGGGGCTGAAGCCCTTCAAGGTCATCTCAGACCTGATTGGTCTCAAGGTTTTCGTTGCCAATGCCGAGAAGTCGATCGATCTCGAGGTTGCGGAGAAAATTTGCGAAAAGCATGGCTTCAAACTTGAACGTGATAAGCGTGAGAAAGGGGGCGGGGTTCACAAGGTTGAGGAAGTCATCGTCGAGCCTCTTCCGCCGACGCCCGAAGAAGAGGTTAAAGAAGAGTTCGAACTGAGAGCGCCGATCATTACCTTCATGGGGCACGTGGACCATGGTAAGACTTCGCTTTTGGATGCGATTCGGAAGACTCAAGTCACCAATCGTGAAGCTGGGGGCATCACTCAGCACATCGGAGCTTACTCCGTGGTGCACAATGGACGTCCCATAACCTTCTTGGACACGCCGGGTCATGCTGCTTTCTCGGCGATGCGTGCACGCGGAGCCAATGTCACCGACATCGTGGTCCTCGTCGTGGCTGCGGACGATGGGGTGATGGTGCAAACGAAAGAGGCGCTCAGCCATGCAAAAGCTGCTGGGGTCACAATGATGGTCGCCATCAACAAGTGTGACATGCCCGGAGCAAATGTGATGCGGGTCAAAGGACAGCTTCAGGAGCTTGACCTCGCGCCGGTTGACTGGGGTGGTCATGTTGAGTGCGTCGAAGTCTCAGCCAAGACGGGTGCTGGAATTGAAGATCTTTTGGAGACCATGTCTCTTCAGGCGGAAGTCTTGGAACTGAAGGCCAACCCGAAAGCTCCTGCACGTGCAACGGTGATCGAAGCCGCGATGCAGGCTGGCCGTGGGCCGGTTGCCACTGTGATTGTGAAGCAGGGCACCCTCTCCATTGGTCAGGCGTTCATTTGTGGACCCCATTGGGGAAAAGTGAAAGGTCTCCTCGGGGATGGAAACAAACCCATCAAAACGGTTTTGCCGGGCATGCCCGCCGAGGTCATTGGTTTCAGCGATTCCCCGAATGTTGGCGATGAATTGGTCGCCATGGATAATGAGCGGTCTGCCAAAAAACTTAGTGAAGAGCGTTTGGAAGAGCTTCGGAAGAAGAAGCTTCAAGCGCCGAGGCGGTCGTCCCTTGAGACGTTGTTTGCGAATATTGAGGAAGGTGAGAAGAAAGTTCTCAAGGTGGTCATCAAAGCCGACGTCCAAGGATCCGTGGAAGCCGTGGCCAAGTGCCTCACCGACATCAAGACCGACAAGGTCCGGATGGACATCCTCCACTCAGAGACGGGTGCAATCTCCGAGTCTGATGTGCTGCTGGCAGCGGCATCGAATGCCGTGGTTCTCGGGTTTAATCAAAAAGTCGAGAATAAAGCTCTTGCTGTCGCCAAGCGCGAAGGAGTGCAGATCAAACTATACTCCATCATTTACGAATTGGTGGATCAGGTGACGGAGGCCATGCTCGGCTTGCTTGATCCGCTCACCCGTGAAAAGGTCATCGGTCACGCGAAGGTGAAGCAGGTCTTCAAGCTAACCAAAGGCAAGGTCGGTGGTTCAGTCGTCACCGACGGACGCATGGACCGCAAGGCGCGTGCGCGTGTGTTGCGAAATGGTCAAGCCGTGTATGACGGCGGTTTCGAGACACTCCGTCGATTCCAAGACGAGGTGGGCGAGGTTCGCAATGGTCTCGAGTGCGGTATTAAACTCTCTGGATTCAGTGACTACGAAGAGGAAGACGTGATCGAGTGTTACGAATTGGAAAAATTTGCCCAGACGCTCTGATGCGTCTGGGATCGGTGGTTCAATTTTGAACCATCGGTTTTCGAAAGTTCCCTTTGAACGCTCCCCCTACTATCCGAGCATGACCCACCGACTTAAACGTGTTAGCGAGCTGATGCGCCGTGAACTCTGCACCATCTTGGAGCGGGATTTCCGTTTTGAAGGCGTGCTCGTCACTGTGCATGAAGTGTCGGTCACGCCCGATTTGAAGCAGTGCTTTGTTTATTTGGGGGCCATTGGTAAAGACTACCAGAAGGAAGACGTGCTGGCCAAACTGCAAAAGAGCAGGGGAGTGATCCAGCGCGATTTGTACAAGAGGGTCACCTTGCGTAACTCTCCTCAATTGGTTTTCCGAATGGATAACTCGATCGAGCGCGGTGTTCGCGTTCTGAACATCATCGAAAATCTACCGCCCATGGCAGATCCAGCGCCCGAAGCGGAAGGGGAAGGTCCTGATACGCCGCCGCAGCCATGAATTTGAAGACGAACACCCGCTTGGCCGATATCGCCTCATGCCTCGCCGGTGCCAAAAAGGTCGCCGTCGTAAGCCATTTGAGGCCAGATGCAGATGCCATCGGTTCGCTGATGGGTTTGGCCTTAAGTCTTGAAAGATTGGGGAAAATCGTGATTCCCGTCCTTGAAGATGGAGTGCCCGAGAATCTCGCTTTTTTGCCACGGTCCGAGTTCATTCGCAGGCCGGCGGACATGGGAATCGTTGATGACTTAGATGTCGCTGTGTCCGTCGATACGGCTTCCAAAGAACGCATTGGGACAGGCTGCCTGGCGGCACTCGCTGAGGCGAGGACATGGATCAATGTCGATCATCATGGTACCAATCCGTGTTACGGAGATCTTTTTTACATCGACAGTCGACAGCCAGCAGCGGGTCAGATCATCTACGAACTCTTGCAGGAGTCCGGTATGCCCATAGATGATGCCATTCGACAACACCTTTATGCTGCGATCAGCACGGATACGGGTTCATTTCAATATTCGAGCACCAATCCGCGCACCTTGCGAATCGTAGGTGAATTAATGGATGCAGGGCTTGATCATGCGGAGTTATGCCGACTGCTGTATCAGACCTTTCCAAAGCGGAGATTGCAGCTTCAGCGGGCTGTGTTGAATGAAATGACCTTTCGTGCCGATGACCGTATCGCAAGTTGGATCCTGACGCATGAGACCCTCAAGGCATCCGATGTGCAGCCGGGGGATACGGAGGGTCTCATTGATATCCTCAGGTGCGTGGACACAGTCATTGCGGCCGTAATTTTTGAGGAAATGCCCGAAGGGCGTGTGCGTGTCAGTGCAAGGTCAAAGGATCTGCGACTGAACGTGGCAAATGTTTGTGCTCTTTTTGAGGGCGGAGGTCATGCGATGGCGGCAGGGGCGCGTCTTCGAGGGCCAACCGACGAAGTGGCCGAGAGATTTTTACAAGCACTCGAGAATGAAGTCAGAAGAATCGCCTAACGGAGTCTTGATTGTTGATAAAGGTCCCGATATGACCTCGCACGACGTTGTGGCAGTGGCCAGGCGTTGTTTGGATACCAAAAAAATCGGACATTGCGGCACGTTGGATCCGATGGCTACGGGGCTATTAATCCTTGTCATCGGGACTGGCACTAAGCTCTCCGACCTGCTGATGAGTGAAGACAAAGAGTATGTCGGCACGCTCACACTTGGGGTAAAAACCAACTCGCAAGACAAAGAGGGAGAGGTCACAGAAGAGAAGCCTGTGCCTGCGTTTTCCCGCGAGGAAGTGAAGGCGGCATTTGATGAATTCCGGGGCGACTTCTATCAGATGCCACCCATGGTCTCCGCCATCAAAGTCGGCGGTGTGCCTCTCTACAAACTGGCTCGGAAGGGACAGGAGGTGGAGCGCGAGCCGAGATTCGTGCGAGTGTTTGATAGTGAAATCAACCGGGTGGAACTGCCTGAGGTGGATTTCCGAGTGGTTTGCACCAAGGGCTTTTACGTGAGAACGTACGCTCATGATATCGGTGAAAAGCTAGGCTGCGGAGCTCATCTCAGCGCGCTGCGTCGGACACGCTCAGGTCACTTTAAAATGATTCCAGGTAAGGTGGTCACTTTTGACGATCTCAAACAAGGGCGTCGGGACTTGGTGCTCGGCTCCATGTATTCGCTCTACGAAGTCTCCAAGCTTCGGGGAGCGTAATCCGGAAACCAACGACACCTTCGATGAAAGTGCTCAAGTGCATTGGCGATCTCGGCTCTGTCTCCGGCCCTGTGGCGCTCGCAATCGGGGTCTTCGATGGTGTGCATCGGGGACATCAGGAAGTTATTCGGTCCGCTCAAGAGTTCGCCGCCCAGCATTCAGGAACCGCGGTGGTGCTGACATTTGATCCTCATCCGCTGAACGTGCTGCGACCCGGCAAGGGGCCTCGGTTGCTGTGCAGTTCCCGGCATAAGTTGATGATCTTGCAAGATCTCGGTATCACGCACGCCGTGGTTCAACCGTTTGATGAAAACTTTGCGGGGACCCGGGCACTCGATTTCATTCAGTCCTTGTCCGATGCATGCAAGCCTTTGGGATTTATCTCCGTCGGCTACTCTTGGCGATTTGGCCAGAGCGGGGCTGGCGATATTCACCTCCTGATGGATGCCGGGCATCAAATGGGCTTTGGAGTTTATGGTGTGCCTTCCGTTCAAGTGGACGGATTGCCGGTTAGCAGCACAGCCATTCGCGAAGCGGTGAAGGTGGGTGACTTTTCCTTGGCTCGCGCTCTGTTAGGTCGTGACTACACAGTCCTCGGTAGAATTGTGGAGGGGAGGAAACTGGGGCGTCAGATCGGCTTTCCCACTGCCAATCTCGATATCGAGACTGAGCAACTCCCTCCGCCAGGGGTTTATGCTGTGACTGCTCGGGTGAATGGAGCCGCTCACAGGGGTGTCGCTAATTTGGGCTTCCGTCCGACTCTCGAAGAAAAAGAAGCCCGCCTAAAATTAGAAGTGCACCTCTTTGATTTTGCAGGCGATCTCTACGGTCAAGATGCCGAGGTCACTCTCATCAAACAGGTGAGGGCCGAGAGGAAGTTCAATGGCTTGGAGGAATTGAAGTCGCAAATCACCCTCGACTGCGCTGAAGCCCGGCGTATTCTGAATGAGTTTCTCCTCACTTCACCGATTCGATGAACGAGAGCAGGTCAGCCATGCCTTGGACATCGAGGCCTGTTTCTAAGCCCTCGGGCATGAGACTTTGGCCTGAGGACTGACTCCCTTTGATATCAGCTCTCGGGATGGTTACAGTCGCTCCACCCATCATTTTGAGGGTCATACTTGTCGCATCATCTTGCGTCACGATTCCGCTGAGCGCACGTCCGTCTTTGGTTGAGACGGTGTAAGCGATAAACTGTGGAGCCACTTCTTTGTGGGGTTCCAGGATGGAAATGAGCAACGCCTCACGCCCTTTATTTTTCACCGTCACGAGACTCGGACCCACTTCGATTCCATTCCCATTGGCAGCGTGGCATGCCATACAGCGTCCGGTAAACTGAATCTGTCCGCGAGATTCATCTCCTTTCATGGAAATAGCCGGTTCGAATTTCGCCGTAACCTCCTCTCTTGAAGGTGGAATCACTGCTGCTAGCGCCATTTTCGCCGTAGCAGCCACTTTCGGAGACTTGTGCTTGATCAATGCTTGCACTTGCGCCGCCGAAAACTCCTCCGGCTTCACCACCTTCGCTTCGAGCAACGCCAACGCCCGATCATCACGAGTCAAAAGAGCCTCCAAAGCCGCCACCTTGGCCTTCGCACAGTAATGAGGCCAATTTACGATCAAAGCCGTCGTGATGGCTGCGGAGCTGTTTTGCGCCAGAACGCGAATCGCGGCGGTTTGGACCACATCGGGCTGCTTTTCGCCCAGACAAGCAAGCAAGGCGGAATTGGCTTCACTTGAGCTAGAAAGGCCTGCAAGTTCGACTGCTTCAGTCCGCACAGAGTCTCCGGCATTTTGGTCAATCGCCGTTGCAGATGCCTTTGCAAAAATAGCCGTGAGTTTATGTTCCGTATCGACTTGTTCGATGCTCTTCCCGGATCTTTTGAGGCCTTGAGCAAAGGCGCGAATAAGTTCGATTGAAATTGGCTCTTGAGCCAGGCCTCGCAAGACCGACACAAAGGTGTACGGACGTTCTGGTGCTGCCCCAGTGATGAATGCCCACTTTTTAAGTAGTGATGCATACTGGCTGTCTCCGCTCACGTACAGGCCTAAATTTTCGGTCGCATAAGCTGGTGGAGCAGACGCCACCGCGCTTGTGATCCACTCATTTTGCTCTTCGATGAAACCTTCTAAGACTGCGCCCAAACCAGACTCCGGAATTAAATCCCCATCTCTCTTCTCCGGTGGTGGAGGCATGGCAAACTCTGCTGCCGAGAAGGCAAGCTGAAACCGCACTCTTGAAGCTGGATCGGTGCGATGCGCCCTCAGCGAACTATAAAGCTTCCGGTCTCTAGGCTTATCCGCGAAGTACTTCTCCGCCAGCCTCATGCTCTTCTCGCGAACGTGTTCGCTCGGGTCTTTCAGTGTGTGTTGCAAGGTTTCGGATTTGATTTCCCCAACTCCATCCAACGCACCCAGCGAATGCAGCTTCGCCAGCGCATCGTCGCCGCCGAGCGCCTTTTCCAGCATCGGCACGGCGGCTTTGTCCTGACGCTCGAAGAGCAGTCGCTGCGCGGTGTCGCGGTGCCAACCGTTCGGGTGGCCGAGGGTCTTAATGAGCTCTTCGGTGCTAGCTTTGCCGAGCGCCACTTTTTGTCCGATGCGCTCAGCTCCCTCTTCGGGAACGATGCGGTAGATGCGGCCGCGGTCGTTACCATTGTTGAGGTCGATATGCTTTTTGATCTCGTCAGGGATACTCCACGGATGCTCGATGACTTCGCGATACATGTCGCAAATGTGCAGGCAGCCGTCGGGGGCATTGGCGAAGTTCACGACGCGCACCCAGGTGTCCTTGGACGCAGCGAATTCGAAGCCGTGCTCGTCAGCGGGTCGTTCGCCGATGAGGCTGATTCCTTCGGCGCTAGGTTTAATAATCTTGCGATGCACGAGCTGACCACCCGCGTCGCCGGTGAAGCTGTTGTT
>CAMBPV010000061.1 GCA_945869695.1 Prosthecobacter debontii
CAAAGGCCAACGATCAATAGGCCCAGAAGCAGCGTTTATCCGTTCACTTTTTGAGTGAGCTTCCAGAGAGATGATTTTGCGCACCATTCGCCCATTCTATGGGCATTCCCGGCACTTCGTCATCTTTTCCATTCACGCTTTTAGGATTATTGTTTTTCCATTTCCCATTCATGGGATGCCGCATCCCATTTTTGTTTTTCCATTTCCCATTCATGAGATGCGGCATCCCATTATTGTTTTTCCATTTCCCATTCATGGGATGCCGCATCCCATTTTTGTTTTTCCATTTCCCATTCATGGGATGCCGCATCCCCTCGCTGTTTTTTCGTTTCCCATTCATGGGATGCCGCATCTCAATATTGTTTTCGGTCGTCGCCATCCGCTCCGCCGCCGGTGGAAGCTGTCTGGAACTTTTTTGTCAGACGGGCCCGGCAACCCCCGATCTGCACGGACGCAGAAGGGCTCTGTGCGCTCCCTAGGCCTGCACTTCAGTCAGGCTTCGGATCATCCCTTCGTCCCTGAACATCGCGACTTGGAACCCGGCCTTTGGGAATTCTCCCGCCCTTGGAGTGCCTGCAAACCCTCTGCCTCCGACAGACGACCGAATCCCCGATCGAAAGCGCCAAACGTGACGCCCACCGGTGAGCTCAGGCCACGCTCTTGCGAGCGCAGCTACGGGTTGATGACGGCTGGAAGCCGTCACTCCCAGTCTTTCAGGCTTTGAGCGTGCTTGGGGTGGGGAGGCCTTCCTGACAAGCTGCTGCGCAGCCCCGAAGGGAACCGCTAACAGCGAACGAAGCGATCCTGACGATGATGATTGTTTGGACGACGGCGGCGGCTGGAGGACCGGCCACGCTGGGGTGAGATGGGTGCCGAACCTGATGATTAGGGAGCTTTGGGGGCGGGAGGCTGGGCTGGTGCAGCGGGGTTCTCAGTGGGAGAGGGCGTTGGCTTGATTTCTGTCTTGGGGAGAGGTGGAACAGAAACGGGTGGCGTGGTCACGCTGATAGGGGCGGATGCCTGCGGTGCGGGAGGGGCTGGCGGTGGCGGGGGGAAAGAGGCGGGGCCTCCTGCGGCGGCTGGCGCGGGTGCCGGTGCGGCCGGGGCGGCGGCTTCTTTGAGGACCTCTGCTTTTTTCTTTAGCAAGGTGGCGACGGTGCTGCCGGAGACTTCATAGACCCAACCTTCGAAGTTTTTCTCTTTGGCCAGCTTTTCCTCAAGTGTCTTTTTGCTGGCAGCGAAGGCTTCGTCGGCCTTCTTTTTGTCTTCTTCTTTCTCATCCTTCACGGGTGGGCGCTGGGCGGCGAGAGTGGCGGAGACGCTGACGGTGAGGTAGTGCTTTTCATCGGCGGCGTCTTTGCCTTTTTTGAGGGCTTGGACCTGATAGGTGAATCCGTCGAAGGTCTTGAGGGTGGCTTTCACGGCCTCCTTCATGAAGTCTGGGGTGGCCTGGTCTTTGGTGACCACGTCGGTGAAGACAGGATTGCTCAAGAGCCCGGCGAGCGCGGCTTTCCCTTCGTCAAGTTCCTCTCCGGCTTTCGCGCCCACGAGGGAGTAGGGTGACTGCTCGTCCTTCCGAGAGGCGGACCAGGCATCGGCGGCGGCGGGCGTTGTGACGGTGATTTCTTGGAGCTTCTCGACGTCGATGAAGGCTTTGTCGATCCACTCGACGGACTTAGGCTGGAGGTCGTAAAAGGAGTTTCCAACGATCCAGACGGTGTCTTTTTCGGAGTCTTCGGGGATGCGAACGAGGCGCTCCTCGGGTCCACCGCCGAAGGGCGAGGAACTGCTTTTCCCGCCTTGGCTGTCCACGTTTCCTCCCAAGATGAAGGACTTGAGTGCGTTGCCTTTGGCGTCCTGGAAGTCAACGATGAGCCCCTGCCCTGCGGCGTCTCCCTCACCGGGAGGGAGGAGCTTGACGGAGGCTTCCCCCCAGACGGGTTTTTTCATCTGGATGGGGCTTTTGACTTTTTGCTCCCGGAGATCGAGGAGGATGCGGCTGATCTTGTCAAAGCTGGCGGGGTAGTTGCTGCGCTCGGCCACGACCCATTTTTCACCGCTGGTATTGAGGTTCACCTCACCAGAGGAGTCTTTGATGCGGATGTTTTTGATTCCATTGACGTCTAGCCCGGGGAGAAGGAGCTCACGAGGTTTGGTGGCGGAGGTGCTTCCGCGTCCCATGCGCTTGTCACGCTTGTTCTGGGAGACGATAACGACGCCGATCAATGCGGCGAGAACGGCCAGCAAGGTCACGATTCTTTTCATGGTCTTTAGGGTGGAGAGTTGAGAGAATTAAAATTAACGAGCGGCCGTAACGGCTCTTCTGCGCAAGGCGAGGAGGATGCCGATGGAGATGACGATGAGCGGCATGACCAGAACATTGGCGACGGTGAGGATGTTCTCGGTGCGATCGATTTCCTTGTTTTGCTCCTTCTTCACCTCACGGATCTCCTTGTTGATGCTGGCCTGTGCATCCTGCATGGCCTCAAGGTCTTTCACCTGCGTGGGGTCAAGAATGAGCATCTGGCTCTTGGCGTCCTTTTTCAGGCGCAAGGTGCTGATCTTTTGAGCGGTCTCCTGAAGCTTGGCATTGAGGGACTCGAGACGGGGACGGAACTGACGCTCGACCTTGTCACGCATTTCATCAAGCTTGGTGAAGGGACGCTGAGTGGAGGCGCGGCTCCGAACACTGAGCAAGTCACCGCCGCCGCTGGCGATTTCCACGGCATTGAGGAACATGGGGAGATTGGAATTGATGGCGACGACTCCGCCGGTCATTTGATCCCGCTGCACGCAAAATGCGTCGAAGAGCATGTCCACGTCGGAGAAGAGGAGGACGACTCCGTCTTTTTCCGCGACCTTCAAGGAGCCATCATCTTTTTTCACTTCGGGTGCTTTTGCCGCTGCGTCGGGAGCGGGTGCTGGAGCGGCGGGTGCTGCCGGGGTGGGAGCGGGAGCGACGGGGACTGGCGATGTGATGACGGGTGCCGGTGGAGTGGCTGCGGGGGCAGCTGATACGGGGGCACTGGTCACCGAGACTGGAGGAGTCGTCGCGGTCACCGGAGCAGGCGCGCTGGGAGCGGGCGCTGCTGCGGCCGGGGCGGGCGTCGGCGCTGATGCGACGGGTGCTGGCGCTGGTGGAGTTGGTGCCGCATCGGTTTTGGGTGCTGTGGCATCGTCTTGAGCGCCACCTGATTCCTTGCCGGGGGTCGGTGGTGCTGCTGGTTTTCCGTTCGGGAAGGCGGTCTTGAACTTACCGGCCAAGCGGACTCCGAGCACTTTTTTGCGCCCGCTCGGGTTGAAGGTGGTCATTGCTTCCGTGCGGAGTTTTTCCGCGGCGGCGGTGTCGATCATCTCGGAATTTTCGGAGGACTCGAGCAGCGGCGTGGCGGTGATGCCGTCGGTTTTTTCGATGCTGAATCCACCAGCGCCAACCATGGTCAGTGATTGCAATTCAGCGGTTACGCGGTCGGTGCGATTGATCGCGGTGGGAGGAAGGCTGAGCGCGGTGGGATTCCGCCGGCCTTGCATCATGCTGAGGAACGACATGTCTGCGACGATCTGGTCGCTGGCAAAACCGACTCCCCAAGTCTTGAAGAGGGTCTTGAGTTCGGAGATCGGACTGATGAAGTTTTGGCCACCGCCGCCCATCATCGGGTTACCTCCGCCTTGATTGCTGTAAACTTGAGCGATCCAGCATTGGGGATCCACAAACGCAATGACCTGGCCGCCTTTGAGAACATACTGGTCAATGGCGTACTCGGCTGTCTCGGGGAGCGTGGTTTGGGCCGGGTGGATGATGACGAGGACGTTCACATCTGAATCAATTTTGTCAGTGGTCAGGGGGATCTCCCTGACTTCATAGTCCATGCGCAGGCGCTGAATGATCATCCAAGGCTGTTGCTGCTGCTGACCGGGCTGCTGCATGAAGGGCATCTGAGGAGTCCCCTGCACCGGCAACGAGCTGATCACGCCGACGACGGTCTGCGAGGTCTTGGTCACTTTGGCGATGGCGCGCGCGACGTTGTACTCAAGAGCCGTCTCTTCATTTGGATTCATGAAGGGAAGCAGTTCCTTTTTCTCACCGCTGCGGATCGCGATGCCGAGGTAAATATTATCACCCTCAGAGTTGACCTGCATCCCCTGGATTTCGTCTTCGCGCGCCTTGTCTTCATCCTCGGTGTTGGGATTTGGATTCAGCTTTTCGATGACAACCCGACCGTCCGCCGCCTTTTCAAACTCAAGCAGGAGGTCCTGAATGGTGCGAGCATAGGTCTTCAAGATTGGAGGCATGACCCGGTCATCAGTGCTCACGTAGTAGCGGATGGTGACAGGCTTATCCGGGTTCAGGCGGCTGAGGATGTTCCGAGTTCCGTCGGAGAGGGTGTAGAGCTTGTCCTCGGTGAGGTCGAGCCTGAAATTGCCGACTCCAACACCACCGACGAGGTAGTTGATGACAAACAGAATGGCCAACACAATGAGGATGGTGACCCCGGTAGTCGCTTGCTTGCTGTTAAGGTTCATGAGTTTCTAGAGGGATAAGGGATAGAGTTTTTTCGATCGCGGACCTAGGCGCGCTTTGAGCGAAGAGCCAAACCGGTCAGCATGAGACCCGCTGCGATAACGGAAAGGAAATAAAGGACATCACGGAAGACGAAGACACCTTTGCTCATCTCATAAAAGTGATCCATGAAGCTGAGGTATCCGACGAATCGCACGCCGCCTTCAAGCGAGGCGGGGAGCGACTTCACAAACCAGTCGATGATGCCAGGGTAGCCGATGAGCGTGAGAAGGATGCAAACGGCCACCGACACGATGAAGCAAACCACCTGACTGCGAGTGAAAGCACTGACGGCAGACGTCACAGACAGGCAGCCCAAGGCGTAAAGGTAGCTGGCGATGTAGCCCGTCAGGATGGGACCGCGGTCCGGGGAGCCGAGATAAAAAACGGTCAGGACGATCGGGAACGTGAGCAGAAGTGCGATCAACCACACGAGCGCTGCGGCCTTGAATTTACCAATGATGGCGTGCCAAGGAGAGATCGGCATGGTCATTAGAAGCTCGATGGTGCCGAGACGCTGCTCCTCTGACCAAAGTCTCATGCCAACCGCTGGAGCCAGCACGATGTAGATCCAGGGATGCCAGAAGAAAAATGACTGCGTGAGAGAAGCATTGTCACTCTCCAGGAACCGGCCAAACAAGAAGGCGAAGCCCTGCGAAGCGAGGAGGAAGATCACGACGATGACGTAAAGAACGGGGGAGTTAAAATAGGCGAGGAACTCGCGCTTGAACACGGACCAGATGCTCTGAATGTCTTTGCTGTTCATAAAGGAGGATAATTGTGGAGGAGGATTGGCTGAGTAGAACCAGAGTGATAAACGAAGACCCCGGAAGCCTAGACGGCGGTGTCTGAGCGGGTGATGGAGCGGAAAATTTCATCCAGTTTTCCCTCATCTTGGTGCAACTCCTCGAGTTGCCATTTTTGACCCGAGGCGAGTCCGAAGATCTCACGGGCAATGTCGGCGGACTTCCGCCCCTTGGTGACCAGCACACGGCCGGAGAATTGCTCATCTGAGCTCAGCCCGGGCTCGATCTGGTGCACTCCGTTGATCTTCTCGATCTCAGCGCGGATGCTGCCTCCGGCAGCCCCCTTGATGACCACGCGGACAACGGCATTTCCCCGTTGCTTCAATTCAGCGGGAGTTCCATCCGCAACCACTTTGCCACGATCAATAATGATGGCGCGGGAACAGGCGGCCTCCACTTCCTCAAGAATGTGGGTGGAGAAAACGATGGCCTTGTTCTCACCCATGCGCTTGATGAGATTCCGCACCTCGTGCTTCTGATTCGGGTCGAGACCATCCGTCGGCTCATCGAGAATCAAGACATCCGGATCATGGATGATGGACTGGGCGAAACAGGTGCGGTGTTTGTATCCTTTGGATAATGTGTCCACGCTTTGATTCCGCACGCTTTCCAAGAAGCAAGTCTCCAGAACCCGGTCGATCGCCTTATCCCGAGCCGCACCGCGCAGACCCCGGAGCTCAGCACAAAAACCGAGGAAACTGCCCACGGTCATGTCGGAGTATAACGGGGCGTTCTCCGGCAGGTATCCGATTGACCGCTTCGCCTCTTCCGGATTCTCAAGCATGTCCACGCCACCGACTCGGATCTGACCCGATGTGGGACGGAAATAACCTGTCACCATCCGCATGGTGGTCGATTTTCCTGCTCCGTTAGGGCCGAGAAAGCCCAGCACTTCGCCTTTTTGGACAGAGAAGGAAACGCCATCGACGGCGGTCTTGGTCCCGAACTCTTTTCTCAAATTTTCAACCTGAATCATAATGTCATAAAAAGCATTTATAATGTAAAGACAACTGACAATATCGTAAAGAGACACAACGTCCCGACTGGGGTGTCCAACTGGGCGCAAAATGGATATTTAAACAAGCTCTTTTTTCAACTGAAAATTTTGAGCCGTTGGCGGGAGGAACTCCCGAAAGAAGTTTGAAACTGACCGGAATACCCAAACTCCGCATGGTGAAAAACCACCCTTTGACCAACGCCCCCTTCCGCCGTGAGCGACCGAACCATTTCCTGGTTTGACTCCCGGGGTTTCTATTCTATCTGACAGGATCTTTCAGACTGACTCAACATGGCGACACCTTCCCCTGCACACGGCTACACCGAAGATTCGATCAAATCCCTCGATTGGCGCGAGCACATCCGCCTGCGACCCGGCATGTATATCGGAAAGCTGGGAGATGGCTCTCTGCCGGAGGACGGGATTTATGTGCTGCTCAAGGAAGTGGTGGATAATGCGGTGGATGAATTTGTGATGGGCTTCGGCAATGCGGTGGACATTGTGATCGGAGAGGACCAAACCGTGACGGTGCGCGACTATGGCCGCGGCGTGCCTCTCGGAAAACTGATGGAGTGCGCGGCGCAGATCAACACGGGCGCCAAGTATGACAGCGAGGTCTTCAAGCGCTCGGTCGGGCTGAATGGAGTGGGGATCAAGGCTGTGAATGCGCTTTCTGAGTTCTTCGAGATCCAAGCCGTGCGCGATAAACAGACGCGCTCAATCGAGTTCAACCGGGGGCTAGTTAAATACGAAATGAAGTCTCCGCGCGCGAGCGATGAACCTGATGGCACGCGGATTGTATTTCAGCCCGACCGCGAGTCGTTCCCGAAAGATGTCCACTTCCGGATGGACTACATCCGCGAGATGCTGCGCTTTTATTCATGGCTGAATCCCGGATTGACGCTCACGTTAAACGGAGAGCGCTTCCGCTCCAAGGACGGACTGCTGGACCTCCTGAAAGCCAAGATGGGAACGGATGCACCTCAATACCCAATCATTTATCTGGCGGGTAAAGAGATCGAGGTGGCCTTCACTCATGGTGAGGGCTACGGCGAGGAGTACTTCTCCTTTGTGAACGGCCAGCACACGACACAAGGCGGAACGCACCTGGCTGCATTCCGTGAGGCCATTGTGCAGGAGTGTCGCGAGTTTTACAAAAAGCAGTTCGAGCCCAATGATGTGCGCGGCTCGATCATCGCCGCCATCAGCGTGAAGGTGCAGGAGCCTGTATTCGAGTCTCAAACAAAAACCAAACTCGGCTCCCTCCACATGGAGCCGAATGGACGGAATCTGCGCGGCCACGTCACGAGTTTCATCACGGGGCAACTGGATAACTTTTTGCACAAACACGCCGATGTGGCCAAGGCGCTTCAGGAGAAAATCCTGGCTAATGAGAAGGAACGCAAAGAGATCAGCGGCATTCAGAAGGCCGCGAGGGAGAGCGCCCGCAAAGCCAAGGTCCATAATAAAAAACTGCGAGACTGCCGCATCCACTTCGACACGAAAGACAAGGACCGGGAGAAGAGCACGCTCTTCATTACTGAGGGTGACAGCGCGTCTGGCAGCATCACCAAATCCCGCGATGTCACTTGCCAGGCGGTGTTCAGTCTTCGCGGTAAACCGCTGAACTGTTTTGGACTCAGCCGGAAGGTCGTCTATGAAAATGAAGAGTTTTATCTGCTGGCCAATGCCATGCAGATCGAAGACAACATGGAAGACCTTCGCTACAATCGCATCATTCTCGCTACCGACGCCGATGTGGACGGCATGCACATCCGACTGCTGATGATCACCTTTTTCCTTCAGTTCTTCCCGGACTTGGTGCGTCAGCATCACGTTCACATCCTCCAGACGCCTCTCTTTCGGATGCGCAACAAGAAGGAGACGATCTATTGCTACAACGACGAGGAAAAACAGATCGCACTCAACAAGCTGGGCAAAAACGCAGAGATCACCCGCTTCAAAGGACTCGGCGAGATTTCGCCCGATGAGTTCAAGCATTTCATCGGACCCAACATGCGCTTGTCACCAGTTCTGATGCCTGAGAGCAAGACCATCCATGAGATGCTGACCTTTTACATGGGTAAGAACACGCCCGAGAGACAAGGCTACATCGTCGAGAATCTGAGGGTGGAGCCCGAGTTGCGTTTCAATGAGAACGAAGCAACGGCACCGCAAGGCGTCATTGCGGCGTAGTCGCGGGGATCAGGCAAAAACCTTCTCGCGCTCGTTTACCTGCATCGCGGGCATGATCAGGCGCGCAGAGGAATCACACGTCCCCTCGTGAAACTCGCGGAGTTCCGCGGGCCCCACCAACTCCATTTCCGCCGCCTCGGCAGCGGCTGTTAACCATGAGAAACTGAGATGCTGGAGTTCCAGAAAGCGTGACACAAATGGCGTCAACGAAGCGCCGGTATCGATGACCAAATTCTGGGCCATGATGAGCATCCCCACATCAGCATTCAGGACAGGTACTTTTTCACGGAGGTCTGCCCCCTTGCACAAATAGTCCTCCATCGAGATGACGATACCGCCCTCGCCAAAAGGATAACAAGCACCATCAAGCGCTGACAGAAGCCGACGCGCCCGATTGATGAGCCTCGGCACCACCGCCTGCAATGCGCAGCTCGTGGCCCCATTGAGAGGGACGCCTGCGATTCGATTCACGAGCGTTTGAAAGGTATGAAAGTCGGTCAATAACTCGCGAAACTCGGGCAACACACCCGAGATGGAATCATAGACCGAGCCCCACAAGGGTAAGGCTTGCCTCATTTCCCGCAGCCGCAGTGGGAGCGCGGATGGATCAGCCGTCCACAGAAGACCGAGTGCCGAGGTGAATCGCTGCTCAAGCCGCGCCTCGCGTAACCGGATGGCGTCCTCTAAATGAGCCATGATCGCTTTCTGCGCAGCCGACTCTTTCCGGTAAAGCTCCACGTTTCCCATCACTCCATCTCCCTCAAGCCGGCAGACGTAAAAACCAGCAATGGCCGACACCCAGGCTGAATCCATGTCACGCCGTTTTCTCCAGGCTTGGTTCCACTCTTTGACCAGCGTGTGCATCTTGGCACCATGATCCTTCTCCCACAATCGGCTCTTGAGAATGCGCGCCTTCAGGGTTTCGGGGTCAGCCAAAGAGGAAGGCCCCAGCCCACAGAGTGAGCGCTCAGGGTGCATCAATCCACCGAAGTAACGCTTGATGACTGTCAATGCCTCCACCTGCCGTAAACTCGGCCCCGAATCCTTCACGGGTGAATGTGCCCAGCGCTTTTGGTTTTTGATCTCCGGAAAAAAACGTACTCTTTCAACATGAGTCACCTGAACGGCAAGGTCCTCAAAATCATGGATGACCTCCGAACCCGGCGCCTCAGGCGGTAGAAACGCGATCCATGGCGCTCCGCTCGACCCGGTGCAAAGAGGAGCGCGCGCAGCAAATGGGGCCCGTTTCTCCAACTCAGCGATGAATTGAAGAACAGCCGCTTGGGTCCAATTGCCAGCCCCCTTGCTGATGCGCTCTGCGGACGAGACCTTTTGCCAGCATTTCTCGATCAGTCGGCTTTTGAACATGAGGTATTCGAGCCCCCCGCGCCCGATCAACTGAACACCCACCGCGTGAGCCGCGCAATCATCCAAATACCGCGCCAGTTTCCTGATTCCACTACTCAAAAATGACAACATCCAGAACGGACGCTGGGAAACCCAGAGCAGCGTTTCTACAAAAAATCGAAACGGGCTTTCAATGACTCGATACGGTTTCGCCTTCAGTGGATTCAACTCCGCATCCGACTTCAAGGATCGCTGAAACCAGGCATCCAGCCCCAGGACCCAACGCAACGCGAGACCGCCTAACCCAGGGCCGCCAGGAGAAAGCTTCATCGCCAGGCATGCAGCCAATTCCCGCGCACTCAAGACTGCCACGAGGGGCAAACCCAATCGGATCACACTTTCACCCCGAAAGATCGAAATCACTCGATCGGGAGGCACCGATCGGATCGATGGCTGGCCGTCAAAAAGCACACGCTGCGCGCCCTGTGCCCCCAAAGCCCGCGCCAAAACTTTGAGGGTCCTGAAGAGCCGAGGCTGAGAGTTTTCACTTCCAATGATGTCTCCATCCAGACTCACCGCGCACCTCCGGAGCGGTCTCAACATTCCAAGCCAGAGAGAAGAGGCAAACCCGAGAAAACAGAGTTGTTGAACCGTTTGCCAACTGATGGTTTTCGCGCTCCCCGCGGCTTGAGCCGTCAAGATTACACCCCAGCCAATAAAGATTCCAAGACACTGAAGACCAACCACATAGAGTAAAAAGAGACCGCCAACCAAAAGGGCTGAAATCCCAAATACAAGCGTGTGCCAGACCCGCCTCCCAGAAACGAGTCCTTGCTGAAAATGTGGCGATTCTGAGGGGGAAAACTCCATCGGAAAATGGGAAACGAGAGTCAAATATACACTGAAGTTATGGTTTTTACAAACCTAAAGTAAACCTCAGAACCTCTCCTCAGCCTTAAATCCCACCCTGCAACACTTGCATCCAGCGATTTCGAAAATCGCGATTCTCCTCCATCAATTGAGCCGCCATCGTCGCGGCATCGCTCGAACCTTCGACCCGAGCAAAGGCGGCTATCAGTTCCTGTCGGCGGTAATAGTCCGTCGAGTCCGTCACTTGGGAACAGAAGGCTTGAGCCATTTGGATCAAAGACTCGGGCGCCACGGTCTCGAAAGGGACTGAAATGACACCCCGAGAGATCGACAATTTCAGCTCTTTCCCGTCAGCCTTCACCACGACTCCTTCAAGGGCGACAGCACCCCGACGTTCGATTTTTCCCTGAAACCCCTTCGCATTGATATCGGCCAAAAGCTGGCTGACAAAAGCCTTCGAAGAAGAATACAAGTAGCGTCTGCCGTTGAGCGCGATTTGAACCTCGGGCGCTTCAAAGCGGACATCCCCCAAGAGTTGCACAGCGGCCTCAAAGTCGTAGCCCTCAACCAGAGCGGGTATGGCTTCCAACAGGTCATTCAACTGGCTGAGCTCACGTTTCTGACGCTCGATCGAAGCGGCCATTTCCTTTCGCTGCTCTTCCAGTCGGAATTTTGCGATGTCGCGCTGGATCGCGCTCTCAGCACGGCCGAGAATGTTCACGATGTTACCTTTGGTCTGAAGGCTACTTTTGGCCTTTTGAATCTCTGCCAAGAACGCATTGGCCTCCTCCATGTTTTTAGGCTTCCCTTTCTTGAGACCTTTCACGACTTGGATGTCGTGACTGTAGGGCTCCACCATCACGCGATACCTCGGCACCCATTCGAGAGCCTTATCCTCTACCTTTCCATTCAAAAAGTGAGTGATGCTGTCGGCACCCTCGCGCGGGTCGCCGAAATGCCATTCCGCCATTCCCAGCGCCAGCCAACCCATCAACTCTTCGTTTCGATCGTCGAAGGCTAACTTCGAAAGGTCTGAGCCAAGGCCTAAGTTGTTACCCATCAGCTTTCCTACCTTCGAAAAGAAGTGGGACAAGTCACCGCTCTCTCCGACCGGAGAGACTGCTGATTCGGCCTCGATCAAATCGAACATCCTTAGAGCATCCTCCCGACGCCCCGTCACGATCGAGCAAAGCGCCGTGTTAAACCTTGCCCAATTCAATGTCGGTTGTCGTGCCCCTGCATTCAGGACCTCCTCAAAGAGTCGTCGTGCCTCATTAAATTTTCCCTGTAAAAGCACATCTCGGGCGCGAATGAAGCGATCCGCCGTCGTTTGTCCTCCGACCTGCAAGGTGACGCCCCCACCCACCAGTTCGCTATCGATCAACGCGGGCTCTGCCACAATGGTGTTTGCCCGTTTTTCACGAGAATCTCTAAGCACCCAACCGATGGCAAAAGCAGCCAGAATAGCCGTAACCGTGCCCGCCACGACGCGCGTGCGCTTCGACCCGCGCCGAAGGATTGAGTGCCCCACGAGACCTTCTGCAAAGCGAAGCTCGTCGATGGCCTCATCGTAAGATTGAAAGCGATCCTCCGGCTTGAAGGCCAACATTTGGTTCACCACGTGATTGGTCCTTGCACCAAAGTGAAGGCCCGAATCTTCGAGCGTCACTCGCCTGCACTTGATCAACCGCAGTTCGCTTAAAGAGTTTGTGTTTGCATTGTGAGGTGGCTTGCCTGTTAAAGCATGAAACAGAGAAGCTCCCAAACTGAAAATATCACTTCGATGGTCCTCGCTGTTCTCCAGCACTTTCTCAGGAGCCACATAGAAAGGTGTCGCCCAGATCTCGCCTGAATCATCCACGTCTCGCTGAATGAACAGCGCCAGGCCAAAATCCACCACCTTGGCAGTGCCAGTCTCGGTGAACAAAATGTTGGCTGGCTTCACATCCCGATGCACCAGACCCATCCGCTGAGCAGCGCGAAGTCCCTCGGCCACCTCATGGCCGATCCGGAGAGCCTCTTGCTCAGGAATTTTACCTTGGTTCCGAATTCGTTGCTCGAGACTGCCACCGCCGACCAACTCCATGGCAATATAGAAATACCCCTGATCGTAGCCCACAGTGTAGAGCTTGATGACATTCGGATGATTCACATTGGCCGTGATGAGCGCCTCTCTCCGAAACTGCTCCACCCGTTCTGCATTACGGCTGTATTCGCGATTCAGAATCTTCAAGGCCACGCGCCGACCCAGGGTCTCATCCTCAGCCTCGAAAACTCGGCTCATGCCCCCTTCCCCGATCTGCTTCACGATCACGAAGTGGTCGAACTTACGGCGCACCCGTACCATCTCCCCACAATGCAGGCACTTCAATTTGGTGAATGGCTCGAGAGCCGTCACGTCGATTTTGGTATCGCACGATGGGCAGGTGCTCAGGTAGGGTTGTTCTTTAGCAGTTGCCACGGAATTAAGATAGTCCAACAACGGTCTATCTTCAACGTTGCGCTGCTTATCTGACAAAATTGTTGTTTATCAGCTCAGCTTGACGAAAGTCCTCAAGTGCGATTCGCAATTGAGATAGAAGATGGTGCCGGAGAGCGTCTGGACCGCTACCTTCAACGTAAAATGCCTGACCTTTCCCGGTCACGCCTTCAGGACCTCATCCGGGAAGAGCACGCCCGGCTCAACGAGAGGGCAGCGAAACCCAGCGCCACTCTGAAGGCGGGAGATCAGATCGATATTCAAATCCCCGAGGCCACGTCCGTCGAAGTCAAAGCGCAGGACATCCCCATCGACGTTCTTTACGAGGACAGCGACATCATTGTCATCAATAAATCACCCGGACTCGTCGTCCACCCCGCCGCAGGCAATCCGGATGGAACCCTCGTCAATGCACTGCTTCATCACTGCGATGACCTCTCGGGTATCGGGGGTGAGATGCGTCCGGGCATCGTGCATCGGTTAGACAAAGAGACCAGTGGCTGCATGGTCGTGGCCAAACACGATCTCGCCCACACTCGACTATCCGAAGCCTTCTCGGAGCGTCGCATCAGTAAGTTTTACCTCGCCGCCATCAGTGGCCTACCCAAAGAACAAAAAGGCCTGCTGAAAAACCGGCTCGGCAGACATCCCGTCGATCGCAAGCGAATGGCCGTCCTCTACGATGGAGCAGGCAAAGAGTCGGTCACCGAGTGGACCCACGTCGGCAGTCACGCAGGCTGTGCATTGATTCTATGCAGACTCCTGACAGGGCGCACGCATCAGATCCGCGTCCACATGAAAGAGTGCCTCATGGCACCCATCCTGGGAGATCCCCTTTACGGGCACCCGAGCCGTCAGCCCACACCCTCGACCCGTCTCATGCTCCACGCATGGCAGCTCGCATTTGAGCACCCGATCACCACTCAACAAATGGCCTTCGAGGCACCCATCCCGCAGGAATTCACGCCTTGGGTCGAGCAGTCAAAACTGGACTAAAAAGCGATATGAAATTCACGATCCAATCGGCAGAGTTCTCCGTTTTACCGATGCGGACGCGCTTCCCTTTCCGATACGGAATCGCGAGTCTCAGCTCACTGCCTCACGTCTTCCTCACCCTCAAGATGGTGGTCGGTAGCCAGACCATTATCGGCATCTCATCCGAGGGCCTTGCCCCAAAGTGGTTCACGAAGGACCCCGACTCCCCGATGGAAAGCGACCTCGCAGAGATGCTGGCCGTCATTCAAAACGCCAGCCGCATTGGCAAAAATGCCGCAGCAGCTCCAATCTCTTTTTTCTCCTTTTGGCGGGATCTTTATGATGAGCAAAGACGTTGGGCCACCACTCTCAACGTCCCTCCCCTGCTAGCCAATCTGGGCGTCAGCCTCATCGAGCGAGCCGTCCTCCACGGACTCTGTCGCGCTGCTGACCGTCCCCTCCACCAACTCATCCGCACTCCCGATCTCGGCATTGATCTGGGTTCGGTTCGACGGGCACTTAAGGGGCTCTCGCTCGACGAAGTCCTACCTCCCACCCCGCTCCAAGCCATTCATCTTCGACACACCATCGGACTTTCCGACCCCCTCTGCACCCTCGACATTCCCGACTCAGAAGTTCTGAACGATGGCTTGCCCCACTCACTCGAAGTTTCGATTCTAGCTTACGGCCTGCGATACTTTAAAATCAAACTCAGCGGTAGCCTCAAGAATGACAAACCTCGACTCCGCATTCTTTCAGAGCTCTTGACCCGGCTTTGCCCCTCGGGTTTTCAAGTCACCATGGATGGGAATGAGCAGTTCCTCGATCTGGCCGCCTTTCAAGACTATTACCGAGAGCTCTCGACAGACCCCACTCTTGCACCCCTGTTCGATAGCTTGATCCTGGTGGAGCAACCCCTCCATCGCTCCGTTGCTCTCGATGAATCAGCGATTGGTGATGTCCTCCATCGATGGAAGGACCGCCCGCCACTGATCATCGATGAATCCGACGGCTCTCTCGACGATCTTCCCCGCTCCTTGGCTCTCGGCTACAGCGGCACCAGCCACAAGAACTGCAAAGGAATCGTGAAAAGCTTGGCGAACGCAGGCCTTCTTTTTAAACACCGCGCCCAAAACCCGGAATTGTCCTTTCATCTCAGCGGAGAAGACCTCGCGGGTGTCGGTCCTGTGGCCATGCTCCAAGACCTTGCCATGGCCTCGCTCTTGGGAATCACCCATGTCGAAAGAAATGGTCAACACTACTTTAAAGGTCTCACCATGTATTCCGACGCTCTGCAATCCCAAGTCCTTCACTCACACCCCGATCTCTATCAACCCTGCAGCCGAGGATTTCCCTCCCTCCAAATCGAAAACGGCTGCGTCACTCTTCACTCCGTGAATCAGTCCCCCTTCGGCTTCTCCCCCGACATTCCGCTCGACACCTTCGAACCGCTTAACGCTTGGATCAAACGCGGCGGCATGGGCGAGCTCTGAATGCCCACGCAGATCATCGCTATGTCCCTTCAGCCGTTCCCACATGCTGGTTGCAATCCGCTGGGACGTGGGTTTAATCACAATTCCCCCTTCAGTCTGACCGATTGATTTTGGGGTGATGAAATTTCATTTCTCTCCAACCCTCCATCCATTCCCTTCATGAGCCGAATCTATAACAACATCGTCGAAACCGTAGGCCGCACTCCGCTGGTCAGACTCAACCGTGTGACCGAAGGACTTGATGCGACGGTGGCTGTGAAGTGTGAGTTTTTCAATCCACTCGGAAGCGTGAAGGACCGTATCGGCGCAGCCATGATCGAAGACGCCGAGGCTCGCGGCGTCCTGACCAAGGGAACGACCATCATTGAACCCACCAGCGGAAACACGGGCATTGCACTCGCCTTCGTGGCTGCGGCAAAGGGATACAAACTCATCCTGACGATGCCTGAAACCATGAGCTTAGAGCGCCGCACTTTGCTGGCCCTGCTCGGAGCCGATCTCGTTCTGACCGAGGGCCCCAAGGGAATGAAGGGAGCCATCGCCAAGGCGGAGGAACTCCTCAAGACCACTCCTAACTCGTGGATGCCACAGCAGTTTGAAAACCCCGCCAATCCGGCCATCCACTCGAAGACCACCGCCGAAGAACTTTGGGCAGACACTGATGGCGCAATTGATTTCCTCGTCTCCGCTGTCGGGACCGGAGGCACCATCACGGGTGTTTATGAAGTGCTGAAAACGCGCAAGCCAAGTTTCCAAGCCATCGCGGTGGAGCCGGAGGCCAGCCCCGTCATCAATCAGACTCTTGCTGGCGAAGCCGTGCAACCCGGCCCGCATAAGATCCAGGGAACAGGTGCCGGATTTGTGCCAAAAAATCTTCACCTCAAGGACGCCTCGGGCAACAGCCAGATCACAGAGTGCCTTAAGGTTAGTAACGAAGACGCTTTTGCCATGGCTCGCCGTTTGGCCAAAGAAGAGGGCCTGCTCGTCGGCATCAGCACCGGTGCAAATGTGGTCGCCGCCCTTCGTGTCGCGGCCCGGCCTGAGAACAAAGGAAAACTCATCGTCACCATCGGCTGCTCCACCGGTGAGCGTTATCTCTCCACGGCCCTCGCGGACGAAGCGCGCGCCAAGGTCGGAGCCTAAGTCTTGCCCT
This sequence comes from Prosthecobacter debontii, assembly GCA_945869695.1. Classification (GTDB taxonomy): domain Bacteria; phylum Verrucomicrobiota; class Verrucomicrobiia; order Verrucomicrobiales; family Verrucomicrobiaceae; genus JAIBCL01. The sequence continues at coordinate 16,878 of CAMBPV010000061.1, forward strand.
TTCCCCCCACATCCCCATTACCCTCTGACACCCTTCCATCATGTCGAACGACGAGCCTATCTACAACCACACGGGCGAGGTGCCCCACTCCCATCAAGCCGCCGCCGTGACAGGTTCTGAGGCATTCTTGGAAAAGCACTTCAAGAAGATCGTCCTTCTCGCCATCGTGGCTGCTGCGGGTGCCTCCGTTGCCGGACTGGTGAAATACAAAAACGCCCTTACAGCAACTGAAGCAGGTCAATTGGTCTCCGCAGCAAAAACCGTCGAAGACTGTGATCTGGTCGCGCAGAAATATCCCGGCTCCACCGCAGCCGGAAACGCTCTTCTGCTGAAGGCCGACCTCCAGTGGAAAGCTAACAAAAAGGATTCGGCTCTCGGAACCCTCCGTGATTTTACCAAGAGCTTCTCATCTCATCCGTTTTTTGTCAGTGGCTTGATCGGATTGGCATCGAAACTGGAGTCCACAGGGGAAAAAGCGGAGGCCAAATCGATCTACGAGCGTGTTTCAAAAGAGTTCTCCAAATCAGAGTTCGCACCGATGGCCCAGATCCGTCTGGGAGATCTCCTCTGGGCGGAAGGTAAAGACTCGGAAGCCAAGGAATTCTTCGAAACTCTTCCAAGCAAATTCCCGGGTGAACTGACCGTAAGCATGAGCCAGAACCGTCTTGACCTCATGAGCGCCGGCCTCCCCACCAAAGAGGTCGATGGACCACCGCCGCCACCCAAGAAAGAGGAACCCGCTGCGCCGAACATGCCCCCCATCTCACTTAGTAACGGCACGAAGCCCATCAAACTGGAATCAGGTCTGGGTGCCAGCGTCCCTGTGACAGTGCCTGCGACGCCGACGGCCACCTTGACGCCTCAAGGCACCGCCGTCACCAACCCCGCCATCAGCGTAGCTCCGACGGCCGCCCCCACGAAACCAGCGAGCCTTCCACCCGTGACCCCGACCGACTTGAAGGCACCACCCACCGTAAAAATGGTGGACCCCAGCGCGGCTCCTTTGACCCAGCCCTCTGCTCCTGCTCCTGCTCCTGCTCCTGCTCCTGCTCCTGCTCCTGCTCCTGCTCCTGCTCCTGCTCCTGCTCCTGCTCAGCCAGAGGTCGGGAAGCCCGCTCCCGCTGCCCCCAAGGAGACTCCAGCCACCAAGCCGGAAACCGCCAAGTAACCGGACGCCTATTTTTCAGCTCCCTTCGTTCTCTTGGTTTACAGCCATCAGACCGGGGACCGGTTTTGCTTTATCCGCGAAACGATCAAAGCGATTTGAAAGGATCAGGAGCGTCGGAGCCCAGAGTCCAACAAAAATTCCGAAGCGCTCCGCGTGCGCTCTCGTTTCGGCATCATCTCCATTGAGGAACCACCAAATCCAAATGGACAGGACGATGGAGAGCAGACCTCCCTGAAAACAAAGGGTGCTAAGCACGCGACAGACATACGGGTTCATAGATTCGCAGCCTACCAGACAGTACCGCTCCTGCAAAAGAAGGAAGATTGAGCATCCTTAGTCATCCATGCCCCCTTTCTTGCGCAGCTTCGTTTTGTAAAAGGAACCCACTTGTGCTTTACAGGCTGACTTCCGTGTCCTTTCATGCTCCCCCCCTTTTTGATACCCAGCAATGACCACCAAACTAGACCCCAAGTTCCTCACGCTCCTTACCGACACTGCCGATAAAATCCAAGCTCTCGAAATTCAGCCGCGCGTGCTTCCAGAGGCTGCCGCCGCCCTCATCGCCACGAGTTCAGATTTGTGCCAACAGTTGGTGAAATTCAGCGCTCAACTTGCCAGCGCCATCGAGGAACGAACGGTATCCGACCTGGCGGAAAAAGCAGCCTTGCTAGAAGCCAAAGAACAAGCCGCAGCGGAAAAAGCGGCTGCGATTGCAAAAGCCATCGCCGACAAAGAAGCCGCGAAAGCCGCTGCCGCAGAAGCCAAAGCCATCGCGCTCGCAGAGAAAGAGGCCGCGCGTTTGGCAAAAGAGCAAGCAGACGCCGAGAGGGCTGCCGCCAAGGCACAAGCTCTCGCAGACAGAGAGGCCGCCAAAATCGCTGCGGCGGAAGCCAAAGCCCAAGCCGAGGCCGAGAGAGAAGCAGCCAAGGCCCATGCCCTCGCTGAGAAAGAAGCGCTCAGGCTCGCCATTGCCGAACTCAAAACCAAACAACTTTTGGAAAAGGCGGAAATGATTGCCGCCCGTGAAAAAGCGGCCGAGGAGCGCGCCGCCGCCATTGCATTGGCCATCGCCGAGAAGGAGGCAGCCAAAGCAAAAGCTCTCGCCGAAAAAGAGGAGGCCCGGATTGCCAAAGAAAAGGCGGATGCAGAGAAAGCAGCCGCCAGAGCTCAGGCCCTTGCCGAAAAGGAAGCAGCTAAAGTCGCTGCCGAAGAAGCGAAGGCAAAGGCTCTCGCTGAAAGAGAGGCGGCCAGAGCCATCGCCCTCGCAGAGAAAGAAGCAGCACGACTTGCGAAAGAGCAGGCCGACGCTGAAAAAGAAGCAACCAGAGCGCAGGCTCAAGCGGAGCGAGAAGCCGTGAAACAAGCCGCAGCCGAACTCAAAGCCAAACAATTGGCCGAGAAGGAAGCGATCCGAATCGAGAAAGAAAAGCAAGCGGCTGAAATAGCCGCCGCAAAAGCCGCTCAAGCGGCGGAACGCCAAGCTGCCAATCAAGCCGCCGAAGAGGCGAAAGCCAAACGCGCTGCCGCTTACGCTTTAGTCGTCGCCGAGCACCAAGCCAAACTCCGTGCCCGACAGGCCGCAGCTTCGGCCCAACTTGCGGCCGAGAAGGCTGCACTCCTTGCCGAGCAAGGCAAGCCTGCCTCGCCATTGAAAGCCAAAGGAAAGAAGTGACCCTATAACCTGAATCACTTCAGATTCAAAATGAAGGCCTTCACATCCGCAAACTCCTGCGGCTTTAGGATGAGGTTCATCGGTGGCATCGGTGAGATCGGCGTGGCTGTGTAACCCTCTGCCAATTTCGCGTTCGGATTGACGAGAGACTCGAGGATGTAGGCTGCATCCTTTCGGCTGGCAATGCCGTCCAATGCAGGCCCAACGGCACTGCCCTGACCTTTGAGAATGTGGCAGTTTTTACAAGCCGCCACCGGGTGCTCCCAGAAGATTTTTTCGCCACGTTTCACATCGCCTGCGAGTTTCGATTCATCGTCCTCAGTTTCCATGATCAACTCGCAGAGCTTCACGTCGTCGAAGTAGGTATCACCTTTTCCGGCATGGAGGAGGTTGATGCTCGCCTTGGGGCGGTCCTTGCTGTTGAAGGTGACTTCGACCTCCGTCCAGTCTTGGTCGCGTTTCAGCGTGTTTGTTTCCGAGCGACCGATATGGTCGTTCAAGCTCGCCTTACCGCGGAAGGAGTGCGTCTTGATCCAAGCACTGAGTTTGTATTCCGTGTTCGGTTTCAGGGCCACATCCGCGAAGAAACTCGTGTCCGCATCGTCTCTCGTGATAACTCGCATGGCACGTTTGCCGCCATGGACCATTTTAGGGTCGGTTACGAAGCCCCACCGCGCGTCTTTGTTGCCCGGACGTTTGCCGTAATCTCTCTTTTTCCAGGTTTGGGCGATGGGTTCTTCAAATCCTGGATTGGGCAGCAGATTCGGCCCTTCCTTGAAGTTTAAAGCCTTGTGCTTTTTGCCCAGCATCTTGGCGGCTTCTGACAGCCATTCATCCTTTTTCACGACGGGTTCTGCCGCGAGCTTTTTGACCAATGTTTGAATTTCAGGTGTCGTCGGAAAGTCAGCAAGCTTCACGAAGGCTGCGAGACGCGTTTGGAGATCGGGATCCGAGAAGACGCCTGAGCCAAAGAAGAGATCCTGCGCTGCCTTGTCACTGCCAAGGGCGCGGATGGCGTTACGGCGCAGTGTGGCATCTTTGGAGATCAGGCAGAGTTGATGGGCAGAGGCCTCGAGCTTTCCGGATCCTTGAAGCGCCCAGAGTTCATGCGGATTGGTCGGCAAGGCCGGGCATCCCAGCGGATCATTCTGCGCCACCACAAGGCGTTGCGCGTTAAGTCGGCTGGTGAGTGTGCTTGCGGTCAGAGAAGGCTTTTCAGGCTTTGGACTTGTGCCCTTGGCCACGATCCGATAAATGCGTCCCCGCGAGTGATCCCGAAGGTCATTTTCATGTGCCCCTCCGACACCCGTCGTCGCCACAAATCCGCCGCGCTCAAGACTCGGCGTTGGATTATGCTGGATGATAAAATTTTGGAAGTCAGCCACCCACACGGCTCCATCGGGGCCAACCTCAGCATGCACAGGGGAGTTCCATTCATCACTGCTGGCGTAAATATTGAAGGAATCGAGAGCCTTCCAACCTGCTCCATCAGGCTGCACATCCATGAGGGCCACCACCTTCATCGTGGGCTCGCAGATCATGGCTTTGCCATGAAAGCGTTTCGGCAACCCATCGCTATAAATGAAATTGGAGCCCGCAGCTGCGGTGTAACCACCGAAGACGTCCACCTGACGAAAGTTCGGTGTGATCGTGTGGCACTTGTCCACCACGTTGATCTTCTTGGCCGTCAGGCCGCGCGAGCCTTCAGGATACACTGTGGCAGGAATGCCCCCGAAGAAGATCGGCGCACCATTGGCCGTTCCACCGAACTGATCGCCCGCATCGTTGGTGCTGTGGCCCCACGCATTGTTCGTGAACTGATGCAGAAACTCGATCGCACTTCCATCCGGTTTGAAACGATATGTCCCCATGGCGAACTGCTGTTTTTTGCCACCGACGTTACCCTCAATGCCGCTGTAGCCGACGCAGCCATAGATCCAATTGTCGAAGCCGTAATGCAGATTGCTGGCCTGAGCATGGGTGTCTCTAATACCCCAGCAATCAATGATCGTCTCACGCTTGTCAGCCTTGTCATCGCCATCGGTGTCTTCCAGGTAAATGAACTTCGGCGGTGCCGCCACAATGATGCCTTTGCGGGCAAACACGATGCCCGTGGGTAGGTTCAGCTTGTCGGCGAAGACTGTGAACTTGTCCGCCTTGCCATCGCCATCGGTGTCCTCGCAGATTTTGACGCTATCCTGGCCCTCCCCTTTGTCGCTGATGCCGTGGGGATAGTCGCGCGTTTCCACGACCCAGCAGCGACCGCGCTCGTCCCAGGCAAAGGCGATGGGCTTGGCGATTTCGGGCTCGCTGGCAAACAACTTCAGTTCGCAGTCCGCCGGCACCTGCGTGCGCTCCATGCTTGCTTTCACGCTCATCGGGAGTTGGAAGGTGAGCGGCTCCGGGCGCTTTTCATAGTTTGCCACCTGCGGGTGCTTCTCGCGCTTTTCAGTTTCACGCTGAGCCAAAAATGCCTCGTATTGGCTTTTTCTCTCTGGCGAGAGTTTCGAGAGAATACCCTCGCGGTCCAACTTGGCATCGCTCGCCTTGATCACGATGTCGTAGTTCTCCGCAGGCAGTTCCGTCGTGCTGTAGTCGAACCAAATGGCATCCCGACCAAGGTCCCGCATCGCATCGTGCAAGGGACCCACATTCGACTGCTCCTCCCCTTTAGCATCCACATACAGCACGCGAACGGGCCCGATCGGGGCAGCGCTGACCGATAGAACTGTGAGGAGGCAAAAAAGAAGTGTTTTCATGCGGTTGGATTCAAATATATCAGAACATAGAACGGTGAATGAACAGCCAGAAGTGCGGACATCTTTTGGGATGAATCGGACATCGCCATGTGCTTAGAAAACAACAGTTCCGCGGACGAGGAACCGCCTCCACAAAAGCTGGGCTCCGCTGATCGGAAACGACATCCATGCGTCAATGCAGACTCGGGAAGATGCGGCGCGATTTCCAGATACGAGGCACTCGGGCGGCATCAAAGGGCGGTGGTCAATCGCGGATGAGGGTGTCGGGAACTTCGTTGGTGTCGTTCGGCTTGGGAGGAAATATTTGGGCCATGTGGTCGGCGGCTTGTGCGATCACTTGAACAAGAGTGGTGGTATAGGCGCCGGCGCGGAAGCCCTGCTGGAGTTGGGTCGCGAGGGTTTGCCAAAAAGCGGGGTCGGTTTTTCCGACGTAGCCTTGGTCGTGGATGATTGCGAAT
>CAMBPV010000062.1 GCA_945869695.1 Prosthecobacter debontii
CGGGCATGACCGGATTCATCCCTTCGACGTGAAAGCTGTGAAAGCCGATCATCCCGTGATGAAGGACGTGCCCGCCAGCTTCACGGTCGAAGACGAACTCTATTACGTAAACGCCGAGCCGGAAAAAATTCCCGAAGGCACCGCGAAGACCACCGTGCTAGCCGAAACAAGTCCCAGCGACAAATACAAGGCCGCGCATCCGAGCGTGTGGATCACCGAGCACTCGAAGGCGAAGATCGTTGGCATCGCCCTCGGTCACGATGCCCGCGTGCATGACCTTAAGCCCTACCAGCAGCTCATCATCAACGCCGCAAGGTGGAGCAGCGGCAAATAGTCATCAAGACATCATGAACACGCGCCGTCGTTTTCTCCGACAACTCGCTCTCAGCAGCGCTGCGTCGGCTTTGCCCTTGCGTCCTTTTGCGGCGACTCCACCCGCCGACCGAGCCTCCTTCTTTGTCGTCGGTGACACGCATTATTGTGCGCAGGCAGAGAACTTTGCCCGAATGGATGAGACTTCGGCGCGATACAATGCGGGTCTGGTGAGATGGCTTAACCAACTGCCCGGTTCGTCTTTTTCCGCTGAATCGGGCGGCGGCGTAGTCGCACAACCGCATGGCGTGATTCACTGCGGCGATATCATCGACAATGGCGACAAGGGCCCCTCGAAAAACAAAATGGTGGAGACTGAGGCTGCGGCGTTTGTGTCCGACTGGGGACTCAATGGCGGCGATGGAAAACTGAGTTGGCCCGTCCGCGAAGTTCATGGCAATCACGACGCGCCCCATGGCGACACGCCGATGATTGACCTCATCAAGGAGCGTAACCAGCGCCGCGCCGGATTGAAGAACTTGTCACCGAATGGCCTGCATTACTCATGGGACTGGGCTGGCATTCATTTCGTCGCGCTGGGGATCGTGGTAGGCGAAGTGCGCGAAGTCAGTCGAAAGCGCCGCTATGCACCTCTCGACAGCCTTGATTTCCTCAAGCGCGACCTTGCTGAAAACGTGGGAGACAGTAGCCGTCCGGTGGTTCTCGTGCATCACATTGATGCACCACGCTACAGTGTCGAGGTTCCTGCCGAAAAGGTAATTCACTATGAGTGGGACTATGCTGATGTCGCCGCCTATCACTCCGCCTTGAAGCCTTATCGCGTGGCTGCGCTGCTTTGCGGTCACACGCATGTCCGGCGAATCTTCAAATGGAACGGCACCAGCAACACCCAAGCTGAGCAAGGTTACCCCTTCCTCAATACCGACAACGCCGCGCACTTCCACAGCGAGTCGCAGGCGCTCTTGCATGTCGAGGTCACCGGCCGTGAGCTTCTCGTGCGCGAGTTCGCCACCAAGGACGGCTGGCAAACGGGTGTCTGGACACCGCAGATGTGGCGGTTTGACTTGTCCTGATCCTCGATTGCCCAACTTCTTTACAAGCTCAGCGTCTTGGTCTTGGCGCGCGATTCCTTCGCCTGGGCGGCTTTGAAATCGAGGATCTTCTTGTGCAGCGCCGGATCGGAAGCTCCAAGAATCTGAACCGCAAGCAGTCCTGCATTTTTTCCATTTCCGATGGCCACCGTCGCCACCGGAACACCGGCTGGCATTTGCACAATCGAAAGCAGGGAGTCCAAGCCACTCAGCGCCTTGCTTTGCACGGGCACGCCGATGACGGGCAGCGGCGTGTGACTGGCCACCATGCCCGGAAGATGCGCCGCGCCGCCTGCTCCGGCGATGATGACTCGAAGGCCGCGACCATGCGCTTTTTTGGCATAATGGGCCATGTCATCCGGCGTGCGGTGGGCCGAGACCACGAGGACCTCATGCGGAATGCCAAATTGGGCGCAGGCCTCAGCGGCAGGTTTCATGGTCGGCCAGTCGGAGTCGCTGCCCATGATGATGCCGACGAGAGGTTTCGAGGTGGATGCTTTTTTCATGATGGAGTTCCAAAGTAAAGGTGATCCGCCGCAGTGCGGGCGGTGTTGAGCGCTTCAGGCACGCTGCTGCCCAGTGCGGTGATGTGCCCCATCTTGCGGCCGGGTTTTGACAAAGCTTTTCCGTAAAGATGCAGGTGAGCACCGGGGACGCTCAAGGCTGCGCTCACTCCCGAGGGAGTCCCCTGCCCTTCAGCATGGCCGAGGAGATTCACCATGACCACGGCAGGTGCTCGCAACTCCGTGGAGCCGAGCGGCCAGCCGACGACCGCGCGGATGTGGTTTTCAAATTGGGAGCAAACCGTGCCCTCGATGCTGTAGTGACCAGAGTTATGCACTCGAGGCGCCAGCTCATTGATGAGGATTGTGCCATCCGCCAACAGGAACATCTCCACACCGAAACTACCGATGCCATCCATCGCCGTGATTGCCCGACGGGCCATGGACTCCGCCTGATCTGCGAGTGCGGCAGGCACATCAGCGGGCACGCTGACGACATGGCAGATGTGATCTTTTTGCACCGTCGTCACCAGCGGATAAGCCACACTTTCCCCGGCGGCCGAGCGTGTGATGATGATGGCCAGCTCAGCTGTAAACGGGCAAAACTGCTCCACATAAAGCTCGCAGGTATCGCCATCCAGTTTCGCCCAGGCATCGGCAATCTCTGAATCGCTGCGGACGGTAGCATTTCCTTTTCCGTCGTATCCGTTCCGGCGCTTCTTCAACACCAGCGGCCAACCAAGATCCGCAGCCGCTTCCGCCACCTCTTTTGGCTGACTCACGGATCGAAAGGCAGGCACCGCCAAGCCCGCAGCTTCCAAGGCTTGTTTCTGCACCAGTTTATCCTGCACCTTTTCCATCGTTGCCGCGCTCGGGCGGACGCATTGGCCCTCGGCCTCCAGTCTGGCGAGCAATCGGAAATCGATGAACTCATTCTCGAGCGTCAGCACATCACAGGTCGCCGCCAGTTCACGCAACGCCGCAAGGTCGCCCGTGTTTCCCTTGATCAATCGCGCGGAAACGGAGGCCGCCGGGCAATCTGCCGTGTTCTCCACCACGATCACCTCACAGCCGAGGGAGGTCGCGCTTTGAGCCAGCATCCGCGCCAGTTGCCCACCCCCAATGATTCCCACAGCAGGCCGTCCCGAAGGACTTTTTGGATTCGGGCATTGGGTGTCGGGTGACTTGGCGGAAGAGGAATGCATTGATAAAGAAAGCCTCTTTCCCTTGCATCAAACCCAGCGAATTGCAAAACCGATTGTGCGCCAATCCTGGAGGAAAGCGATGACCCTCGGTGCTCCCGCCGTCTTTATTTCCAACCACCGCCAAGGGCTTTGAGAAGAACGACGCTGGAGACGAGTCGCTCGCCATCGATGCGCGCGAGGGAGAGTCGGGTGTTAAGGACGGTGCGGTCGGCATCGACGACTTCGAAATAGCTGGCGAGGCCTTTGTCGTAACGCAAACGGGCGAGTCGTGAGGTGTCCTGCGACGCGGCAAGGGCTGCGGCGACGGCAGCGCGCTGCTTGGAATAGGTGGAGAGCTCCAGGAGGGAGTCTTCGACCTCGTGAAGGGCGAGGAGGATGGTTTGTTTATAACCGGCCAGGGATTCTTCATAACGCGACTTGGAGGCGGCGAGGTTTCCTTTTAACCGACCACCGGTGAAGAGCGGCGTGGTGATGCTGGGACCGATGGAGATGATGCGGTTCGACCAATCAAAAAACATGTCGGTGCCGATGGTCTCAAATCCGGCGGCACTGGTGAGCTTAAACGAGGGATAGAACTCGGCCTGGGCAACGCCAATGTTGGCATTGGCGGTGCGGAGGTCCTGTTCGGCAGCACGGATGTCTGGCCGACGCTGAAGCAACTCGGAGGGGAGTCCGGCGGGGATGGAGGGGGGCGATGGGAGTGCGCGATCTGCGCCGACGCTGAAGGTGGATGGCATCTGCCCGCAGAGGACGGCGAGAGCGTGCTCGGCCGCGCCGCGCTGGCGTTCAAGAATGGCGAGGTCATTGCGAGCGAGCTCGAGCTCGGTTTTGGCACGGGCGACGTCCATTTCATTGGCGAGACCGCCTTTGAATCGTGAGTCCTGAAGGCTGACAGCTTCCTGCCGGAGGCTAATGGTTTCTCTGATGATCTGGAGTTGAGCATCGTGCGAGCGTAGGACGAAGAAGTTCCGGGCGACCTCGGACGCGATACTCAGGCGCTGAGCGGAGAGTTTTTCCATCGCGGACCGTTCGGAAGCTCGGGCGGACTCGACGGAACGGCGAACCTTTCCCCAGAGATCGACCTCGTAGTCGAGCTCGAAGGCGGTGCGATAACGCTCGCGGGCGACCTCGGGAATGGGGATGCCCGGGGGGAGATTGGCCGCGAAGGAGGACTCGGAGAGTCGCTCATAAACAGAATTATTCCCGGCACTGAGCTGCGGGAACCAGTCGGCCCGCTTCACACCGACGAGGGCACGCGAGGTCTCGACGCGGGCGAGAGCGGCGCGGAGGTCCTGATTGTTATCCAAGGCCTGACCGACGAGCCGGGAGAGCTGGGAGGAACGATAAAGAGTCCACCACTCGCCCGGAGCCGGGATGTCGGAGGTGGAGGCTTTTTGTTTGTAGCGCCCCGGCATCTGGATCTCGGGCAGCTTGAAGGCAGGTCCAACGGTGCACCCGATGAGGCTGGTGAGGACAATGGCGGCGGATGTTGAGCAGATGAGGGGGTGCATGAGAGAGAATCAAAGGGTGGAGCTAGTAGCAGCGATGAACACATCCATTTGCTGACCCACATATAAAGCGGGGGCCTCCGATTTTCGCAAACGGTAGATCACTTGAACTGCGGGTGTATCTACGCTCCTGACGGCATCATCAGAGAGGGATTCCCCGGGGGTAAGACAGGCTCAGGTTTTCCCCAACCTGCGATTTCGCTAAGGCGAAAGGTCTTTCTCATCCTGAATCAAAACGTCAACCTGTTGTCCAACATAAAGCGGCGTTTGGTCTGGTCGCTTCAATCGATAGATGACTTGAAGAACGCGCGTGTCAACACGCTCGGTGCTGGCCCCAGTCAGCGAAACCTTGGGAATGACAAAGGGCTCGATGCGGTCAAACTCGAGTTCGTAAGGCGTTTGGGGATCACTTTTCAAGAAGGCGGTGGCGGCCGGTTTTCCCTGGATGCGCTTGGCATTCTGCTCATCGACATCAACCCGAACTTGGAAGCTGTCGAGGTCGCCAAGAATCAAGGCGGCCTGTTTGTTTTGAATCGAGGCGTACTCGCCAGCGCGGATGTTCACCTGGAGGATGGTGCCATCACGAGGGGCGCGAACCGTGAGTCGCTCGATGAGTAACTCCGTCTGCTGGACATCAGCCTTCGCAGACTGAAGCTGGGCATCGGCTGCGGACAATTCAGCTTTGGCTACGGCAACATCGCTCGCACGGTTTTTGAGGTCGTCCTGACTGATGGCGCGCTGATCGGTCACGGCCTTAAGACGATCGAGCATGTCCTGAGCTTTGCCGAGTTGGGCGCGACTCACTTCGAGTTTGGCTTCGCTCACGAGGATCGCTGCTTTTTGCCGTAGCAACGTGGCGCGGAGTTCGCGATCATCGAGGATTAAGAGAGGGGCATCTTTTTTGACCTTCTGCGAGACCTTCACCTTAACCTCCGAGACGAGACCGGGCACGGGGACACCGATGGCAACGTTATCCCCCAGGGCTTCGAGGATGCCTGTCGCACCGACCTCGCTTTCATACACACGGCCATGGGGTTTTCCAGGTGGCGGGGGGATCTTGGTCTCCTGTCCGTGAATGATCTGCATGACCGAGGTCATGCTAAACACGCCGGCGATGGCGAGAGCAAAAGTGCCGTAGCGAATGATGACGGGAACGAATTTCATGAATGAGCGAGGTGCAGGAGGTGAGCAGGCAATGGGGTGACACCGTCAAGGTCATGCACTTCGATCACGCTGCCGTCGTCCATGGAGGCGATGCGATTGGCATGTTGGAAAATGCGATTGTCGTGAGTCACGATGATGACAGCGCGCTCCGCGCCTTTGGCGACGCTCTCGAACAACTCCATCACGACGCGTCCGTTTTTGGCATCGAGGGCCGCCGTTGGCTCATCACAGATGATGAGCTTCGGCTCGTGCACGAGGGCGCGGGCGATGGCGACGCGCTGCTGCTGACCACCTGAAAGCTGCGTGGGCCGATGTTTCATGCGATCACCGAGACCGACACGATCAAGAACCTCTCTTGCTTTCTTCTCTGCGTATCGGGTGGACTTGCCTTGAATCAAGAGAGGCACGCTAACGTTCTCGATGCAGTTCAAAGTAGGGATGAGATTGAACTGCTGAAAAATGAACCCGATGTTCTCCGCTCGAAACCGAGTGATGGCAGATTTTTTCATGGTGCGCAGATTACACCCAAAGACGTCCAACTCCCCATCATCCGCCTCCAAGGTCCCGGCGATGATGCTGATGAGAGTGGTCTTTCCACAGCCGGATGGACCGACGAGCATGGTGATGTCGCCACAGCGCACGTCGAGGTTGATGCCCTTCAGCACCTGAAGTCGCGCGCCCCCATCTCCAAAACTGCGGGTGATGCCGCGAAGCCTGGCGGCCAGCTTGTGCTCGGAATCAGGTTCTTTGATGGGGCTATCGGGCACGGAACTGAGGATGATTTAACCACGAAACACCATGGCGGGCTCGAGTCGGGAAACTCGCCAGATTCCGATGAGTGCAGACACAGCACAAATGAAAAGAATCACGCCGAGCACGGCGAACGGCACCACCATGGGCATGTAGAAAGGAGGCTGTTTGTTTTGCAGCGCCGCGTGCGCAAAGCCTCCCGTCAAAAACAGGCCGATCCCGTATCCAACTAACCCAACGGTAAAGGCCTGGGTGATCAGCATCATGCAAAGGGTGCCATTGGAAGCTCCCATGGCCTTGAGTGCACCAAGGTGCTTCATGTGCTCCATCACAAAGGTGTAAAAAGTCTGACAGGAGATGGCCATGCCCACGACAAAACCCACGACTACGGTGATGCCGAATGAAATCGGGATGCCTGTGTTTTTCACATACCACCAGACCGTGGTGGTGTTGAAGTCTTTTTCTGAGTCTCCAAAACCGCGATTTAAGTAAGCGCGAAGACCGGTCTGACGCTCGATATCAGCGACAGCCTGCTCGTCACTGACCCCGGGCTTGGGTGCGGCAATGACGGCCGAGAGCATCTTTCTTTGAGCGGGCGTGTATTGCATCGCGCGCTCATAGGTGGTCCACACGTAAGGCCCACCCGTGAATGATTGCATGGCATCGGCGATACCGACGACTCGTGCCTCTTGGTCATTCAACTCGAAAAAATCTCCCACCTTGACTGGCTTCCCCTTCTCACTCGCCAGGCGTTTGACTCCGAGGTCATCAATGATGACAGCGTGAGGCAATCGCAGATCTTCAAGCCTTCCCTCCTTGAGATTCACCGGTGCCCCAGCCAGCGTGGTTGCATCGATCCCGATCAGTTGGATCATTTTGAAGTTACCGTTGGCCAACTTCACGCGCTGAATCCCCGAATAAAGAGGCGCAGCCCAAGCTACGCTGTCCACGGAACGCACACGAGCCACGTCAGTATCGAGCAGGGGATTGGTTTCATTCACCTGCTCCACTTTCTCTTCAACAACCCAGATTGGAGCGGGCACGTTTTTCAAAGTCGCCGTCGTCCAACTCATCAACCCGCAGAACACCGCCGCCTGCTGAGCCATGAGGAATGTGGCAAAGACAAGCCCAGCCACCAGCATGAGGTACTTGCCAGTGTCGCCAAAGAGCATCTTGAGTGCGAGTCGAAGCATCGGAGCGGGAGAACGGCGGGTGACCAGAAGCACTGCCGGGTGGTGTTGCGCCCAGCGAGAGGCGCCCGACAGAAAAAACCCCGCGCGAGGCGGGGTTTTTCGAAGGATCTGAGACCGAGTTTCTTGAAACGATTAACGTTTGGAGAACTGGAAGCGCTTACGAGCACCCGGACGACCTGGCTTCTTACGCTCTTTGGCACGAGGGTCACGAGTGAGCATTCCGCCCTTTTTGAGCACTCCGCGCATTTCGGGATCTTTCACGATGAGCGCACGAGCGATGCCGAGACGAATCGCACCGACCTGACCGGTGATGCCCCCGCCGTTGGTGTTAGCGAAGACGTCAATGGTCTGACGGGTGTTGGTCAGTTGCATCGGAACCGTCAGTTGGTTCTGAAGGGTGATGGTGGTGAAGTAGTCTTCGAAGGCGCGTCCGTTGACAACGATCTGGCCGGAACCTTCAGCGATGCGGACACGTGCGACGGCGGTCTTACGACGGCCCGTTGCGGATTTCAGGGGGGTGCTCATTTAGAAAAAAAGTGAAATTAAGCGATGGCGACAGCCTTGGGGGAGTGAGCTTCATGCGGATGCTCAGCTCCGGGATAAACGCGAAGCTTGGTGAAGATCTGGCGACCCAAGGAATTGTGCGGGATCATTCCCTTCACTGCACGCTCGACGAGCAACTGCGGGCGGCGCTCACGAACGCGCTCCACGGACTCACGCTTCTCACGGCCCACATAACCGGAAACAGACATGTACTGCTTCTGGGTTTCCTTGCGACCGGTCAGACGAACCTCACTTGCATTGATCACGACCACATGGTCGCCGGTATCAACGTGGGGGGTGAAAATGGGCTTATTCTTGCCACGAAGAATGTTAGCGGCAGTAACGGCCACATCACCGAGGATCTGGTCTTTGGCGTCAATGATGTACCACTGACGGGTCTGGTCTTGGGCTTTAGCTGAGAACGTCTTCATGTCAATTGTCGAGGGGCCGAATGGGAGGCGTGGCATGTATTGAGCCGAACGCGCCCCCTGGAAACGGGCCGGGAAAGTAGGTTTCCGAGCGTGAGTGTCAATCAAAAACTCGATGTGTTTATGGTTAAGGCGCACGAATTGCCACAACCGGAACTCCATGAAACTCCCGACAGTCGCCTCTCAACCGTAATTTCGCTACCTCCCTCTGCGCAAAAGACTTGATGAACCCCCTTGCATGGGACTACTCACTTGCCAATTCTACGCTAGCTCGGCACTCTGAAAGAACAATGAAACCCATGAACCTCGCCTTTCGACTTTCCACCCTTTCGACCTTGTGTTTCGCGATCACCCTTTCCTCATGTCAGGACGAAGAAAAGTTGGAACGGCTTCAAAAAGAGATCACGCGAATGAGCGAAGCCCAGCGTGACACGGATACCCAAATCAATCAATTCAAGTCTCAGATCGAGACACTGAACAGCGAGAGAAAACGGCTTGAAGCGGAGAACTCAAAGCTGAAAGAAACCTTGGAAGCGCTTCGAAAGGAAGCAGACCAATTGCAAAAAGACTTCAATACCTACCGGGAGAGATATAAAGTGGGGATGCGAGCAAGAATCCCGGGGATGAACTTGGGCACACTGTTCGTGAAGGGTAATTCCTATCAGGACGTGGTGGCCAAGGAATCGACTGACGAGTTCATCAGCGTGATGCACAGCTCGGGATTTGCCAAAATCCCATGGAAAGACCTCCCCGATGACCTCCGCCGTCAGTTTGGAATTGAGTCTCCAGGAGAATTTGTTCAGCGAGATTTTGGTTCAGCCCAGTCGATGGGTGAAGCGTCAACCTTTGAAGAAAAGGTAGCCCTTTACGACAGACAAATGCTTGCGGCTCAAACCGCGATCCAGAATCTCAATGCCGAATATTCAGAGGCTGTGAAAGTTCACGCGCAGTTGGCCTCAAAGATCAGCAGGGCAACCCTCTTAAAGGAAGACGCCGTTGAATTGAAAAAATCCAAAAACATCAACGATGCCAAACTCACGAGCCTGAAAACGCAGATCATGAATCTTTCCAAATCTCAAAATGAGCTCATGGCCCGAGACCCCCGAAAAAAGAAGGCCTGATTCTGGGGCGCGTGGCTCAAGAACTGCTGAGTGAAGATGCCCAATAATCCATGGTAAACATCACGAAACGCAAAGAGTTCATCCAAACCAGCGATGAGCTAGCGAGTTACCTCGACCAATATGGCCGTATGTTTTCTCTGCCGGCCACCTACACAGACATGCTAGGCTTCTCTGAGAGGTATCCGCTTTCAGATCGAAACGGCAATCTGACCCACTGGGCAAGCGTGGTGTATCCCATGGAAGTGCAGCAGCACCTCTATCCGAGGCTAACGAGCATTTACTCCCTCCTCAGAACGGGGGAGCTTTTGGCCGTGCCTCACCTCTTTGTGGAGAGAGTGGACTTTTGCGAATTCGGAAACTCCAGACCATTTCGGGTGCGGATCGTGAATCAATACAATGATAACTACGACCACTTCTACATGAAGGTGTCTGACGCCTCCCGTATCTATGGCTTGGAGCTGGAGCACTTGCTTTCCCCCAATCGGATCAACTACCTCGCCCACAGCGGCACACTGGTTGAGGAGCACATCGCAGGTGTTCCAGGAGATGTTTTCATCCGCGATTACCTGGCCCGCCCGGAAATCAACAAAGTTCGAATTGCCAAGGAGTTCGTGAAATTCAGCGAGCGTTGTTTCATCCGACTCCTGGGCGACATGCGGAGCTACAATTACATCCTCGACATGACTCCTGACTTTGAGGAAGTGCAGTATCGCGTGCGGGCCATTGACTTTGACCAGCAGTCCTATGAGGGCCGGAGAAACATTTATCTTCCCCAGTTTTTCAAAGAGAACAATCCAGTGATTCACCTCTGCTCCACCTGCCTGAATCTGCCCACGATGAATCAATACCAGGAAGAAGAGAGAAGCCTCATCGCCCGGAGATACCTATCTGAGCATCAGCGACTCGGTCACCTTTTGTCCTGCATGAAAAACCTTCCCGCAGAACCAGCCGAGAAGGTCACCCAACTCAAACAGGAGCTGAATGAGTATCACCACACGTCGAGTTTTGAATCGTGCGGGAGCATGGGCGAGGTGGTCGAGAGGAACCTCGAAATCACCCTGGCCCGACACTTGGTCTGATGATGGGAAACCGACTCTGCTAGTTCAGTTGAAGTCGATACCTGCCGCGATGGCTTCGGACCGTGATCGGAGCTCCATAGACCTCACTCAAATGCTGACTGCGAAGCATTTTCCCTTTCAGACCAGAGCCATACACGGAGCCCGATTTCAATAGAAGAACATGAGTCGTGCAAGGGAGGATCTCCTCGACATGGTGGGTCACCATTACCAGAGTGGGAGCATCAGGCTTCGACAGGAGGCCTTCAAGCCAACGTAAAAACTGCTCACGCGCCACCGGATCCAATCCCGCGCAAGGCTCGTCCAAGATGAGAACTGAAAATCGAGCCATCAAAGCACGACAGATCAGCACCTTTTGCTTTTCTCCCTGAGAGAGTGGACCCCAATACGCCTCGCGAAGGTAGCCGCATCCCACACTCTCCAGCAATGCTTCCGCCTCCTTGATCAGTTCCGGTTTTGGCTGAGTGATGAGATTAATCATGGCGTCCCGCCCACTCACCACCGCATCGATCACAAGTTCTCCCGGCTCAAGGTAGGTGGTCAGTGTGCTCGCAACGAGCCCTACTTTTTTCCTGACTTCCCGCCAATCCGACTCACCAAACGTTTTCCCACCTAGGCTGATCCGGCCCGAGGTAGCGCTCTCATACCCCGTGATGATGTTGATCATCGATGTTTTTCCGCAGCCGTTGGGCCCTAGCACGCACCAATGCTCACCTCGCTCGACTCGCCAGGTGAGCCCCTTGAGGATCGGCCGCCCCCGCTGAAACGTGACATCTTCGATCTCTAAAACGGGCTTGGTTTGTTGGGTCATGTTTGATGTTCGACGGGGGATCTTCGCTGGTGTCCCCCACTTGAGCCTCTGGGGACTGAAAATCAAACACCGTGACTGACTGAACCGAGATTTCGTTATGTGAATCCGAAAGAATTAAGGCCGCCGCCTTCTTTTTGTTCTTGCCTCTCAGGTCAAATTCAAAGGAAAATTCAAGGTCCGATCGAGGACTCCCAATCATGCCACCCAAGTTAGCCAGACTTCGCGAGAAACTCAAAGAGAGCCCAGAAGACTGGGATCTCCGGCTTACCTTGGCAGATGAACTCGTTTCTCAGGGCAATTCTCAGCAAGCCAGTGTCCTGGTTTCCACCGCTCCCGACGAGCCAGAGTCGGCTGTTCATTTGACCCGCGCTGCGAGTTACCTGCTCGCTCTGGACCCTGCCCTTTCGATTCGATACACGAAACGCGCCCTTTCGATCGACGAGTCCAACGCCGAGGCGGCCCTCATTCGTGCCGAGGCGCATCGAGCACGCGGGGAGGCAACGGACGCCCATCGGTTTTACGTGGTCGGCCTGGCTCTCAATCCGAGTGCCACGGGAAATCATGCAGACCTCCAGAAGTGGCTCTCCTCTCAAGGGCTGATCTCACCCGCCCCTGAGCCTGTACCAAATTCACCTGAACCGGGTAAAGACCGCCACTTTATCAACAGCACCCGCCTGATTCCCTCGTCACGTGGGCCAGAGGTCACTGTGTCGCCGATTCCAGAAGACGATGTCTCGCAGATCGTGCAGGTCTCTCTGCTGGAGCCGGATGACGCAGTGGATACTGAAACGATCGCGACTCCGCTGGTGAAGATCGTTAGCCTTCGACCGCCGATCGAAGAGCCGGAAGAAACCAAGTTTGTCTTCGAAGAGGATGATGAAGATCTACCCGTTCTCTCCCCTGCACCCGAGGCCCTTTTGCCTCAAACCGGAGGCATTTCTGCGCCACCCCCGACTCCCGCCCAGCGGAAACTCGTCGTCAATCGGGCTTCCGCTGCCTTGATCGCCATCTTGGTTCATGTGGCCTTGGTCCTCCTGTTGGGCATTCTGGTCATCATCGTGCCGCAGCCTCCGGTCGCGGAATTGGTCGGGATCGTCTCGCCGGAATTGACGCAAGAGGAGCCCGAGATAAAAAAAGTGATCCCGGCTTCCATGTCGACCCCCAGCGTGGTCTCCGCGTCCACCTCTAGGGCGATCTCCGCGACCGGAGTTTCCGCCGTGGCACTCCCTGAGTTCGACGCCAAGGGAGCCCTTGATGCCTTGCCCGAAATCGTGTCCACGGATCTCGGAGCCAGTTTTGCACTTCCCTTTTCTCCCAAAGGAACCTCCGCTGTGAATTTTTTTGGCATCAAGTCGAAGGGCCGCCGCGTGGCGTTCTTGATCGATGCTGAGCGCTACATGCTCACCGACCCACGAGGCGGTTATCCCGCCTATCAGATCGTGAAGGAGGAAATTGCGGGGATGATCGGAAAACTCGGTTTGGAGACGATGTTCAACGTCGTTCTCTATGAGGGACGCAATGTTTCAGCCTTCAGTGAAAGACTTTTGCCCGCGACGGCGGCCAACAAATCAAAGGTCAGTGAATGGCTCTATCCCGTGAACCGCGAGTTTGAAAAACTGGGATTGGTTTCGATTAAATATCCGATTCACCCGCTCAAGGCGGAAGTCGAGCCGGTGAAAAATGACTTCATCACCGGTTACCTGCGCGCCATCCAGTATGCCTTGGAGTGCGATGTGGACGCCGTCTTTGTCATCACCAGCGGCTACCGCAGCATGGAGATTCCGCGCACCAAAGAGGATCGGGAAAAAATCCTCAAAGACATGAAATGGACGGAAAAGGACGACATCGCTTGGCGCGAGGCGATTAAGAAAGGGCAAGACTGGCTGAACAAGGAGAATGCGTCTCGGAAAGCCAAAGGCGTGCCGGAGCGTGTCATCGTCAACATTGGAGAAGTCTGGCGTGATATGGGCCTCAGGCCACCGCGGTCACCGCCTGGCGGCATTCAAATCACAGCCGAAGAACGAGAGGACCAGGTGAAAAATGCCGTCCGACTCCACTACCTCGCCACTGGAAAGCCAAAACCACAGATCAATTTCGTCATCTTTATCGGGAAAGACCAAGATAAGGACACCGTTCCTCAACTCGAACACTTCGAGAACATCGCTCATCGAGCCCGAGGGGGTAAAGTGAGAGTCCTTGAGGGCATGTCCGCCCTTAAGAACGTGACGGGTCGCAATTGATCCCCCGAACGGACTTTCCTGCTCGACCATCACGAGAGCCGGATCTTTTTGTTCAACGAGGCTTCACCTTGCTCCTTTTTTAAAAAACCGAAGTCGGCATCAACCTTCCCACTCGATGAATCGTTCGATATCGCAGGCAAGAATGAATACTTGATATTTGAGCAAAATTGATTATTATATTGTCAAAATCGAGAGGTTACATGACAACGCAGTTAAACAAATATTATAGAATGTATAGATTTAGCTTGAAATTAGCTTTGGATACATTATAATTACCCATAATTCAGGATTTTTCGTCTCACCACTTATTCTTCAGCTCTTATGTCAATACCTCAAACCACCAAGCCCCTCGCCAAGGATCACGCCAAACTGGCAGACTTCATTCTGTTCAGTCAGCGTGAATTTTTGCTAAACTTGTCCAAAGAGCTGAACCGCGACAACATTTCGTTCGCCCAGTTCTTCCTCCTCAGCTTCCTTTCGACCTCGAAAGAGATGACGATGACGGACATTGCCCGGAAGATGGGTCACTCCACTGCAGCAGCCACGGGTCTAGTGGATCGCCTAGAGAAGCTCGGTTACATGGAGCGCACCCACGCAGTCGATGATCGCCGCAAAGTGATGGTGAAAGTCACCCCCTCTGGCCTCGAGCTGGTGGCTCGTCTCCGTGACGAACTTCAAAACCGAATCGCTGAAGCAATGGATGAAACAGCTGCTCCTGACGCCGCCAGTTTCATGACAAACTATCGGATGCTGGACGAGGCTGCCGCCCTTCGATAAGTTTTCGATCCGACAAATCCCATCTCAAGAGGCGGCGCTGAAACCAGCGCCGCCTTTTTTTCGTGCACGCCTTGGCTTGCGATGGCACTCATGCACATGGACCCCGCCACTTGGCTTGACTTCCCCGCTCTCACCTCCCTCCCGAATTTTCGGCATCGCTTCACGCTTCGACACCCGCAGATCGATGTGAATGAGGAAAGAGCCGTCGTTGTGGATCGGCTCTGGTCATGGCACAGCGAACACGCGAGACATTTGGGCTTCCCCCATGGAAACGTGCAAAAAGCTGAGCAAGTCCATGGAGTCGGAGTCACCGTCGTGGATGAAATGAGTGATTTCTGCGTTCTCCCCGCTCCCGAAACAGATGGATTCATCACTCAAGTTCCAGGAATCGTTCTTGGAATCTATGTGGCAGACTGTTGCGCTGTTTACTTGGCAGATCCCGTGAACGGAGCGTTCGGCGTTTTGCATTCCGGGAAAAAGGGAAGTGAAGGTGGCATCACCACTCAAGCCATTTCCCTGATGCAAAATCAATTTGGGACTGATCCCGCTAACCTCGTGGTTCAACTCAGTCCCTGCATTCGGCCTCCCGCTTACGAGATCAACTTCGCCGCCCTCATCCGAGCCCAAGCCCTCGAGGCCGGAGTCCAGCCTGAGAATCTTCATGATTCCAGCCTCTGCACGTCGGCTGATCCTCCCCGTTTCTACTCCTACCGGCGGGAACGGGGCCGCACCGGGAGAATGCTGGCACTCATGGGCAGAATCGTGTAATCCAGTTATCCAATCGAGACCGCATGAAGAGTATCACCCTTCCCTCACCCGCCAAAATCAACCTTTCCCTCCGCATTTTGGGAAAGAGAGAAGATGGATTTCATGAGATCTCCACTCTGATGTGCAAACTCGCCCTCGCGGATGCCGTGACGGTGAAGTTGATAACGGGTAAAAACAGCGTCCTCACCTGCTCCGCCCCGGAAGTGCCCACGGATGAATCCAACCTTGCCCTTCGAGCCCTGCGCCTCTTTGAGCGAGAAATCGGGAAGGCCGTGCCCTGTGCCATTAATTTGGAAAAAAAGATTCCCTCAGGAGCAGGGCTTGGAGGAGGCAGCAGCAACGCAGCGGTCACTCTGACGGCCCTGAATGAGCTCGCCGGACACCCCTTAACCCTCGAGACCCTCCTGAGACTCGCGGCAGAAATCGGTTCTGACATCCCCTTCTTTCTTCTGAAAGAAAATGCAGCGCTGGGAACGGGCCGCGGTGAGAACGTCAGCCCCGTAAACTTTCCGTGGAGGCTGCCAGTTGTCCTCATCAAGCCACCCTTCCCGATTCCAACACCCTGGGCCTACCAGAGATGGGCGACATCCCGGGAAATCAGTGGAGCCTTCTATGCACCTCAAGTCTGCGTCTGGGGCGAAATGGTGAATGACCTGGAGAGGCCCGTGTTCGAAAAGTACATCCTGCTGCCCGTGCTCAAGTCAAAACTGCTCGAACAAGCCGACGTGATCGCCGCACTCATGTCCGGTAGCGGCTCCACTCTTTTTGCGATCACCCGAACGGCTGCCTCCTGCGAAAGCATCGCCAAAATGGCCGCAGAATGGTGCGGCAGTGAGAGCTTCATTGCCGTGACTCACACGGCTGCATAAGCAACGCTTTGCGCTCGTCATTGGACAGCCGCTTCATCGACTCGACTCTCTGGCAAAATTTTTCCAGATCACCATCGCACTCCATCAGCAGCCTTTCGAATCCCGGCACCAGGTCATAATAGGTCGCCAGCGTGTTCAGCCTTGCGTTGTTGACCGGCGTGGCAAACCAGCGATCTAAAGAAAATACACCTCCCCACTTTCGAGTCAGGGCATCCGCTTGAGTGCGCAGACTCGTCATCTCCTTCGCCTTCCTGTCCTTCATCCCTTCCCCAGTCGATTCGCCGTAGATGGTCCTAAGACGTTCCCGAGTTTCGAGGACCAGATGAATGAACTCCCGGTAAAGCCCGGTCTCCGCTTCGTAAGTCCGAAGCTCCTTCTCTCGACCCTTGGACTTCAGCCAGCGACGCGCCCCTTCCTCACCGACAGCCGTGGCAAACGCCTCGTTAAAATCGGTGTCACCTGAAAGATATAGGCGCTGATGCGTCAGCTCGTGAAACAGCAGCTCGGCGATCTCAGCATCACTCCGATAAACAAAGGTATTGAGCACCGGGTCTCGAAACCAACCGAGTGTGGAATAGGCATCCACACCGCCGACATAAACCTCGAGACCTCGCTTCCTGAGTGCGTCAGCCTCTTTTTGGGCGGCTTCCTCATCGAAGAAGCCCCGATACTTCAGTGATCCCACCAGCGGATACCACCACGTTTTTGCCTCCACGCTGAACTCAGGCGCCGCAAAGACAACCCAGACAACATGCGCTCGATGGAGGTCACAGTAGCAGTCATACTGCCCTTCAGCGGGAAGACGGAGCGTGTCACGAGCATAAGTCCTGAGCTCCTGAACCAGCTCCAGTTTTTTCCTCAGTTTCTCAGGTGTGCCGGCGTCGGCCAGCACAGAATCGATCGGCCTCGATTGAGAATAGATCTCCCACTGCCCCTTCGCTGCCTGCGAATAGAACGAAACCGTGCGGCATGAGGCCAGCCCGAAGCCGATCACAAAAATCCACCACCACCGACTTAGAAATTTCCCAAACATCTGCATCGGCTCTCATCATGCTGGGCTTGGACCTGAACACCAGCGATTGTGAATTCCCGATTTGCAATTTTCGCCCCGCATGGCTCATTCGCGGCCCAACTCCAAACTACTATGAAAAAACTTATTCCGACTCTTGCCGCAGCAGCCATCGTGTTCGGTGGCCTGACCGGTATCAACCAAGCCCAAGAAACCAAGACCGTGAGCGACATCAATATCGTCATCAAGACCAACAAAGGTAACATCGAAGGAGTCATTTATGCCTCCAAGACCCCCCTGAACGCAGCCAACTTCCTGAATCTGGCCTCGCGTGGCTACTACAATGGAATCACCTTCCATCGTGTGATCCCTGATTTCATGATCCAAGGCGGAGACCCCACCGGAACCGGTCGCGGCGGCCCGGGTTACAAATTTGAAGACGAGATCGCCCCCGGACTGAAACACGACAAGGGAGGAATCTTCTCCATGGCGAACGCAGGCCCCGGCACCAACGGAAGCCAATTCTTCATCACCCACGTGGCTACTCCTTGGCTTGACGGTAAGCATGCCATCTTTGGCAGCGTCACCAAAGGACAGGATGTGGTCAATGCCATCGCTGGCGGCGATAAAATCGAATCCATCGAGATCAAGGACTCCACGGATGCACTCTTTGCAGCCATGAAGACCCGTCTCGACGAGTGGAACAAGATCCTCGACGCCAACAAGAAATAGTCGGCAAGTCAGAAGACGTTTTCAGAAAGCCAGTCGCCTTGAACCGCGACTGGCTTTTTTGTTGCCGCACAGTTAGCTCTTGCCAGAACCGCCAAACTCCCTTGAATCCCCATTCCATGCCACTCCCCCTTGAAGACACTTACGCCGACGTCATCGGCAAAGCCCAGCGCGGGCTCAAAACCCAGGATGTATCATTGATCCAACGCGCCATCGAAGCCTTGCGCTCTGGCAACTACTCCGATCCCGACATCGCCTCAGCCGCATCAGCACTTTGCCTGTCCGCCGAGCGGTTGGTGAATCTGGCCAAAGGGGCTTATGCTCCTGTGCCCATCGAGTTAGCGGGCCTGGCGCAGGCGACGACAGGATTCGAGGATTTCACCGTGAACGCTTACGTCCTGTGGGACCCGACGACGAAAGCCGCCGTGGTTTTTGACACGGGCGCCAGTGCCAAGCCGATCATCGAGCTGATCGAAAAACACAGCCTTCGAGTGAACCTCGTATTCATCACCCACACTCATCCCGATCACGTTTATGCACTGGAGGCCCTCCTGGCTGAGATCGGCAATGTACCCGTCTTCTCCAATGCCACGGAACCCCATATCGGCACCCAGACCTTCCAGATCACAGAGAGTCTCGAATGGGAAACCGGCGGACTAAAGATTCAACCCCGGTCAACCTGTGGACATTCCAGAGGGGGCGTCACTTATGTCGTCTCAGGACTCGACCGCCCCATCGCCATCGTCGGTGATGCCCTGTTTGCCGGCTCGATGGGTGGCGGCATGGTCTCCTATTCCGACGCCCTGGAGACGAACCGAACAGCTATCTTCTCCCTCCCCGACGATACAGTTCTCTGTCCCGGGCACGGCCCTCTCACCAGCGTCGCCGAAGAAAAATCCAACAATCCCTTTTTCCCCGAGTTCTCATGAGCAAAAAACAAAGCATAGCATTTGTCGGAGTCGGACGCATGGGTGCCAACATGGCACGCAGGCTTCACGACTGTGGATTCACGGTGGCATCCGTTTTTGACGTCAATCGCGAAGCTGCAGCGTCCCTAGCGGCCGAGTTAGGCTCTCAAGCCCTTGAGAGCCTGGCGGACGTAACCGCTTCGGCCGATGTCATCTTCACCGTCGTGACCAATGATGACGCCATGCGTGCCATCTTCTTTGGCTCGGGAGACAACCTTCTAACTGCGGCCAGTGACAAGATTTTCATTAACTGCGCCACCCTTTCTCCCGGCATTCATCGTGAGGTTTTCACTGCGGCTGAAAAAGCAGGTGCGCATAGTCTCGAAGCCTGCATGGCCTCGTCCATCAGCCACGCGAGAGAGGGCAAGCTTTACCTCATGCTGGCCGGGGATGAGTCGATCTACAATCAGGTTCTTCCCCTGGTGGAGCAGATAAGTGTGAATCGCCGATTCATCGGCGGTCCTGGCCGTGCGGCTGAAGTAAAGGCACTGGTCAACATGGTCATGAACATCAATACCGCAGGCCTCGCCGAAGGCCTTGGGCTGGCTCAAGCCCTGGGTCATGATCTCGATATGATCCGCGAGGTTTTCTCTCAAACAGGCGCCAACTCCCGGGTGCTCGAAACGGACAGCGCCGACATGGTAGCACGGGAGCACGACTGCTGGTTCTCCGCAGATCACGCCGCCAAAGACAGTGGAATCGCCTCTGGTCTTGCGGCTGAGCAGGGACTGCACCTGCCACTGAATGCAGCCACGGAAGCCCAGTATCAAAAAATGGTCGCTCTTGGCCTCGGCGGTCTGGATAAATCAGGGATCGCCGAACTGACGTTCAAAGGACGTCACGCCTGATTCAAAACCGTCCATCAAACAAAAACGGATCACCCCGCGAGGAGTGATCCGTTTTTTGTAAACTCAACGTTCCTCAATTAGGGAGCCAAAGGCTTGCCGCCTTCCTTGAACGCATAGAGATGGGTGTGCGTGCTGATGTACATCACCCCGTTAGCCACCACGGGAGTGCCCATCACGGGTGAAGGAAACTCAACGGTTCCCAGTTCCTTCAACTCCTTGCCTTCAGCCAAGATGAACAACTCACCCTCTTCATTGCCTAGATAAACTTTGCCATCCACAAGCAGAGGGTTGCTCCAGATGTGACCCTTGGTGTCGAACTTCCAATACTCTTTGCCCGTCTTGGCATCGAGGCAGAAGAGACGTCCGGTGTAGTCAGGCACATAGACCAATCCATCTTTAACCGCTGGAGAGCTGATGGAGCGCTCGATGCCTTTGAATGTCCAGACAGGCTTGTCCGTCAGATCGCCCTCTCCTTTGGGATCGATGCAGCTCATCATACCCACGCCTTCACCATGCTCAGGATCTTGACCAATGAGGACGTAAACCATGCCATCATGGAAAACGGGCGTGCTGATCAGCTCGCTCGGGCCGTCATACTCGGCATACTTTTTCTTTTCCCCTTTGTCATCCACACGGTAGTCTTTCGGGCAGGCGTTGTACTTCCACTTCACGGGAAGCTCGGAGATTTCATCATCGATCTTGTTCTTTTCAGCCGCAGTGCCAAGCCCGTAAACCCAGCCGTCGCCAGCTGCAAAAATAATCTGTGACTTCCCGTTTACCGTGGCAGCGGAAGGAGAGGACCAATTGCAGTGCATGATGTTCTCACTGACCTGAAGCTCGGCAGGAATCTCCGCCTCATAAGCTCCCGTCTCAGCATCCAAGCAAACGAAGCTCGGTGCCTGAGGTGCGGGGAGATTGGAGTGGGACCAATCAACCCCATTCGACGTGGCAACGTAAACCTTGCCATCGACAACGAGCGCGTAGTTCGAAGCGATGTTGTGAGGAAACACACCCAGTTCTTTTCTCATGTCATAGATCCAGAGGATGTCTGCATCCGTGGAGTCCGGCTCGATTGGAGCCAACTTGCCGTCCTTGTCCGGGACAGCGAGATATTTTGCCTCGTCGGCGAACCCTTGATTTCCATCACCGAGTCCCTTGGTATCGATACAAACGATCTCGCACCGATTCGT
Source organism: Prosthecobacter debontii (assembly GCA_945869695.1). GTDB lineage: Bacteria > Verrucomicrobiota > Verrucomicrobiia > Verrucomicrobiales > Verrucomicrobiaceae > JAIBCL01. The sequence goes on from CAMBPV010000062.1 coordinate 21,125, forward strand.
GACCACATAACCCTTGTCACCCACAATGGTCGGGGTGGAGCACATACCCAGGAATTCCCAGTCGGAAACCTTGCCTGCACCCAGCTTGGGTGAAACCATCTGCCATTTGAAGCTGCCTGATTTTTCATCAAAGCACATCACGATGCCACGATCACCCGTGTGCTTCGGACTGCGGGGGTTCTCATTGTTCGTGCCCACAAAGATCTGCCCACCCGCGACGGTGCAGGTTCCGTAGGATTGAGAGCCGAGCTTGGCCACCCAGATGCAATTCTCAGTGGTGGACATGTCAATGTCCTCACCGCCCTTCTTTTTCTTGCCGGGATTCATTTTCACCGGTAGGCCCGTCTGAGTCGAAACGAAGTTTCGCTCATTGGAACCACCCCATTGGGGCCAGTCACCGGCGGCTGACGCAGGTGCAGCCGCTTGGGCGTCCGATTGAAGAGAGAGTGAATAGAGAGACACACCGGCGGTCACCAGTGCGAAGATAGAGAGGATGGGCTTCATGGGTTTGGAGGGAAAAATAGAGTTACTTCTGTGGGGTGACCTTCACGTTGTCGATGTAAACACGCTTTTGATTCTGCGGCGTGAATCCAAACAATCCGGGTGAACCTTCTTTGTGCACTGGACTCACCGGCACTTCGATGGTCCACGCATCGGGCTCGGCTTGACCTTTTTCCCAGGCCTTGCCGAACACGGTGCCAGTGACACCATCGTCATTCACTTTCACCAGGGTCTTCATGGAGTACCACTTATTGGCTTCCACTTTGAAGGGCACCGTCTTGGTCAAGCGCTCAAAATTCGAGCTCACTTCCATCTGATTCGCATTGCCCTTGAGCACGATGGCATACCGTTGATTGAGCAGACCCACGTCCGACTTCACACGCCTGTTTCCATCCGTCATCACATCAGCCTCCACGGTGTAGTGAGTCATGTCAGGTGTGCCGATGAAGACCATGGCCCGTTGGAAAATCAGACGGTCAAAAGTCTTCGCGAAGACTTTGTTTCCGTCCAACTCCCGCACATCAAACTTGAATCGCGCACCGATCCAAGCCAGCGGCGGGTAGGCAAATTTGACTCCCTCCGTCGGATGATCTTCCTTCAAGTCAAAAGCGTCAAAGGTCTGCTCAAAAGGTGGCTTCGGTTCCAATCGACCGCGCACGGTGCCGAAGATACCGCCTTCACCCGTGGCCTTGAATGCGCCCGCAGACATCTTGGCGCCCGCTTTTGCCACCAGCACTCCAGACTCATCAAAGGCCGCATCCATCGTGGTCTTCACCTTGGCCGTTGGTGGGATGAAAGTTTCCCACCTGGCTTTCTTGACCTCGCCGACAGGAAAACCATTGGCATCCACCGAGCGAATCTTGAACGATGCTTTTTCTCCGGGAGAGATGACAAACTCTGCCGGAATGATCTGCAGCGCTGCCGCAGGACCCACTTCTGGCATCTTCACGGCGGGTGCCTCAGCCACCGTCACACCACTGTTCTCAATCGGGAGGCAGTACAACCTTTCCGTCGTGTGCACATAAAGCTGACCATTGCAAAGCGCTGGCGATCCGATGCAGTTGCCCTCGAACTTGATCGGCTCACGCACTTCTTTGCCCGTCTTGGCATCCAGCACGAAAAGCTTGCCCTCCATCATGGCCGCGTAGATCAAGCCATCCGCATAGAGAGGAGAGGAGTGCGTATTGCCATTGCTGATCTTCGCCTTCCAGATGTTCTCACCTGTCGC
>CAMBPV010000063.1 GCA_945869695.1 Prosthecobacter debontii
CGCCTCTTTCATCACTAGGGTGGAGTTGATTATTCGACCCGACTCATCTTTGCATTCAGCCGGGGTGATAAAAAGGGTGGTGGTGAAGCCCAGTCTGCGCCAAAAAAGGGGGGGGGTGAGAGAGATAAAGGGGTGCCATGCGGCTTTTGGTTTTCCAATAAATTCTACGTTTGGTTTCCATGGGATAACTCAGGGAGTTCCGGCTCTTGTCAAGGTCCGCTTCGCCGGGGCTCTTGAGGAATCTGACGGGCATCTGACGCTCATCCTGAGAATGCTCCGCCTCCGCCCAGAGCTGATGGCTCAAAATCAGCGCTGGAAATGCGGGTTGATTGCGCTGAAGTAGCCGCCTGCATGTCCCCCCCGCTCCCTGCCGCCCTCCGTGTGGTCACCGTTTTCACGGTGATGTCGCTGATTTTTGCCGCAGCCGCTCCTGCACAAAACGCGCCCAAGTCGAAGGCTGACGCCGATCCCATAAAAGAGGCCCCCAAGCCCACGCCGGATGTCACCGCCCCACGCCGGGAGTCATTCGAGCTCTCGGTCGATCAAAGGGACCGCTTCAAAAAATATCTACCCAAGGCTTTCGTCAAACTGAGCAATCGCGAACCGCTGCATCTTGTGACTCTCGGAGATTCCGTGGTCGATATGTTCATCGCCAATGACCCGGAGGCGGGTGATTACCTGCGGAGCTACTCCGCTGTCTTTGGCAAGGAACTGGCACGTCAGTTTTACTACACGGGAGATCTCCGCGTCATCCGGCCCAATCCGAAAAAAATGGCCAAAGATCGCCCCTACCTGGGTCCCGAGATCACCTTCCGCAGTCTGGGCCGTGGCGGGAAATTGATGCTGCACGCCATGCAGGCACTTACGACCTTCGGCTACGAGAGCGCTCCGGACATCGTGCTCGTGAGCTTCGGGATCAATGATGCCACCAACGGAGTGAACCCGGCCGACTACGCTAAATCCCTCAAACAGGTGATTGAAAGCGTTCGTTCCCGCGGTGCGGAGATGATCCTCCTCGGCTCCACGCTGACGGTGGAAGAACCCGCCGAGATGAGCATGGGAGCCAATCGCAAGTACGTGGATACCATGCGAGAAATCGCAGATGCCAATGGCATCTTTTTTGTCGACCTCGGTGACCTCGATTCATTGGTCGAAGTGCCCGCAACGATCCAAGAGCCCGCTCTCCTCTTTGATGAGGTGGTGAAGCAATACCGCCGCTTTTTTAATCAGGGAGAGAAAGAGGACTTTGTGCATCCACTTCCGCAGCTTCAGACTCTGCTCGGAAAACGCATCTTCAAAGAACTGGTGGATGGTCCGAAGCCTTCTCCTTGGATCATTTCAGGTGGAAAAGCCGTGTTTGAATCGGCTGAGAAGTTTACCCTGAGCTATCAGGTCAAGAACACCTCTCGGGAAGATGAACGTCTGGCCACACTCCCTCTCATCGCCGGTGCATGGAGACCGACGGATGCCAATCCGGAGGTGGTCATCAAAAAAGGAGAAACCAAAACGTTGTCCATCACCTACGCACTCAGTCCCGGCAGCCAAAACGCACGGTTTAATTCCATGCCAAGCCATGAAGCTCTCCTGCGGCTCCCCATTTTCTTCAGCGGCGGTGGCATCACAAGGATCGAGGACCTCAGAGCCGAAATTCAGCCCCTCATCGTTCTTTGGGACTTGGAGTCCCTCCACAATCAGGAGAAGGCCTTTGCCCTCCAATGCAGCATCAAGAACACCGTCACCCAACCGATGAAAGGCGCATGGGTGGCTGAGTGGATGGGGCAGAAAGGCACGGGCACTTTCGATCTTCCACCGGGTGAACTTCAGGGTCTGAACTTGAGTTTCAACCTTCCCGACAGTTCAGCGCCTCAACGCAGCAAAGGTCCACTCACCCTCCGCGTCCAGATCACCGGAATTGAAATGCGCTTTGAGCGGAACATCGAGGTGGCACGAAACATCGGCCTCAAGCAACCTACCTCCCTTACTCCAGCCAATTCCCAGGACAAGTCCCCCTCACCCGACAATGCCCGCTCCGGAACACCCAGTGTGGTCCTGAAGGCCGACGCAGACAAGAACTCGCTTTACCTCACTTATGAGATCAGCGGAATCAATCTGGAGGATACCCCAAAAGGAGCGGGCGCCTTTGGCTGGAATCTGAATTTGGATGCCCGGTCCTATGGCAAACGGTTGACCTTTGGCAGCACGGACTCACTCCGCCTCGGAACGGGGATGGCAGCGGACGGTGAGTATCCGATCGTCACGCCTCAACCCTGGGCCTTTGGCATCGGTTACGCTGCCGACTACGACCCCGCTGAAATCAAGTCCACTCTATCCAGCAGCCCCTCAGGCATCCGGCGCTACACAATCGTGATCCCGAAAACTTTTTTCTACCTTCATGAGTGGGCAATTGGAAATGGTAACAGCCAACTCGGCATCAACACAGCCATTCAGTTCTGGCAAAACGGCGGAAATGGCATTCCTCCCGGATACCCGGATGATCGCGCCTTTGGTCTCCTCACGAACGAACGCCCACGAGACGATGTGGGATCACTCGGTGTGCTGGAACTCACTGATAAACCAACTTCACGCTGGACGGTGATTCCCTATTGATCCGCTCCTCTTTGTCTTCCCCCCAATCGATCATCATGTCAAAACAGACCGAGGAACGCTCAAGCCGAAAATTGTGGGACAAACAGGCTTGGCAAGGAACCCGATTTTTTCTCAATTACCTCCGACCTCACAAGGCGGTGTTCATCCCTGCCCTCTTCGCGCTTGCGATCTCCGGTGGGATGTCGATGTACTTCTTCTACCTGCTCTTCGACTTCGTGGGTCGGGTCCTGAATCGGACGGGTGGAAACGCAGAATTGCTGGCAGACTCCAATAGCACGACGCTGAAGGTCATCGCCGTCGCCGGCGTGCTCGCATTCCTTGCCTTCTGGAGGATCTGGCTTTTTGCCAAGGCCTCAGAGCGCGCTCTGGGCTCTCTGCGCATGGATCTCTTCAGCCACATCATCCGGCTGCCCATGTCCAGTCTGAATCGCCACCGCGTGGGTGAACTGGCATCTCGACTCTCCAATGATGTCGAGACCCTGCGTGAGACGCTGGTGGTCACCCTGCCACAACTCGTGCGCCACACCGTGATGCTCCTCATCAGCATCGGCATCATCTTCTTCGTGTCGGTGAAACTCTCACTCTTCATGCTAGCCTGCATTCCCGTCGTGATTGTGATGATCGCCATCTTTGGCTCTCGCATCCGAAAGCTGACCCGCCGTGCGCAAGACGATTTGGCGGCCTCCCAGGTGGTGGTGGATGAGACACTCCAATCCGTGGTGAGCGTGAAAGCCTTTGCCAATGAAGGGCATGAGATCAGCCGCTACCGGCGCTACATGGATCAGTTTCTCCGCACCGCCATTCATGCTTCCCTCCCCCGCGCCACCTTTGTGGCCTTCATCATTTTCTCTTTCAGCACCGCTCTGGCTCTCGTGATCTGGTATGCCCTCCGCATGGTGCTGGCGGGTGAAATCGATGACGCTCTAGTCATCAAATTTGGCGGCTTCAGCGGCATGGTGGGAGCCTCTTTCATGGCCTTCCCAGAGTTAATCACCCAGCTCCAACGCGCCCTGGGTGCCACCGAGCGTGTTCGGGAGATTCTGGCTGATCCCATGGAGCCAGAGGCCGTGCCCAGCACTGGACGAATCCGCGGCGAGATGGAAATGCGCGGGATCAAATTTTCCTATCCCTCGAGACCTGACGCGCTCGTCCTGCAAGACTTCTCACTCAAAGCCGATGCGGGTCAAAGAATCGCCCTCGTCGGCCCGAGCGGCGCGGGCAAATCCACCGTGGTCTCACTCTTGTTCCGATTCTATGAACCCACCAGCGGCGAGATCCTCGTGGACGGACGCCCCGCCAATGAACTTCCGCTCTCCAGTCTCCGAAACAATCTGGCCCTCGTGCCACAGGAGGTCCTGCTTTTTGGTGGAACCATCCGAGAGAACATCGCCTACGGCAGACCCGGCGCCACGGAGGAAGAGATCATAAACGCCGCGAAGCAAGCCAATGCGGAGCAGTTCATCGTTACCCTACCCGACGGTTATGACACGCTCGTGGGAGAGCGCGGCGCTCAGCTCTCGGGTGGCCAGCGCCAGCGCATCGCCATTGCGCGCGCCATTTTGGCAGACCCCGCGGTCCTCATCCTCGACGAGGCCACGAGCAGTCTCGATGCCGAAAGCGAACGCCTCGTTCAAGAAGCGCTCGATAAGCTGATGGCCAATCGCACCTCCATCATCATCGCCCACCGTCTATCCACCGTCCGTCGGGCTGATCAAATCCTCGTCCTCTCCGCAGGCACCGTCATCGAGCGCGGCACTCACGATGAACTCGTTTCCCACCCGCACAGCCTCTACGCCACACTGGCAAAGCTTCAACTGGAGTAACTCCCGCTACTTCAGGCACTTTGCCACGAGACCTTCGAGGATAGCCTTCGGCGATGTCTCTCGACTGATCGCACTGCGCTCATCCAACCGCTGAGCGATCTTCCGAAAGGGCCGGAGGTAGGGAAACCTGCTGAATGCATGACTCAGCGCCGTGTGCCCTTTCACGATATCGCGCACCCTCTCGTAGTTACCCGGAATCTCACCGGAAACAGGGACCACCGAGTCGCTCTTTTTGAAAAGCACCGCCACGTTTCCTCCGTCATCCGATACAAAGGTGCTGACCACATCGTAGCCAGCCTTTCGCCCCGTCATTTCGAGGGTCGCGGGATTAAAATTATAAAGATGAGCACGGTGAAAACGACTGCGCGGCCACTGGCAGATGCCCTCAACATTCGGGACCTCGACCAGAAAGTGCCCACCCGGCCGTAGCCATTCCCTCACATGCCGCATCGCGTCCAGCGGACTCTCCAAATGCTCGTAAACATGAAACGCCGTCACCACATCCTGAGACTCCGCCGGGATGGTGGCCTCCTGGTAAAATCCATGCGTTACGGGTAAACCCAAAGTCTCCAAGGCAAATCTTGCATAGCCATCGTTGGGCTCAAAGCCTGAAGCGTCGTAACCCATAGCACGCAGAACAAAAAGCATCTCACCCCCGCCAGCACCCATATCCAGCACCTTGCACCCGGGCTTGAGCACAGACTTCAGCCGAAGGAATCTCTCGATCGCCACTTTGCCGGCGCGGCACACATGCTTCGGCTTCGGTTGAAACGTGGCTTTGTAATCCGTGCGATACTCATGCTCATAATACTCACGCACCTGCTCCGGCGTCGGCCGCGGGTCGGAGTAAACCAGGCCTGATTTTCGATTGATCACCGTGCGCAGATACTTCCCATCCCGATCGATCAAGCTCAGTTCCTCAGCTTCGGTCGAGCCGCAAAGATCACAAGGAAGGGGTGGAAGCGATGAAGTCACAGAGTTTTGCATGAGAACAGCGGCCCTCACTCGCCGCGCACCGGACGCAGCGAGATCAGCCAGGAAGGTCGACGATAGGCAAGGCTATGACTTTTGTCAGCGTCTTTGTCCTCAAATTTCCGGATCTTTGCATTCGCCCTCAATTTAAGCTCGCCTCGACCCAGGGCTCGAAGAAAGCGTGCCGCACCGTTTCATCTGACCACCCTAAAAGGTATCGAATCCGATTTCCGGGCAGGCTGCTCCGCCGAATCCGAAAGGTGCCATCGGCGCTCTCCGGCACTCGCAAAAGAACCTGGCTCAAGCCGAGATCCTCCTCGATCTGGCAGACGATTTTTGCCCCTTTCGGAATTTTAATTCCATCGACCACTCGAATGATGATTTCATCCCCCTCCACACTCACTTTCCCTCCCAGTCCCGGGTATCGGGATACGAGGGCTTTCTCGCGGAGTTGAAGAAGGTTCATCCGCTCCTCATAAGCAGCCGCCACATGATCAAAGGACGTGCCACACGTCTGAAGAACCTGTTGCCAGAATTCCGTCGAGCTCGAGCCCGGCAGAGGTGGCTTTTCATGAAGAGCCTCCAGGATGCGACGAGGCAGTGACGGACCACCCACGTCCTCGAGTGCACGAGCAAAGACGTAACCGAGTGGATAGACCACAAAGGTCTCACGAGTCTTCGTCAAAATGACGTCGTCACAAAGCAATGAAAGGGGCACTCGGCCCCTGGAATCCGTCAAAACAGCCCAGCGCTCCATCCGGAGAAGTTCCTTCTGAGTTGCGTCATCCGAGGGTGCCAACTCGACCGCAGAGGCAACACCCTCATGAAAAGCACGCATGGCATTGAATCGACTCGCAGCATGACCCTGACTGAGTTGTTCGATATAAACGTGACCAGTCTCGTGTCGAAGGATCTGAAGGAATTCTTCCTCGTCACGACTCAAAGAAAGCGGCACCCGAATTTTCGTCCAGTTTGTTTGTCCGGCAGCGTGACTGCTCACCGCGCTCGCCACATCCACCACGATTCGGGAGCCGACAGGATCGGGTTGTTGAAAAAAACCGGTCACTTGATCGTGCACAGCGTCAACTCGGTCAAAGAACGGCTCCACTTTCTTCCGCTGAGACTCGCGGAAAACGATCTCATAGTAGCGGGTCTGGTGCGTCGCAAAGCCAACCACTTCAGACTTCTTTCCACCTGCTTGGTCACCCCGATTTTCCACATGCCCCGCAGCCATCGCCTCGGGAGGCGATTCATCTTCGGGGTCATTGTCTTGCGCCATCTCTCGAATGGCAAACAACCAAACCACCACCGCAACCAAACGACTCAATCCCGTAAGCCAGCCCGCAAAACGCCGCGAGCCTACTCGTTCCATCCAATGATTCACTCTTCCATCTCGCCACTGAAAAGAGATTCCCGCCCCGAGGAAACCAATCAGGCTCAGACTAGAAAAGCCAAAGATTTGTTTCCAAGGCAAATGAGTCACACCGTCCACGATTGGCGACACAATGAGGTCCGACGCATCGAGCCAAGCCATCCACGGAACTCCCGCCTGCCGAAACCAAACAAAGCCCCACAAAACGAGTCCGGCAAACAAGGGGAACCATTGCCGGGTAAAAGACAAAAACATCGACATCGACACCACCGCCAACCCGAAGATGAATCCGAAACATAAGACCCATGATACGTCCAGCCACGGCATGGGCTCTGAAAGTGAGGTCTGGGAGAGCCACGAAAATGTGAGTGATCCCACCATCGGCACAGCTTGCACGAACCCCATCATCAACACGCCAGCGAGACACTTGTGGAGATACCACCTCCACCGACTCACAGGCAGTCCATCCATAAAACTCTGCGTCTGCTGAGTGCGCTCCTGACTCAGAACGGTCACCCCGATGATCAATCCGAAAAACAGGGTGTTGAAAATGAGGCCTGAGATCTCCTCCTCATAGCCGGACTGCATGTCGGGAAAATCGGACGCCAGAATGTAAATCACCTCAAATGCAGATAGCGCTACGACAAGCAGGGCGCACAATTTCAGCCCCTTGAGTTCTTTGATGAGAAGCGTCAGATTCAAGGTTGGGCCTCCTTCGCTTTTAGTCCGCTCGACCACTTCTGCACCAGTGACGTCATTTCGAAATCGGTTCGTTTTCTCAATAAAGAGGGCACCCCATTGAAGGCATCGTGCAAGGACGCACGAAAATCGTGGGGTGCAGAGTATCCCAGCACATCGCTTAGAAAAAGACTCCGTGGCTCATCGCCGTCTTGCCCCAAGACCACCATCGCCACTCCTGCAATGCTAGCGGCGACTTCGGGATCGATTCCTGTTTTGAATTTAAGCCACTCCATGACATTCTTCTCGTTCAGCTGAACCTTTGCCGCCTTCTTCACGTGTTTTCGCAGCTTGAGAAGTTCGGCCGGCTCATCCACCTGGTCCCTCATCGGCCACCAAACGGCGAAACCGTCAAGCACCCAGCCCCGCTCATCCGAGTCGAGCCGATAATGTTGATTCACCTCCAAGATCTTTTTGAGGATGTGACTTTGCAAAACAGGATCGTCCGCCGCATTCAACAACAGGTTAAACCGAACCAAGTAGCCTTGCCGGGAGTCAAGATCCCCGCTTTCGATTTTGCCTTTCTCGAAATCCCTCCGATGGACCAGAAAAAGCGGAGGCAGCACTTCACACCCCAAGTAATCCCCTGCGCTCGCCAGCATCTCGGCAGCCGCGTTTGCGTGTTTTTGGAGCGCCGCTTTCTCCTCGGGAGTCGGCACGCTCACCGCCGCTGCGGCAGAGACCGTTGCGGATCGGAGAGTCACATCCACCGCTCCGGGAAGATGAAGAGGGTCTGTGTTTTTGCGCCGTTCAGCCACCGATCCGACGACCATCAGCGCCACAATGATCAGGGCAGTGACGGTCATCTTTTCCCGTGCGGACATTTTTTCAGAGAGCATCGAGGCCAGTGTCGCATCCCGCACCAGTCCCAACGCAAACCCAAACACCGATATGCCGACGATCAACGCCGCAGTCACACCGAGCGCTTCCCATGGCCAAACAAAACGCTCATAGGCAAATCGATCTCCGATCAACTCAAACGGTCCAAATCGGCTCACCAAAAGCCCCATTCCGAACTGAGCCCACATCAGGCCGCCCACGATGAGTGTCCCCACCAGCATTCGGTAACGCCCCAGAAAGGCGAGCGCAAAAAACACGGCCCACAAAGACCAAGCCCACCCGATGGCCTTCACCCAAAGCAGCCAGGCGAATCTTGAAGTCATTGCCTCACTCCCGCGAGCAGACCACCAGGCTGAAAGCAGCAGTGCCGTGACCACGGTCAAAAGGAGTAGCAAACCAAGCACATACTTCACGGCAATCATCATCCACCGAGGCATGGGAAGGCCTTCCAGAAAGATTTGGGTGCGGTGCCGAAACTCTCCAGCGATCAGCGCATTCCCCAGGACCAGACAAGACGGGGGCAGAAAGACCAACAAGAGCCAGGCCAACATCCCAAACTCGCTTCCCATGCTCCTCGCAAGGACCTCCGTGCTCTGAAGCATCAAAAGCCCCACCGTGAGCAAGATCAGCATGAACAGGATCAGGGTCGCGTGCTGCCTCAGCTCTTTTTCCAACAAACCACGGATCACAGCAAAACCCTCCGAGCCGCCACGCAGGCGATGAAAATATCTTCGAGGGACAACTTCTGAATCTCAGCCCCCTCGGGCCATTGAGCCGTCTCCCAAACCTGAGCGGGTGCGCGTAAAACCCACGAAGTATGACCCTCCATCTTCCGCTCCGTCCAGAGTTCGAACGACTCCGGCACCTCCACTTGCAGATCCCCACCAAAAACGACCCTCCGCACCTCCGCTCGGAGTTCATGCAATCCACCCTCGAATCTCATCTGCCCCGCATGAAGAATCCCGATGCGATCCGCGCAGCGCTCCACCTCATCGATCAAGTGTGATGAGAAAAACGTCGTCCGCTGATATTGCCTCGCCTGAGCCACGATGATCTCCATGAACTCCCTTCGTGCCACCGGGTCCAGTCCCGCGGTTGGCTCATCCAGAATCAGGAGATCCGGTTTCGGAGCAATGGCCAATGAAAGGGCCAGCTTTGCCTTCATTCCGCCAGACAGGTGTGACACCTTTCGATTCTCCGGGATTTCAAAGACACCGAGCAACCGGCTAAACTCTGCCTTGTCCCACGTCGGGTAAAACGAGCCCACAAACTTGCCCAACTCCCGGCACGACATCCACGGATAAAAATTCTGCTCCTGCGAAACATAACCAATGCGCTGCTTTTGTTTCACGCTCGTCCGACGCGTGGTTTTTCCCATCAGGGTGATGGTTCCGGCCTCCGCAGCAATGATGCCCATCAGCATTCGAATGGTCGTCGTCTTACCCGCCCCATTGATCCCGAGAAATCCGTAGATCTCACCTGCACGCACATTGAGATCCACCGCCTGAACGGCCGCCACATTTCCGAAGTGTCTCTTCAAGCCCCTGACCTCAAGGACATTTTGAATCTCAGTTTCCATCATGGTCCGCCACCAAGGCGCAAAGACCGCCCGATGTAAAAGACAACCCGCGCCGTTCGAAACAAGCTTCCTTTTTGTAACGCGGCTACGGCTTCAGCCCGTCATGGAGTTCGTTCACTTTTTTGGCGATGCGATCCTCCACACTCTCGGCCCAGCCCGCAGCGGCCTCGTAGCCACCTTCTTTCAGCACACGCAGACTTGGCATGTAGCCGGTGTAATCATTCGAGTATCCCGCTACCCAAACGCCAGCGTCTCCGGCGAACTCACGTTTGAAACGCAGGGAGTAGTCCACCACCACCTCGCTGCCGAGTGTGACAAAGGTGAGATCGTTACCGAGCTTGATCACCTGAACCGGATAAGCATGGGCCTCGCGCCCGGGCTTGGCGTAGTCGAGCATGATCTCCTCATACGCAGCGCGGATCGGACCCTGCACTGACCTCGGGTTCACCGTCAGCGCCATCTCGACCGCATTTGAAAGCGAGCGCCCGTGCTGCATGGACAGCTCCAAATCCGTGATACCTGGCACCACATCACTCCGGCGCGGGTAGGGATTTTGGTCACCTCCGCAGCCCATGAGAAACAGCGCCGTGAAACCCGGGCGATGCTCTTGCAGATACTCTTGCGCAAACCCCGCGTAGTCTCCGCAGTAGTTGTAAAAGCCGAGGCCCGTGTTGTGACACGCATAGCCAAACATCGTGGCCTTCAGCGTGCCATCGGGCGCCTCAATCCGCAGCGCAGGCACATCGTGATCAACGGGACCTTTCGGATTGGGTGCTTTGTTGGCATTCGGATGATCCGGCGGGAGCGTGTAGTCGCGGCGGCGATTCATGGCAAAGCCACACTTGGCCTGGTTCCAGGTCACGCGAGCGGGCTGCACGTTGGCCAGCGCTTCACCGATGATGCGCACGATATCGTTTTGCAGATTCTGCGTGTAGTCCCACGAGTCCTTCGCCTTCGGATTGGCTTGATCCGCCTCCGTCAGCGGCGTGGTGCGTAGCGAGGGGCCACTGTGAGTATGGGATGCATTCATCACCAGATGTGAGGGTGGCAGTTTGAATTCCTTCTCCGCCCGCTCAGCCACCGTGCGTCGCATGATCTGCGGCACACCGATGAGATCCAGCGTCACGAAGACCAGCCTGTTTCCCTGTTCATCTTCGAGCGCCAAAGCCTTTGCGTAAAGATCCTGCACCTTTCCCTCCGCCGGTTTTTTTCGTGAGGCATAACCTGCCATGAAAAGCATCTTCTGCGGCGTCACCTTCGCCACGGCCACTCCGGCCTTCCAGTTGGCAGGCACATCCGGTGCCACTGACTTCGGGGGTGCGGGAGGCGAGAGCGGTGTGGCACCTGGAGGCGCGGCGATCAGTGAGGCGGCTGCGCACACGGTAAGGAGCATTGGGCGGAGAAACATCCTCCCTCTACGAATCCCGCACGACGCTTTTTCCGTGAGCCGCTTGAATCCTGCGCTATGAATGGCCCGTGACGTTCAGCCCATCCGACCTCAGCACAGCCGACAAGAAGCATCTCTGGCATCCCTTCACCCCAATGCAGCCCTGGTGCACGGAGGACCATGAGCCCTTGTCGCTCGTCAGTGGCAAAGGCTGCACGCTGCGAGATCAACACGGCCGCGAGTATCTCGACGGAAACTCGTCCATCTGGACCAACATCCACGGACACAGCCATCCGACGATTCACAGCGCCATCCAAGAGCAACTCGGCCGCGTGGCTCACACTTCTTTTCTCGGATTCACCCATCCTCCCGCCATCCAACTCGCCAGCGAACTCGTCGGCCTCTTTCCCGGTGAAAAATTAACACGCGTTTTCTATTCCGACGATGGATCGACTGCGGTCGAAGTCGCGGTCCGAATGGCCCTTCAGTTCTGGCAGCAAACGGGACATCCTGAGCGCCATGTGATCGCAGCCTTTGATCGCGCCTATCATGGTGATACCCTGGGTGCCGCCAGTCTCGGGGGCATTCCGCTCTTTCATCACGCCGCCACTCAGATTGGCCACACCGTCATCCGCGCCGCGGACATTGAGGCTCTGCTCACACTCTCAAAAGCAGAAATCTCAAGAATCGCAGCCGTCATCATCGAACCCCTCATCCAGGGTGCCGCCGGCATGCGTCTCTGGCCTTCGGGAATGCTCAGCGCCCTTCAAGATTGGTGTCGGCAGCATGATGTCTTTTTGATTCTCGACGAGGTGATGACCGGCTTTGGCCGCACCGGAAAAATGTTTGCCTGCGAGCATGAGGGCGTCACACCCGACTTCATCGCACTCGCAAAAGGTCTAACCGGAGGCTACCTACCTCTCGCCGCCACCTTGACCACGGAGCGCGTCTTCAATGCATTCCTCGGCATGGCCAACACCTTTTACTACGGTCACAGCTACTGCGGAAATCAACTCGGCTGCGCAGCCGCACTCGCGAGTCTTCGCGTGTTTCGCGAAGAAAAAGTCATCGAAGGCCTGTCAGCGAAGATTCAACGATTCACCGCGCTTTTGTCAGCGCTCCAAGCGATGCCGCAAGTCTGTGAGGTGCGTCAGTGTGGCATGATTGCCGGCATCGAGATCACCAATCCCGGCACCGAGCTCTTGGGCTCAAAAATTTGTCTCGCCGCGCGGAAGCACGGTCTTCTCACGCGCCCCATTCTCGACACTCTCGTGCTCATGCCGCCACTCTGCGTCACCGATGCGGAATTGGAACAAATGACGACCGCCATCCGACTTGCCATTGAAGAGGTCTGCCCGTAAGTGGCGCATCCTTTCCCATGCCCCCTGAATGGACAGTTTGGCTACGCGAGCACACCCTCCTTCAGGGTGAGGGTCCCGTCTTGTGGCTTGCCCTCATCGGCGCGGTTTGCATCGGGCTTTCCAAATCTGGGCTCTCGGGCACTGCCACGCTCACTGTCGTGCTGATGGCCAAGGCCCTCGGCGCCAAAGTCTCCGTCGGACTCGTGCTTCCTCTTTTGATTGCGGCTGATCTCATGGGCTTTTGGTTGAATCGAAAAGGCGGCAGTTGGCGCAAAGTTTGGGCCATGGCCCCACCCGCCATCATCGGCGTCATCATCGGTTACTTCCTCCTTGGAAAAATCGATAACACCACGGCTCGTACCACCATCGGCTGGCTCATCATTGCGCTGCTCCTCTTTAAGCTCGCACTCGATGCATGGAAGAACACCTTCATTGACCTCACCAGCCACCGAGCCTTTGCCTGGAGCATGGGACTTGGCGCAGGCGTCACCACCATGCTCGCCAATGCCGCCGGACCCGTCATGACGGTTTACCTGCTCTCCCAGCGACTGGAAAAAAAAGAGCACCTCGGCGTCTTCAGTCGATTCTTCCTTTTCATCAATCTCTTCAAAGCCCCCTTCTCAGCAGAGCTCGGCATCATCAATCCCACCTCACTGATGACGAATCTCGTGCTGCTTCCCGCCGTCATCATCGGCATTCTCCTTGGCTGGCAGATCCTCAAGCGCATTCCTCAAAAGCCCTTCGAGTGGCTACTCTTCGTCCTCACGCTGATCGCCGCCATTTGGCTCATCCTAGGCTAACCCTCATCTCACCATGCGCCACCTCACTTCCCTTCTGTCCTTTTTGTCCTTTCTGTCCCTCAGCCACGCTCTGGACATCCGCATCACCCCCGACCTCCCACCGCAAGCCGCGCTGCAAAAACTCCGCGAGGCCCGCCAGGCCGGTGACACCTCTCCCGCGACGCTTTTCTTCCCCGCAGGCACCACCGAGCTGCTCACGCCGCTCACGCTCGGAGCTGCGGACTCCAATCTCACTTTCACTGGCACCCGAAGCACCCTCATCGGCGGCCCCAAAGTCAGCGGCTGGGAAAAACACAGCGGCGAGATCGTCAAAGCCGATATCTCGAAGCTCCTGCCGAAAGGCTTCCTGCCGAAACAACTGCTCTGCGATGGCGAACGACAAATCCTCGCTCGCTACCCGAACTTCGACGCGAAGGACCCGCTCTACGGCGGCTGGGCCTTTGTGCCCGCTTTCCCGCCCGCCGGTGCTCCCGAAGGCCATCTTTGGAAACGCACGATGTATGTGAAGCCCGAGGACGTGCGGAAATGGGCACATCCCGAGGACGTGGAGCTCGACATCTTCGCCCAATACGGCTGGTGGAACTTCATCGAGCCCATCGCCTCGCTCGATCCCGCCACGCGCTTGCTCACGCTAAAGAAGGATTGCGGCTACGACCTCCACCCGCACAACCGCTACCACTTCCAAAACGCCCTCGAAGAGCTGGATGCGCCCGGCGAGTGGTTTTACGACAAGCATACCGGCACGCTGTATTTTTGGCCGGAGAAATCGATCGCCGAATGCGAGGTCCGAGTCCCCACGCTCGATTCCTTCTTCAAGGTGAAGAGCGCGAAGCACATCACCATCCGCGAACTCACGCTCACCGGTTGCCATGCCTCAGCGATCACTTTTGACGGCGCAGAAGATTCCTTGGTCGAGCGCTGCACCATCAGGCAAGTCGGCTACTTCAATGGCACTGGCATTGGTGTGAATGGTGGCAAAAACGTGCGCCTCTCGCACAACGAGATCAGCTTCACCGGCAGCAACGGCATCAGCCTGAATGGCGGCGACCGCAAAACGCTCACTGGCCCCGGTCACCTCGCTGAGGACAATCACATCCATCACATGGGTGTCTTCAACAAGAACGCCTGCGGCATCAGCCTGTATGGCGTGGACCACACCGCCGCGCACAATCACATCCACGACGGCCCGCGCATGGGCGTGCAGATGAGCGGGAACAATCTGTGCGTCGAATACAACCATCTCCACCACCTCTGCCTTGAGACGCAGGACGGCGGCGCGATCTACACCGGCGGGCGCGACTGGATCAGCAGCCGCGGCAGCAAGTGGCGCTACAATTTGATCCACGACGTCATCGGCTGCGGTCAGGAAGCAGGCGGGCTGAAGCATCCGTGGTTCACCTTCGGCCTCTACCCCGACGACAACACCGGCGGCCTCGACATCATCGGCAACATCGTTTTCCGCGTTGCCCACACGCCCATCCATCTGCACAACGCCCGCGACTGCGTCGTCGAAAACAACATCTTCGCCCTCGGTGGGAAGTTTCAGTTCGACCTGCACGGCTGGAGCAAAGAGCACCGCTTCTATACCAGCCACATCGACACCATGATCAAAGGCTACGAATCCGTCGCCGGCCAGCCCGCGTGGACCAGCCTGCGCGGCATGGACCTGCACCCGCGCGATGCCATCCGCGAAGACGGCACCATGATGAGCGGAAACTTCGTCCGTCGGAACATCATGTTCTCCGACCAGCCCGGCATCAAATACGGCGACCTCCGCCACGTGTCGCCGAATTGGAACGTCATCGACCAAAACCTCGCCTGGGCGAACGGCCACGCCATCACCACCGGCATCAACAAAGTCGGCCCCGACAAGCCTGGTGCCCCGCTGCTCACCGAAACCTTCGACACCGCCGAGTCCGGCAAAACCCCGAAAGGCTGGGGCTTCAACCACCGGCCCAACAAAAACGTGCAACTCATCGCCGCCGAGGGCGCTTTGCGTGCCGACTGCGCCCTCGGTGAAGACCCGAAGAATCCCAAAACCGTCTTCCACGGCCCCGACATTCCCATCACCCCCGGCGCCGCCTACCGCATGCGACTCCGCGTCAAATCCACCGAACCCACCGCGAAACTGAGCCTCGCCTTTGCCAGCTTCAAAAACGGCGAAGGCTACTGGCAGGCGAATAGCACCAGCATCACCGCCACCCCCGAGTGGACCGAGTTCGAAGCCACCGGCCGCATGCCCCGCGAAAACGAAGCCACCTGGAAACCCTGGATGAAGCATTTCTGGCTCCGCATCGACTGCCACGAGCCCAACGGCCAAATCTTCATTGACGACATCCGCCTCACCGAATGCGCCCCCCTCGACGAATGGACCTCCTGGCAAGCCGAAGGCTGGGACAAACACAGCCTCATCGCCGATCCCAAGTTCGTCGATTGGAAGAAAGACGACTTCCGCCTCCAACCCGACTCCCCGGCCTTCAAGCTCGGTTTCGAAGCGATCCCGGTGGAGAAGATCGGGGTGAAGGAGTAAGCCTAATTTAGCACGAAGTTCCTGCTCAAAATTAGCCCCTGCGATGCTGCCGCTATCTGCCCCGGCGAAAAAGCAGGTGGAATCGTCAAAGACAGGCTATATTTACGTTCTCAAATTGAGGGGATCCCTCTAAATTTCACCAGTATGGCCCAAAGCACCTTGCTCAACACTGACACCGAGGATCTCAAAGAACTTCTCAGCAATGGGAAGACCTACAGCGTGCCTACTTATCAGCGAGATTATTCATGGAAGGAGGAACATTGGGAGGATCTGTGGGAGGATTTGATGACGATAGAAGCCAGCCGTGAGGATCATTACATGGGTGCAGTAGTACTGGAGAGTGGTGAACGGAAGCAGTTCCGAGTCATCGACGGCCAACAACGCATGGCAACGTTGAGCATCCTCATTCTCGCATGTGTGGACCATCTTTATGAACTCGCACATGAAGGTGTCGACGAGGATGCGAACAAGGAACGAGCGGCATTGTTGGAAAGCAGCTATCTCGGTGCCAAAGACCCTTCCAGCTTGCGAATCAGTCCAAAGCTGAAACTGAACGCGAACGATGATGACTTTTTCCAGCTCAACCTTGCCCAGCGCAAGCCTCCGCATGGTGGCGTCCGGAACTTAAGGGACTCCGAAAAACTGCTCTGGGGGTGTTTTTTATTCTTCAAGCGCAAGCTGGCAGACAAATTTGCTCCAAAAAAGAAAGGTGCGGAAATTGCTGCATTCGTCAGTGAAATCGTCACGGAACGTTTGGTGTTTATCAGTGTCCGAGTCCAAGACCAACTCAGTGCCTACACGGTTTTTGAAACTCTTAACGCACGCGGCCTAGAATTGACCGAGACAGATCTCTTGAAGAATTACCTGCTCTCCATGGCAGATCGGATCAGCAAATCGCAGATGGAACCAGTGCTCAAGCAGTGGGCTCGGATCACTTCGCGTGCTGGCATTGCCAGTTTCCCGGAATTCCTACGGCATCACCTGAATTCACGACGCGAGTACGTCCGGCAAAAGCAGCTTTTCAAGACGATCAAGCGTGATATCACGACATTGGAACAGGTTTTTAGCCTGCTCGACATGCTCGAGAAAGATGCCTCATGGTTTGAGGCCCTTGGAGACGCATCATCAGAGTTCTGGCTCGACTACCCCGAAGCGCAAGAACAGGTGCGAGTCCTCAACCTGTTCAATGTTTCCCAGTTCACACCGCTAGTTCTGGCAGCGAAGGATGTTTTCAAGTCACCATCAGACATCGTCGAGATTTTGCGTTACTGCGCCATCGTCTCGATTCGATTCAACGGCGTCAGCAAACGTAGCACCCATCTTCTCGAGGATATCTACAACAAAGCAGCGCTCGAAGTGAGGGGCTCGCGAGCCAAAACGCTGTCAGATGTTCGCAAGGCTTTACAACCCATCTACATACCGGATGAAGAATTTGAGGCTGATTTCTCCACCTTAAGATTCAAAGCACGAGGAACATCCGGCAAACGTCTTCGATACTTTCTCGCCAAAATCGAAAAACAGTTTGGTGGTAGCGATATTAATGATTCGGCCATGGACGCCACAGTGGAGCACATCCTTCCGGAGAACCCCGGTGAGTCAGGTTGGGAGCATTTTCAAAACGAAACTCACGAGCGTTGTTTCGAGCGTTTGGGTAATTACTCACTCCTTGAACGCAAACTCAACGGACAACAGGCTGGCAATGCAGCCTTTCCTCACAAACAATTTGTTTACGCACAGTCGAAATACAAAACCTCGCAGGAGCTGGCAAGTAGCCACGATTGGAATGAGGCCGAAATCATTGCTCGGCAGGCAAAAATGGCAAAAATGGCCAAGACAGTTTGGTCTCTTTCCATCTGAGGCAGTGGTAGTGTGTGAGGCCGGAATCTAACACGTTGATTCAGGAATCACATCCTTTAGCCCGCCCATCGCCCGGATGGCTTCAAAAGCCGCCGCCCGCTTGGCGAGCATCTCCGGCGTGGCCGTGGGGATCATGCGCTTGGGCTTTGGCGAGGCATTGTCTGCCACCGACAGCATGACATGAACGCGCCCTGGCTTCAGCCATTCTGGGAGTGGCGAAAGCAGCTTCAGGCTACCATCTGCGCTGACCTCGATATCGGTTTCCAACGTGTGCATGACGCGAGTGTTGGCGATTGCGGCGAAATCGTCCAGCCAGCAAACGGGCAGGCATTGGGTAAAACAAAGGGATGGGGGACGGAGCCAGCCGAGTTTCATTCTCTTGTTTCACGGCTCGCCGCCTTTGCATTCCCATATCAGAATAGCATTCCATTTGAATAAATGATGGAAATGGATATCCTTTTCACCATGACTGCGGCGGATCTCAACCCGGATGCTCTGGCTAAGCTGGAGGCGAAGCTCATGGCAGACCTCGACATGGTGCGCAAGGTGCGAGCACTGCTCACGGAACACCAGCTAGACACGACAGTGATGCCCACTGTGCCACAATCGACTCCGGTGACGGCGGCCCCGTTGGTCCCGAGACCACCGGCCCGGCCACGTGAGGAGGTGCTGAAGGAGTGCCTGGCGGCAACGGAGGGACGGCCCTTTGCACCGCAGGATTTCATGATACGCATCAAGGACGCCACCCGGCAATGGCCGGATAACAAGGAGGTAAAGACCTTCCTTGGCCGAATGATCCGCCAAGGCTGCGCGGTGGTGCATGAGGTGCGGAAAGGCCGACCCGGCAGTTTGTATCGGTCACTGCTTCCACCTCCGGCTCCGCCCGTTCCTGCGGATGATGCGGGCGACTCTGCAGCCAGCCCAACCGAATGATCGAGGGCACATCCCGCTCTGATTAAGCCGGAGTCAGACGATCTTGAGCCGTAACGCGTCGTTCCTTGATCTCAAAGCGAGGGATCTAGGTCTCATCCATACCCCTTTTTGAGGGCACACCGAACAATAGATGAAGGTCAATCCTTGGCCATTCGAGCCGCGTTTGTGGAAAAAACGGGGCAAACCACCCATTCTGTGAGCTCACTTCCTCCATTCATGCACCTCAAGGAAAGCATTTTTCATCCGCAAGAATGCTTTCAGGGAGGTCCATGAATCCATTCCTTGAGATCGCTCAATGCATTGATGCGCCTCAAGAATTTAATTTGTGAGCCCACATTATCCATTCATGCCGCTCAAGGATTCCCTTGTTGGGGCTCCATGAATGCAAAAAGCTTGCCGATGAATGGGCACCTTGATCTCAATGAATGGGCACCCTGATCTCAATGAATGGTCAGTGTGACCTTAATGAATGCACCGAGTGGGCAGGATCCGAGGGCACCCTCCGCTCATGCAACGTGTGGCTTTGACTGCTTTTGCCTCGGTGCGACCTGCATCCAAGGGCAATGTCATCTCGAACCCCGCGTCCTGTTTACCCATGGATACCGGGGTCATCACTTCATCCCCCACTGCCCCAAGCCGAATGATCGTGCCCTAAGCCCTGCATCCGTGGGCGCTTTGATCCGAAACAACGGGCGACACGAGCTCCATCAAGACCAAAAGCTCCCAAACACTGGGGGAATCTCTTTGACCACAACTCGGAGGCTAAACCCCTCAGACTGCAAGGCCGCATCGAGGGCGTCATCGTCTCCAGGAGAGGCGGAAAGCACGCGCTCCACGAGAGGTTGCCATTTTTCGAGGAAGCGGTCGTGATACGGATGGCGCTCGTCCTGCCAGTGCGCGAGGAGCCGCGCTTTGCGAGCAGGATCGCGCCAGAACCTGCGGCCGTATTCGAGCCGGGCTTCGTCTTGATAGAGGAGGCGTCGCATGTTTAGAGGTTAGTTGAGATTGCAAGCTGCCTCAAATCAAACCTTGCTCGTGCGCCCAGGCGGCATGCTGGCGATCGCGCGGCTCGTTGCGGCGGAGTTTGGGGGCGAGCAAGTCTGCAGGATGGGGAACCATGACACCGAGATGGCCATAGGAACCGAGTGAGACACGTTCACGCCAGCCATCGGGCAGTTCCTTCAGAACAGATTCTGGCATGAGATTGATGTGCCACCCGTGCGTCTGCTCGAACTCGCTGCCGATGATGGCATCGTAGCACAGCCAAGCCAATTCATCGGAGTCGGTAACCGGATCGGCGTCCATGCTGTTTTCCGGAAGTCCTGCGGTGATACCTTTTTGGGCAGCATGCCACAGCAAAGCCGCCGAGCCGATCAGCGTCATCAAGGCCGGCGCTTTGAGCACGCCACCCCATTCCTGAAGCCATTCGGTGACCTGTTGGGGGCGGGAAAGTTCGCGTCGTGGCATGTTCAGATTTTGAATCCCTGGGTTGAAACCGCAAGGGGGAGTATTTTGCCCTCGGTTTCAATCGTGTTCATGCCCCGAGTGCCCTCGATTCCTCCGAAATCGCTCGCTTTGGAAATCGATCAAACCCGACAGCAACCGGACGCCGCCACGGCTTCGCGGCTGGTTCGGGATGCCTTGGCTCTGGTGAAAGGCCGGCCGGCAGAAGCCACCTCCGTTGCTCGTGCCAACATTCAGTTTCGTCTCGTTTGTGGAGCAAAGCCCATTCGCAATGAGGATGTGGCGGAATTGATTCCTTGAGCCAAGGAAGTGCGGGCAAGCGCCCCTCTTCGGCCTTCCTCCGACGGCCTCAGGGCGGTCCCTGCGCAGAGGAGGCACGGAATACGTGGAAGCATCTACTGCTGACCAGAGCCCCCTGATGCTTTTTCCGACAGGAGAATGGTTTGCCACGGGGTCCACTCCCGGCCCGAATGGCGAATGAACCGTCGTTTTGCCGACTGCTTTTCACTCGGTGTGGCCTGCATCCCTGGGCGCTTGGATCCGAAACAACGGGCTACACCACCTCCATCTTCACCCATAACCCCGAAAACCATCGGGCATCTGACGCGGGTGCCAAGCGAGTCTCACCCGCAAGATTGGCCCCCAGACATTTGCAAAGCGGAAACGTGGCACTACTGTTCCCACCCACCGCTCATTCCTATGCATTTTTTCCGTACTGTGCTCCTCTGTTTCCTCGGGGCCGTCCTGGCTGTCGGGCTCTTGCCCGCTCAATCTGCCGGGTCAGGCACCGCTGCTGACGAGTATTTCCGTGGCTACATCCTCAAAGGTGAAGCTGACCGCGCCGAGCTATCCGGTGATATGGCAGGGGCATTGGCCAAGTTCCGCCAGTCTTTGGAAATCTTCGACAGCATCGCGAAAAACTACCCCGTTTGGGAGTCCCAGATGCTTAGCTACCGCCGCCAAAAGGTCCAGGAAGCCATCAGTCGGATCGAAGGCAAAGCCGCTGCGCCCGCCCCAGCTCAACCGCCTGTCGCTGAAGCACCATCTCTAAACCCGATGGTGCCAGTGCCCAAGTTAGACACCGCACCAAGCCCACTCAGCCCAGATACCGCCGCGCCCAAAGGAGCTCTGCCGAGCTTCGGCGACCTGCTCCAACAGTACGAAAAAATGTACAAACAGCGGATCGATGACCTTTCCAAAAAGAACACGCAGTACGAGGAAGATCTCAAAAAGTGGGGCGACTGGTATAGCTGGGCATCAGGTGAACTGAAGGCGTCCAAGGAAACCACCAACGCTCTGGCCTCACGCAGTGCTCAACTGGAACAAGCTGCGGTGGCGATGCAGAAAGAATTGGAGGCGGGTCGCGGCTCGCAAGGCGAGCTCAAAGCCCTCCGGAATCAACAAGCCCAGATCTCAACACAACTCTCCCAGGCACAGCAAAAGTTTACCGCCGCGGAAAAAGCGGCCAAGGAAGCCAACGAAAAGCTCATGGCTGCCACAGACAAGTTGGCACAGGGGGCACAACTCCTGGAGAAAATGCAGGCCGAAAGGGACGCCGCCATGGGCGAGCGGGACACGGCCATGAAAGAGCGCGATGAAGCTTTGAAAAAGACAGACACCTTCACCAAGGAGCGCGACAAATTGGCCGCAGAATCTCTGGGTGTGAAATCCGAACTGGATTCCCTCAAACGAACCAAATCTGAAACGAGCAACAAGGACCTCCTCGCCAAGAATGCCGAGCTCCGCAAAGAACTGGATGCCGCGAAGGTTCAGATCGAAACGCTGAAGGGTGACATCACGAAAAAGGATGCCGAGATCGGTCAATTGAAGGGCCAACTGGCCACGCTCCAGGGTGAACTGACGACTCTGCGTCAACAGAGCTCCGAGTATCAGAAACAGGTGTCTGAGCTGACGCTCCAGATGAAGGAGATGCAGACCAAAATGGAAACCACCGAGCCCGAGTCACCAGAGCTGCTGGCCGAGAATCAGATGCTGCGGAGCATCATCCTGCGCCAGCTCCGGAACCAAGCGCGGCAACAGCAAGCAAAGGAGACAATCATCGCCGAGCTGAAGAAAACAGAAAACGCTTCCAAGGCCCTGCTCGATCAAGTGGAGGAACTGGGCTCAGCGCGCTTCTCACTGACTCCGGATGAGGAGAAAATGTTCACCGACCCTCAACTCAAGGAGGCTCTCAACTCCTCGGGATTGAAAGCCACTTTGATGGCTAAAAGTGAATCGACGGATTCATCTGCCACCACTCCCGCTCCACCCACCCAAGCTGACCCGACTCAGACCCTGCTCACCAAAGCCAATCAGGCCCTCGAGGGGGACGACCTGAGCAATGCGGCAAAGCTCTATGAGGAAGTGTTGCGCGCTGAGCCGAAGAATATTGTTGCCCTCATCGGGCTGAGCTCCTCCCAAATGCGCGGCGGCAAGCATTCTGATGCAGAGATCACGCTCAAG
>CAMBPV010000064.1 GCA_945869695.1 Prosthecobacter debontii
GGCCATCGTGAACTCACGGGACGACAAGCTCTCTGGATCCGTTTGGCGCACCGCCTTCGCAGAAAAACGCTGCCTCATCCCCTTCTCCGCCTACTTCGAGTGGTCAGGACCCACCGGCCAAAAGCGCACCCACCGATTCACCCCAGCCTCCGGTGATCTCCTCTGGGCCGCCGGCATCTGGGAAGACTCCGCTGAGTGGGGTCGCTGCTACAGCATGATCACTTGCTCGCCCAATGCCACCGTCGAACCCGTCCACGACCGGATGCCTGCACTCCTCCTGCCCGATCAACAGGCAGCCTACCTCCAGGGGAACCTTAACTCTTTTGCACCGCCTTCCGAGATCCTCGTCCTCCATGCAGACGCACCGAATCCTCTGCGGAAGCCGTCTGATATCAATGCGCCAATCCAAGGCGAGCTATTCTGAAAAAAGACTTACTGCGCCACCAGATCGTAGCCACGCCAGTCCTTGATCGTTACATCGGCGAACCGCCCCACGGGCAGCTTTTTGTTCACAAAGACGGTCGTATCGATGTCGGGCGCATCCATCTCGCCACGGGCCACACCCGCTTCCTCCACGAGCACGCGCACCTTCTTGCCGATCACTTCTTTGTTAAAACTCTCCACGCTCTGTTGGATCGCACGCATCGCCTCATTCCACCGGCGCTTCCGTGTCATGTGATGGATCTGGCCTTCCATCTTGGCCGCGCGCGTCCCCTCTTCCTGCGAGTAATTGAAGACACCCGCGCGCTCAAATCGAGTCTCCTCAATGAACTTGATCAGCTCCTCAAAATCAACTTCCGTCTCACCGGGGAAACCCACGATGAACGTCGTCCGAATCGCG
The DNA here is from genome assembly GCA_945869695.1 of Prosthecobacter debontii. GTDB lineage: Bacteria > Verrucomicrobiota > Verrucomicrobiia > Verrucomicrobiales > Verrucomicrobiaceae > JAIBCL01. Next base: position 842 of record CAMBPV010000064.1, read on the forward strand.
ATGCCGGGGATGCCAGCTCGGATGCGTGACACTAGGTCACGGATGTACTGGCCATTCGTCTCACGCTTCATCAGACCCAGCATGTGATCGCTGATGTGCTGCAGCGGCATATCAATGTAGCGGGCCACCTTCGGGCTCTCAGCGATGGCTTGGATCAGGTCATCACTCCAATGTGCCGGATGCGTGTAGAGCAGTCGGATCCAAAATTCACCCTCGATCGCGTTCAGCTCCCGGATCAGTGAGGCCAGCGACTCACCGCGTGAAGAGTCCACGCCGCTGCGTGGGTTGGGTCGCTGACCTTCCCACTTGTCCATGCCAAAGTAAGTCGTGTCTTGGGAGATCAGATTGATCTCCTTCACGCCTGCCGCCACAAGATCACGCGCCTCCTTCACCACACTCTCCTGCGTGCGGCTGCGGTGCTTACCGCGGATCTTCGGGATGATGCAAAAAGAACACGGATGATTGCAACCCTCCGCAATCTTGATGTAGGCAAAATGCTTCGGCGTCAGGCGGAACCTCGGAGTGTCGTAGTCCGGGATGTACATCGGCTTCTCCGTGACCAGATTTTCCTGCTCCACATCTTTGCCGAACATCTTGGCGATGATCGGCGCCACTTGCGTGATTTGGTCCAGACCGATGAACGCATCCACATCGGGCATCAGTCCGGGGAGCTCCTGAGCAAACCTTTGAGACAAACAACCCGCCACGATGATCTTTTGCCTCTCGCGTTTCGCCGCCCCCTCGCGCGCATCCACTGCATCGTGAATGGCCCCGATGCTCTCCTTCTTCGCCATGTCGATGAACGAGCACGTGTTAACAATAAGCACGTCCGCCAGCTCGGCTTCAGGTGTCATGACCATGCCCGCCTGCTGGAGGTGGCCGATCATGATTTCTGAGTCGATGAGGTTCTTCGCGCAACCGAGAGAGACAAGGCCTACTTTGATCATGGGGTGCCGAGTATATCGGAAACAAGCCAGTGCGCTAGTGCGGATGCATTTTGCATCAGCAACGGGACGAAAGAATAGAGCACCCGAGCATTCAGGTTTCGGCGGCACCATTATTTCAGCGACAGATTGCCGTTCCTACCTTTTATTTCTCCCATGAGCCGACTTTTGTTCTCCTCCGTTCTCGTCGCACTGACTCGATTCACCCTCGCCGAGACCCTTCCGGTCCCTGCATCGCAACCTGCTGCCGCGGCTCCCGTAGCCAAAATGGACCCTTTGCAAGCCGGGCGAGATGAACTGGCAAAGCTTCAGCTCGAGCGGGAAAAGGTGAATGCGGAGATTCAATTAGCCCAAACTCAATTGGAGAAAAAGCTTTCGGCGCAAAAGTTAAAATCCGCCGAGATGCAGGCCGCTATCGAGGAAATGAAGACTCGGCTCGATTTGAAAGAGTGGGAGCGGAAAGCGGCTGATGATGCCGCCAATCTGAAGCTCAGGAAAGATAGTGAGCGGCTCGCCCTGGAATCCAGCATCGCCAAGTTCCAGTCGGACATCGACGGTTACCGAATCCGGCAGGAAGAGAACGAGCTACGTCGGAAGTCCAGCCAACTCACGCTCGCCATGGAACTCCAACAAAAGGAAACCGAGGCCCGGACTTGGGCTGCGGGTAAACAACCCAACTACCTGAAGGAACCCCTCGTCGGCCAAAAACTCATCATCTCCGATCGCCGCATCGCGCTCAATGGTGTGGTTACTCCCAAAACTGCGGAAGACATCGCCGACCGGATCAATTACTTCAACAACCGCGACCCGGAGGCCCCCATTTTCATCGTGATCGACGACTGCCCAGGAGGCTCCGTGATGGCGGGTTACAAAATTCTCCGCGCCATGCACGGTAGCCGCGCACCCGTTTATACCGTGGTGAAATCCTTCGCGGCCAGCCTCGCCGCCTGCATCACGACCTGCGCGACGAAATCGTACGCCTACCCGAACGCCATCATCCTGCACCACCAGCTTTCCTCAGCCGCTTTCGGGAATCTGACCCAGCAGCGCGAGACCGTGCAAGAACTCGAAGAGTGGTGGCGCAGACTGGCGGACCCCATCGCTGCCAAGATGGGCATCACGCGGGACGAATTCATTAAGCGGATGTACGCCGCCTCCTCGACGGGAGATTGGAGCGAGTTTGCTGATGACGCTCAGAAACTGAAGTGGGTGGACGTGATCGTGGATGAGATCGAGGAAACAGCCACTCTCCGCCACCCGGACACCGTGGCTGCACCCACGGCCGCCCCTTCCCGGTTCATCATCCCCTCGCAGCCAGGTCATAGCGAAGTCATCGAAGGTAAAGACGAGCGCGGAAAACCCATTGCCCTCCTACCGCGCCTGAATCCGCTCGACGCCTACTGGCTTTACAGTCCAGATGGCTATTTCCGTGTCCAATAGTCGTCCGCATTCATGTCATCGCAGACTAATCCTTGGACCACTCTTTCCACCCGCGAGGCTTACGCGAATCCTTGGATTCGAGTGAGAGAAGACCAAGTCATTAACCCGTCAGGAGGCCCCGGCATTTATGGTGTCGTAGAATACCGGAACCGCGCCGTCGGCGTTATTCCCATTGATGCGGCTGGCTTCACCTGGTTGGTCGGCCAGTATCGATACACCCACGACAGCTACGAGTGGGAAATCCCTGAGGGCGGCTGTCCTGCCGGGGAAGAACTGGAGGAATGTGCCCGGCGGGAACTGCTGGAAGAAACAGGCATCCGCGCCACAGATCTCTGTCTCATACTGGAGGGTCTTCAGCTCTCGAACTCCGTCTCAAACGAAAAAGCCTACATCTACACCGCGCGGGGCCTTACTTTTGAGGAGGCATCCCCTGAAGAGACCGAAAAGATTGATGTCCTCCGCGTTCCCCTTCGGGAAGCCATTGAAATGGCGCTCGATGGCCGAATCCGAGACGCCATGAGCGTGGCCGGCCTCTTGAGACTCGGCTGTGAAACCACCAGTTCCCTTTGACAAATCGCCCCCCCACGGCATCCTGCGCACCCCTGCACCGCAACCCCGGAAGCACCTTCGAGAGCGTGAAGAATGTATTGTTTGTCTGCACCGGCAACACTTGCCGCAGCCCCATGGCTGAGGCTCTGTTTCGTGCACTCGCGCAACCGCAGGGTGATTATGTCGTGAAGTCGGCAGGAGTGAGCGCAATGGGCGGGCAGCCTGCAAGCCATCACACGGCCAGCCTGATGCGAGACCAAGGCCTCGATCTAAGTCATTTCCGGAGTCAGCCGCTGACGTCTGATTTGGTTGAAGAGGCCACCCACATTTTCGCGATGGCAGGACACCACCTTGACGCGATCGAATCCGAGTTTCCAGAAGCGTCTTCCAAAACGTATCTGGTGAGTGAGTTTTGCGCCGATGATAGCCTGAGAAATCAAGACCTCACGGACCCCTTCGGCATGGGTGCCGATGCCTACGAGGAAACTCGCGACATGCTGGGGCGCGTCTTGCCCAGTGTTCTGACCTACATCGAAAAAACTTTTCCCAATCCCAAATCATGAGCACCACCACCCTCGAAGCCCCCACAACACCCGCATCCTCCTTGACCCAGATCATCGCCGTCGGGGCTGATCATGGTGGAGTGGATTTAAAGGATGCGGTGGTCGAGCACCTCAAGGCTCAAGGGCATACCGTTTTGGATCTCGGCACGCAGGGCCACGACTCGGTGGATTACCCTGACTACGCTGACCTTGTCTCCGAGCAGGTTTTATCCGGAGAGGCCGATGCCGGCATCCTCTTTTGCACGACGGGAATCGGCATGAGCATGGCGGCCAACCGTCACCCCGGCATCCAAGCATCCGTGGTGCACAACGTCGAGACTGCGGTCGTCACCCGGCAGCACAATGACTCCAATGTACTCTGTCTCGCTGGTAACCGCACCTCAGCCGAGCAAGGCATCGAAATCGCAGATGCTTGGTTGAGCACGCCCTTTTCCGGTGGTCGCCACGGCCGCCGCGTCAACAAAATGAACGCCCATACCCACCCACTCGAAGTCCTCGACGAGGCAGATCCAGCCGTCGCCGCCATCATCCATGCTGAGGAAAAACGCCAGCAACACCACATCGAACTGATCGCATCTGAAAACTTTGCCAGCCGTGCAGTCCAGGCCGCCCAAGGTTCCTGCCTGACCAACAAGTACGCCGAGGGCTATCCCGGCAAGCGCTGGTACGGTGGCTGCGAGGAAGTGGACAAGGTGGAACAACTTGCCATTGACCGCGTTTGCCAGCTTTTTGGAGCCAAGTTTGCCAATGTGCAGCCCCACTCGGGCAGCCAAGCCAATACGGCAGTTTACTTCTCCGTGCTGAAACCGGGTGATCGCATTTTGACGATGAACCTCGCTCACGGCGGTCATTTGACCCACGGAAACAAAGCCAATTTCTCGGGCAAGTTTTACGAGGTGGTGCACTACGGCGTCAGCGAGAAAGACGAACGGATCGACTACGACGGCCTCCAGAAAATGGCAGAGGAATGTCGTCCCAAAATGATCACAGCGGGTGCCTCGGCTTACCCTCGGATCATCGACTTCCAACGCATGAGTGAGATCGCGAAAAGCGTGGGTGCCTACCTGTTCGTCGACATCGCACACATCGCAGGTCTCGTCGCAGGCGGCGTGCATCCGAGCCCAATGGACTGCGCGGACTTCGTCACCAGCACGACTCATAAAAGCCTGCGCGGCCCGCGGGGTGGCATCATCCTCACCAATAACGAAGAACTGGCGAAGAAGATCGATTCCAACGTCTTCCCAGGCGTGCAAGGCGGACCGCTCATGCATGTGATCGCAGCCAAAGCCGTTTGTTTTGGCGAGGCGCTCCAACCCGGATTCTCAGACTACCAACGTCAGGTCGTCAAGAATGCACAGACTCTCGCCGCGGAACTTTCGGCCCTGGGTTATCGAATTGTATCCGGTGGCACCGATAATCACCTCATGCTCGTGGATCTGCGCCCGCGCGGCCTCAACGGGAAGATCGCATCCGAGACGCTCGATAAGGCCGCGATCACGGTGAACAAAAACGGCATCCCTTTCGATACAGAAAAAATCACCCTCGGAGGAGGCATCCGTATCGGCACGCCCGCTGTAACCACACGCGGCATGAAGGAAGCCGAAATGACACAGATTGCCGCATGGATCCATCGTGCTTTGGAAAACAAAGATGACGATGCAGCCCTCGCGCAGATTCGCGGTGAAGTGAGCACCACCAATGCTCGTTTCCCACTGCCTTAAACGAAAGAGTCACTCCGCCAAACAGAGGACGGTTATCGGGTCACGATAACCGTTTTTTGTTTGTATCGATGAACTCCTTCAACACCCCTGCGCAGCCATCCTCCAGCAGGTCGAGCACTTTTTCGAAACCCTCCGGCCCACCGTAATAAGGGTCCGGCACCTCGCTCTCTTCGTGTTGGGAGCAATAATCGCAGAACCCTTTTACCTTGGGATCACCCCTCCAAGAGTCGTCGAGAGAACGGAGGTTTTGGAGGTTCGATTCGTCCATCGCTAAAATGAGATCAAACGAGTTGAGATCGCTAGCCTGCACCTGCCGTGCACGACTGCATAGATCATACCCCCTCCTTTTCCCGGCATGGCGCATTCGGTCATCCGGCAGTTTTCCGATATGCCAACTCGCGGTGCCCGCTGAATCAACTTCGATAAACTCTGAGATCCCCTGCTGTTGAACCAATGAGCGCATTACTCCCTCAGCAGCCGGAGATCGGCAGATATTTCCGAGGCACACAAAGAGTATTCGGTAAGACTTTTCCATGGATTGAAACGTTGCGCGTAAGCGCCTATTCACAAGGAAACTTCGATCAGTTTCAAAGTCATGAAGGAAAGCGCACCAGTCCATTTGACGAGAGGCAGACTCCAGCCCACACTCGCATGCATGAAATCAACCCTTCGGACTTTTGCCTTCAGCCTTGCTGCGATCCTCACCCTCACTTCAACCATGACCCCCACAGCTACCGCCAATGAACCGGGCGTTTACCGCCATGCCGTTTTCTTTAAATTCAAAGACACCGCCACCCCTGCTCAGATCAAAGACCTCGAGGATGGGTTCCGAGCCTTACCGTCGAAGATCGATGTGGTGACCGGCTTTGAGTGGGGAACCAACGTGAGCCCCGAAAATTTAAATGATGGGTTTACCCACTGCTTTTTCGTCACCTTTAAGGACAAGGCAGGCATTGACATTTACATCCCCCACCCTGCTCACAAAGCATTCGTAGATCTCTTGAAGCCTCAGCTCGATAAAGTTTTTGTGCTCGATTACGTGGCTCAAAAATAGTTGGTCGATCAATCTCAAAAACAGAAAGGGCGAGTCGGATGACTCGCCCTTATTTGTTTTCACAGACAGCGATCAACTCCGAAGACTAAGTATCGTCTGGCTTCGGTGTATCGGGGCCGCTTTCGGGCAAAGTTGGCATCTTGATGTAGTCCGTCGGCAGGTCACCCTTCAGCGCTTTCAGGAACGAAATAATGGAAGATGTCTGTTCGTCCGTCAGTTCCCTGGCCAACTGATGAGAGGCCATCATCTTCACCATCGTTGGGAGATCAGTGACGGAGCCGTCATGAAGGTAAGGTCCAGTCTCGGAGATGTTTCTGAGGCTCGGAACTTTGAAGAAGAACTTGTCACTGTCCAACTTGGTCGCCTCGAAGCGGCCAGCATCTTTCAGATCCGGCCAGGGTTTGGCAAGACCCAGCTTTTGATACATGTGCCCACCCACGCCAGCTTGATTGTGGCAGGTCACGCAGCCAACAGTCACGAAGGTTTCGAAACCCTTTTTCTCCTCGGCGGTTAACGCCTCCTTGTTGCCCCTCAGATAGTCGTCCCAGCGGGAGGGCGTGAGCAGCTTGCGCTCGAATGCACCAACGGCTTTGCCAAAATTATCATAGGTGATCGGGTCGGCCTCACCTGGAAATGCTTTGGCAAATGCAGCCGTGTAACCCTGAATGGATTTGATCACTTTCACGACGTGCTCTTTGTCGGGCATCGCCATTTCGATCGGATTCAAAACTGGTCCCTTCGCCTGCTCCTCAACCGTTGGTGCACGGCCATCCCAAAACTGGGCAATGTGAAGAGCTGCGTTATAAACGGTGGGCGCACTGCGGCCACCTTTCTGACCCTTGTGACCCGATGAGAAAGGCGCGTTGTCGGTGCCATACTTGTCCAGCATGTGGCAGGAGTTACAGGAGATCTTTTGGCTTTTTGAGAATCGGGTGTCGTAATAAAGCATCCGACCCAGGTCCGTCTTCGCGGCCGTGATTTCGTTATCCGGCACGTCCACCTGGGACGGGAGCGCTTTGAACATGGTCAAAAAGGAATCACTTAGGTCCGCCCCACTCACAGCTGAGGTGCTGACAAGCGAGGCAGTGGCGAGGAGGGAGAGCAGGGAGTGCGACTTCATATTTAGGAATGGTATTTCACAATACGCCACAAACACCGTCCCAGTTCAAGAAAGTTCAATTCCTTTGTTCGAGTGCCAAATCATTCACTTTTTCGCCATTGCCACGCGCCCTTGGCAGCCTAGGATTCGGGTATGACTTTTCGACATTTCTGCCCCTTTGCGATCACAGCGCTAATGTCAGCCCACGTCTGCCCGGTCTCAAATGCTCAGGGCACACCTGCGGCAGCACCCACTGGCGAAAAGTCAGCTTTGCCAAATACAACACAGCCACCCGCTCCGCCAAATCCGGAGCTCCAAAAACTTCTGGGAGAGGCTCAGGATCTCCAAGGGCGACACCGTTACTTCGATGCGCTTGCAAAGCTCGATGAAGCTGAGCGGATCGCACCCAAGGACGGAAACGTCTTCAATATCAGGGGTGCCATCTATCTCGTCCCAGCAGTCCGTGAGTTCGACAAAGCTGAAGAGCAGTTCAAAAAAGCCCTCGCCATCGAGCCGAGTGCACTGGCTCCCCAGTTTAACTTGGCAGAGCTCCTATTCGTCAAGCACTCCTTTCCCGAAGCGGAAGTGGCGTTTTTAAAACTGCTGAATGACTTTCCCAAAATTCAAATGCAGGTCCGCCACCTGATCGTCTTCAAAGCTTTGGCTTCTCAGACTCTTCAGGGAAAAATCAAAGAAGCGGAGGCAACCCAGAAGACCTACTTTACCTTCATGGACGATACGCCCGCTTACTACTTCGCCAAGGCCTCCGTCGCGTTTGGGAATAAGAAGGACGATGAAGCTAAAGAATGGATGGAAAAGGCAAACGCCATTTTTAAACCTCAAGAGAATGCCCCGTATCTCGATTCACTGATGGAGGCACGGTTGATTCCCAACATCATGCTACCGCCCGCCGCTGCGAAGTAGATGTGGCTATTCTCTGCCGACACTGGTGGCACATTCACCGACTGCTACGCAGTCACGCCAGAAGGTGGGTTCAAAAGGTGTAAGGTGCTTTCCACAGGGGCGATTCGCACTCGAATCGTAAGCGTCTGTGAGAGTCGCAAACGGGTAATTGTTTCTGATCCTTGGGAACTACCCGATGGCTTTTTCCTCGGCTATTCAGCGCAGACTTCCGGCTCTGAGAAAAGTGAAATTCTGAATTGGCTCAAATCCGAAAGCGCACTGATTTTAGCGTACGAGGCGCCGGAAACCTGGAAAACCGGTCAAATGCTGGAAATCAGTGCGAACGAGGAAGCTCCCATTCTCGGTGCCCGGATCCTGACTCAAACGCCCCTAGCGACTCCCCTTCCCCACATTCGATTTAGACTCGCCACGACTCGCGCCACCAATGCCTTGCTTGAAAAAAAGGGTTCCTCCGTGGTCTTCTTCGTGACGCGAGGCTTTGGTGATCTCATGCTCATCGGTGATCAGCGCAGGCAGTCCCTTTTTACGCTTCATCACGAACCCCGTCCCGTTTTTCACGCGGATGTGCATGAGGTCCGCGGAAGGATGGATGCGGAAGGACGGATCATCGAAGAACTGGAGATGGATTCCCTTCTCCTTGCAGCCGAGGAGATGGTCACCCGAGGTTTCCGCCACGCCGCAGTGGCGCTCATGCACAGTCAAAAAAACCCGACTCATGAACGGCGGGTAGGCACCCTTTTGAAGAAAGCCGGATTCGAACATGTCTCGCTATCTTCCGAAGTCGCGCCCTTCATCAAAATCTTACCTCGCGCACAAAGTGCTATCGCCAATGCATACTTGACTGAGCCGGTCGAGGCCTTTCTCCGCCGCGTCGCCCAGCCCCTCAGTCCAGACTCCACCTTGGAAATCATGACAAGTTCGGGTGGCCTCGAGAGTCAGCAATCGATCAGGCCCAAAGACATGCTATTGAGCGGTCCAGCGGGAGGCGTGATCGGAGCAGCCAATGCGGCCAAGGATCTTGGCTTTCAGCGAGTCATCACTTTCGACATGGGCGGCACTAGCACGGATGTTGCGAGGTTGGACGGTCGACCGACCTATCGTTTTTCACAATCGGTCGCGGGAATGTCCCTCCTTTCACCCTGCGTAGCGATAGAAACCGTGGCTGCGGGAGGCGGCTCCATTTGTCATTGGAAAGCAGGGGTACTCGCCGTCGGACCTGAAAGCGCAGGAGCCGATCCCGGCCCCGCTTGTTATGGGAAGGGCGGCCCTCTGACGATCACCGACGTGAATCTTTTGCTCAATCGATTCGATGTCGACAAGGCTCCCATCCCATTCGACATCCAAGCCGCCGAGGATTGCTGCAACGAGCTGCTCGAAACGATTACATCCACCACAAAAGAGCCGATCACGAGGGCAGAGTTGCTGGAAAGCCTACTGCAGCTTGCCATTGAATCCATGGGCACCGCGATCCGGCGCATATCGGTGGCCGAAGGCTACGCGCCCTCTGATCATGCGCTGCTCGCGTTCGGCGGAGCTGGTCCCCAACATGCTTGTGCTCTGGCCTCTCACCTTGGAATGGACACGGTGCTCGTTCCTCAAAACGCGGGCATCCTCAGTGCCGTTGGCCTTCATCAGGCTCTTCCAGAGAGCTTTGCTGAAAGACAGTTTCTGGAACCGATCGAGACAGCTCAAGAACATTTGTCCACGTTGATCGATTCACTCGCTTCTGATGCGCGACTCGCGCTCTCGATGCGCGGAATCGACTCGTCAGAATGCGACGATCCCTTCACGCTGGCAGAGCTTCGCCTCCAAGGTCAGGATATCCCGATTCAGATCCCCCTGAACCAAAACTCCAATCTAAAATCCACCTACATTCAGGCTTACGAGCGCCTTTTCGGTTACTCACCTCCGGCAGATCGAGATATCGAACTGGTGTCTCTCCGTGTTTCGGTCAGACGTCGGGAACTCGATCGGATGCTTGATTCAACGGATCTCTGCGGTGGAAGCGGCCGAGTATTGGGACCCGCATTGCGGCAAGATGGATTCAGCACACTCATCATCGAACAAGGTTGGGAGGCAGAGGAGAGAAAAGGTTTCGGCTGGATCCTTCGAAACCAGAAGATTCCGTCACCCACCCTCAAAAGCACGCAACGCTCAGAATCATTTTCAGCTGATCTCTATCGCAATCGATTTCAGGGAATCGTCGAAGAAATGGGCGCGCTGCTTTGTCGCACCGCCATCTCCACCAACATCCGGGAGCGCCTCGATTTCTCATGCGCGCTCCTGAGTTCGGATGGCGCATTGATCACCAGCGCTCCTCATATCCCCGTTCATCTTGGTGCCTTGGGCGTTTGCGTGAGGGAAACGATGAAGCATTTTGAGCCTCGTCCGGGAGACACTTACATCACCAATCACCCCGCTTTTGGAGGATCCCATCTCCCGGATATCACGCTGATCACACCCGTTTTTGATACCACAGGCTCTCTTCTCGGCTACATCGCCAACAGGGCTCATCACGCTGAAATCGGAGGCATCACGCCGGGCTCCATGCCCGCTCACGCCACAAAACTGGCAGAGGAAGGCACCCTGATCAGCCCTCGCTATTTGGTCAAAAACGGACAATCCGCATGGAGTGAGATCGAGTCCCTGTTGACAAGCGGCCCCTATACCAGCCGCAATGTGGCAGACAATCTCGCAGACCTCCATGCTCAACTCGCCGCGAATCGCCTCGGTGTGGAGCGCCTTCTCTCGCTCGCATCCGACCAGCCAGACCGGGTCCCCCGAGTGATGCAGAGGATTTTGAATGACTCGGCTCTCCTCATGTGCGCACGCATCCCCGCCCTGGGATTCGGAACAGCCGAGGAGCGTCTGGATGACGGCTCCAGCATCCGCGTCAGAATCGAGATTCGGGCAAATCCGACGCCCCGGTTGACTCTGGATTTCACCGGAACATCACCGCCTCACGCGGGCAACCTCAACGCCACCTTGGCCATCGTTCAGAGTTCAGTGCTCTACGTTCTCAGACTTCTGCTTAAGGAGGATGTGCCTCTCAATGAAGGCCTCCTGCGTCCTGTTGAGATCATTTGCCCCCATTCTCTTCTGAATCCAACCTTTTCAGGCGATCCCGAGCGGGATCCGGCCGTTGTCGGTGGAAATGTGGAAATCAGTCAGCGCCTCGTGGACACCTTGATCAAAGCGCTGCGCATTCAGGCTTGTAGCCAAGGGACCATGAACAATTTTTTGTTTGGTAATGATCGCTTCGGATACTACGAGACCATCGCGGGTGGCTCGGGAGCAGGCTCCGGCTACCACGGCGCACATGCACTGCACACTCACATGACGAACACGGCCATCACGGACCCAGAAATCATCGAACAACGTTACCCGGTCAGATTGCATGAGTTTTCCATCCGACAAAACTCCGGAGGCCATGGGAAATGGCGTGGCGGAAATGGAACGATTCGGGAGTTTGAGTTTCTCGAACCGCTAAAGCTCTCACTTCTCACCCAACATCGGAAGGACGGACCGTTCGGACTGGACGGGGGCGGCTCGGGTTTACCGGGAAAACAGACCCTGCTAACAGTAACGGGAGAGAAGGCCCTTGAATCAAGCTGTAGCCTCCCAGTAAATCCAGGGGATCGCCTCCGAATCGAAACACCCGGAGGCGGAGGTTTCTCAAAAGACTATTTGGCAGCCGACTGATTATAAGCCGCCACAAACTTTTCCACTGGCACTGCGATACCCATGCCATTCCCAGTGGGCACCACGATCATTTCAGCTCCGTGCCCCTTGTCGAGATGTTGAGCAAGTTCACTTTGCTGGATCTCCATTTGGTTCTCCACTTCCATCATGATCCGAACTCCGTCGATGACAAAGGGTTCACCTCGATGAGACCGAGCGACACTGCCTTCAGCCACTACAGGCAGGGAACTCCCCTGATCCACTGCCGCCACATTTCCAACTGAAGTATCAGCACCAGGAAACACGGCCCATGCCATCACTGCCGCAAGGGTCAGAACTCCAAGAGCGAGCGCCCATTTCGGCACCAAAAGATCATCGAAGAACATGTCGATCCGCTCTTTCATCATGCTCCACACCGACCTCTTCATGAGTTCGGTCCTTTGTTTATCGCGAAAAGTCTGAATAAAATGATCAACAAAATCTTCCGGTGGCGTCTCATGCCGCTTCAGGCGGATCAGTTTTCGTACTTTTTCAAACTCTTCCATGGCGTCTCGTGGTGTTAGTGGTTTTCAGGCAGCAATTTCACACTTCACTTTACGAACTCTTCGAGGTGATTTTGCAACTGACGATGGGCGTAAAACAAACGGGATCTCACTGTTCCTTCCGAGACACCCACAATCTTGCTGATCTCAGCATGTTGAAGGCCCTGAACATCATACAGTGTAACAACCGTCCGATGCTCTTCAGACAGCTTCATCATGGCCTCGTTCAACCTTTTTTGAAGTTCATGGATGTTTACCTCGCGTAAGGTCCCCCTCGCAGCCGTCGTGATTTCGATGAAATCGGGATCGTTCTCAATCCCGGTATCTACATCGTCAAGACTGATCTTGGTGTGACGTCCGCGTTTCTTCAGGAAATTGAGCGTCATGTTTACCGCGATGGAATAAATCCACGTGTAAAAGGAGGACTTACCCATGAAACGGGTCAGGGAACGATAAGCCTTGGAGAAGATCTCCTGCAAGAGGTCCGCCGTGTCCTCTCGATTCGAGGTCATGTTGTAAACCATGCCATAAAGCTTCGGGGTATACTTTCGCACCAGTTCGTCGAAGGCCCTCGTGTCCCCATTCTGTGCCCTACCCACGAGAGTGAGATCACTCTCTCCAGTGCTTGCTGTTGTCGCTGGTTCTTGGTTCATCCTAAGTTTTCATCCGTTTGCGGGAGTCACACGGAGTCGCACAAGACAACCATTCGATCCGATATGCCACAAGCTTTTCTTGCTAAGATTACCCCTATTCCTGTCGAATAAGGGAGCACCCTTAGGTTCGACGAAGCGGGAACTCCGCTCACCCTTCTTTAAAAACCTCAGCCTTCACAAGACTCACCCCTCTGACGAGATTGACCAATTTTCGTTTTGCAGCCCAGCGCGCCGTCTGACTCAGCCCACAATCGGGAGCGAAGACGAGCCTCTCCGGTGACGCATGCAGGAGACAGGCCCGCACTGCATCCGCGATGTTCTCAGGGGATTCGATGTAATAGCTCTTCACGTCAATGATTCCCACTGCCACATCGGTTCGTTTCGCGATTTCGCCGATGATCTCCAACTCGGCATACTCTCGATTGGCCATCTCGACATGCACCTCATCACAGTGCAGATCAAAGAAGGCGGGGAACAGGGGCGCATACTTTCGATATCCAACAGGGTGACCTTTGAAGTTTCCAAAGCAAAGGTGCGTGCAAATTCGAGCACGCCCGAAGCCAGCTTCGACCGTGCGATTGAAGATATCAACAAACCTCCTTGTATCCTCGCGGAACCCATAGCAACTCATCGAAGGCTCATCCACACAGATCTCTTCCGCACCCGCAGCGACCAAGGATTCAATCTCCTTTCTCACAATGGGAAGCAAAGCCTCCGTGATCGCAAAACGATCCGGATACTGCGCATTGGGAGCCAATCTTCCGCTCAAGGTGTAAGGCCCCGGAACGGAGACCTTGAGGCGCTGCCCCTCGGGCGCGAGACGCTTCAAGCGCTCAAACTCTTCAACCGCACCCAACCCACGTGGCGCACGCAATTCACCGATGATCTCATGTTTTCCCCTCTGATCATGCGCAGGAGGACCGAATCGCCTCGGGCTCACAGGCTCAAGTGCAATGCCTTCAATGAAGCCGTAGAACGACAGGTTAAAGTCAAAACGCGTCTGCTCTCCATCCGTGATGACATCCAGACCAGCCGCCAATTGATCCTGGATTGCCACCATCGCGGCATCGTCTTGCATTTCCTTCAGATCCGCTTCGCCAAATTCACCCAGATGCCGAGCTGAAAACTCAAGCCATCCAGGAAAGGGATAACTGCCAATGACTGATGTCCGGAGAGGTTGATTGATCATAAACAGTTTATTCTAGAGACCCATGTTTGAGTAGTAGCCACTGATCCGCCGAGCGTGTTCGTCGTAGGCAGCTTCAAAAAGCTCCGTCGCCTTTTCGGCACCCACGAGCGCGCCCGCCGTCAAGACCTTGGGCGGCTGACCAGCCTGAGTGAGGCGCTGAGCCACTTCGGCTTTGATCGCATTGATGAGCAGACAGCCACCCACCGTGGAGCCCGGTGAAACCGGCGTTTCCAGCCCTTCGATCTTCACCATCGCATCACCCACCGGAGCACCGGTATCGAGAACCAAGTCCGAGAAATCTTGAAGCTTCTTGCCGTCTCGATGTCGGCTGGTGCTAGCCTCGCTGTGGGTGGAGCTGATGATCGACACCACCTTCACACCCCGGCGCTGAAACTCCTCCGCCATCTCGACTGGCACCACATTGCAGCCACTTGAGGAAATGACGAGTGCCGTGTCGCCATCCTTCAGATCAAAGTTACGCAAGATTCGCGCGGCCAAACCTGAAACATTTTCGAGAAACATCGCCTGTCGCTGTCCATTGGCACCGACCACGAGGTTATGAAACGTGAGCGACAATTCCACAATCGGATTCCATCCCGGAAAAGAGCCATATCGCGGCCACATTTCTTCCACGAGGATTCGACTATGGCCCGAGCCAAAAACATGGACCATTTGCCCACGCCGGATCGTTTCCGAAAACATATCCGCCGCTCCACAAATGAGAGGGAACTGCTCTCGCACGCGGCGCATGATGCCATCGCAGGCATCCCAATATCTGACTGAGGGTGACGATTGATTCATGATTCGTTTAGCAAATTCCACACAGCACCAAAGCACCCCGCCAAGTCGCCAGCCAATGCCGGAACAACCTGCACCTGATGCCCACCGGGCCTCCATTCAAACTGATCCAAAAATGACGTTAAGGGATCAAAGAGCTGCCGGCCAGCGCCCGTCGCGATTCCACCGCCGATGATCACCTTCTCGGGATCGAGAACATTGATCAGGGAAGCGATTCCAGCAGCAAGCCGATGGACTGACCTCATCCAGACGTTGATCGCATCGACATCACCCTTTGCCACTTCCTCGAGCAAGGCGAGAGTCGTCGGGTATCTACAACCGCCACGCTGCTCGATCGTTTGATTTCCCATCGCATCCTCCAGACTGCCTGGGGTTTTAAAATCGTCCGAGGGCGCATCGGCATCCAGACTGATGTGCCCAAGATGTCCGGCTCGTCCGATCTTTCCTTTGAGCAATCGTCCACCTGAAAACACAGCGCCTCCCACTCCCGTTCCGAGTGTCAGCATGAACGCATCCTGACAACCCTTTGCCGCACCGATCCACACTTCCCCGAGCAAGGCCGCATGGGCGTCATTCAAAACCCGCGTCTCCCGCGAGAGAAAATCAGCCCATCGAAAACCCTCCAATCCCGACATGCGACCGGGCATCCATCGGATGCAGGAGCCATTGGGATCAGCCAACCCTGGAGCAGATAAGCCCACTCCGAGCTCACCTTCACCCGCCTCGGCTTCGAGTCGCTGAACGATCCCGCGGACCGTGTAAGCGAACTGTGGCACACCGTCGATGAACTCACCGTCACGAGTCGGCATCGATAGCGTAGCCACTGCTTCTCCCGTGCCAGTTTCAATCAGCGCTGCTTTGATGTTGGTTCCTCCGAGGTCGATCCCGATCGCGCGTTTCATGCTTCACCTCCATGTTGCCCTTCGCTCACCGCCCAACCTCCATCGACGGCAAGAACTTGACCCGTGATGAAGCCCGCGTCTCTCGACAAAAGGAAAACTGCCGCGCCATCGGCATCTGATGGAATGCCCGCGCGCCCACCATCGAGGGGTTGTTTGGTCGCCACAAATCGCATGATATCTTCGTCACCACAGGCCCGCGCTGACATCGGCGTTTCAAACAACGCTGGAGCAATCACATTCACGCGAATGTTCTCTGCCGCGTAGTGGGATGCGATGGATTTACTGAAGCCAATCACCGCAGACTTTGTGGCCGCATAAGCATGGGAAGCAAAATAACGGGGCGAGGGCGACCAACCCAACACGCTGCTCATGTTCAAAACACATCCGCCGCCTCCTTGCGCTCGGAATTGCCTCACTGCAGCTCGATTCGAGAACACTACCGAAGATAGATTCAGATCAACAGTGTATCGCCAGCCGTCGTCAGTAAGATCGTGCAACGCACCGTCTCCATGAGAACGACCACTGCCCCCCGCGACGTGGTAGAGCGCATCCAATCGACCAAAGGACTCAGCCGCAAGCGCCACTGCTCTCTCTGCTGTAGCCGAATCGGCTGCATCACCCGCCAAGCCTCTCGCACTTGAGCCTAAATCGATAAGCGCTTTCTGGACATGCTCGTCCGATCGACTGACGACCACGACAGACGCTCCATCCGCCACCAGCTTTTTGGCCGCAGATAGGCCGAGGCCCGTGGTGCCGCCCACGACCACGACGGAAAGCCCTTTGACGTTATACTGAGAAGTCATTGATCTCTAACTATGCGAGAGACACTCCCCCGCAACAACACAAAGCCGCCGAATACAATTCCAGAAGCGGGAAAGGACATGCTACCCTTTCTACGTATTGAAGAGTCCACATCCAATGAAGTTTCTTTCCATCTCCCTGCTATCGCTTTTCATATCGGCATCGTTCCTGCCAGCGCAGTCACTTCTTCCAGACGTCAAAAGAATTCTAATCTTGGGTGACAGCATCACTCATTCCGGCCAATACATCGGATTCTTGGAAACAGCTCTGATCGCCGGCACGGACCGACGATATGAAATCATCGGAAGCGGCCTGAGCAGCGAGACTGTTTCCGGACTGTCTGAGGGGGGTCACGCAGGTGGTAAGTTTCCTCGGCCCGATTTACATGAGCGCCTCGCGCGCGTGCTGGATTCCACAAAACCGGAATTAGTCCTCGCCTGCTACGGCATGAATTGCGGCATTTATCAGCCGCTGGATGAAGCCCGCTTTCAGAAATACAAAGAGGGCATCCAGTTCCTTCGCGACAAAGCGAAGGCAGCGGGAGCCAGCGTTATCCACCTCACTCCGCCTGTTTACGATCCGATCCAAAAGAAAGGAGAGGCTCCATTTTATAACGATGTCCTCGGAACCTACGGTAAATGGCTCATGGAGCAGAAGACGAATGGTTGGACGGTGATTGATATCCACGAACCGATGAACGAGGCCTTGGCCGAATTGCGGAAGAGCGACCCATCCGCTTACCTCTCCAAAGACGGCGTGCATCCCGGCCCTGAAGGCCACTGGCTCATGGCAAAGCAAATCCTGAAAGCCTGGGGCGTGAGAACAAACCGCACACTTTCGGATTTTACCGAACCAAGTGGCAAGCTTCACGCCCTTCACTCCTTGGTTTCCCAACGGCAGAAAATTCTCAGTTCTTCTTACTTGAGCGCGGCGGGTCACACTCGGCCTGGTGTCGCAGCAGGACTCCCCTTGCCCGAGGCGCTCAAACAAGCGGCCGCTCTGACTCTTCAAATTGATCAACTCGGAAGCGGCGCACCCTTCCCCGGAAAAAAATCAGCATGGAATGGCTATGACAAATTTGATTTTGAAGTGGATGGCAAGCCCGTTCTTGTCGTCACCCCCAAGGAAGCAGCACCCGGAAGCCCATGGGTCTGGCACGGCGAGTTCTTCGGCCATAAGCCCGCGCCGGACATCGCGTTGCTCAGCAAAGGCTTTCACATTGTTTACATGAGCGTGCCCAACCTGCTCGGCAGCCCGCGAGCCGTGAAACACTGGAATGCTCTCCACAAAGAACTGACCACTACTTACGGTCTCTCCACCAAGCCAGCACTGGTCGGGCTCAGTCGCGGAGGACTTTACTGCTACAATTGGGCCGCCGCCAATCCGGACAAAGTATCCTGCATCTACGCCGACGCTCCTGTCTGTGATTTCAAAAGCTGGCCCGGTGGGAAAGGCAAAGGAAAAGGCGACCCCAAAAACTGGTCCTTCGTTTCAGAACTCTGGGCCTTCAAGAATGAAGCCGAAGCCTTGGCCTACAAAGGGAACCCCGTCGACAAACTGGCTCCCCTTGCCGAGAACAAGGTTCCCTTGCTTCACGTTTTCGGAGACGCTGACGATGTCGTTCCTTGGGACGAAAACACCGGAATCATGGAGGAAAAATACAAGGCTCTCAGCGGCTCCATCACCCTCATTCGGAAGCCCGGCGTCGGGCACCATCCTCATGGTCTCGATGACAGTGCGCCGATCATCGACTTCATCACCCGTCACGCTGCCGGGAAATAGGATCTTTACTTCTCCAGCAGTGCCCGTGCGATCACGGCATCCACAGGATTTAAGTCGTCGGTAAACACGGCCCCTCCGCTTGGCAATCGATTGCTCGGGCGGTAGGTTCGAGCAAACTGGGCCTGCAGCGAACCCGCGACATAACTGCGCTCCGTGAGCAAAGGCTTCCAGTCCTCGGAGGAGGCCATCAGGATGACGTTCTGGGCATAATCACCGCCACCCGAAACCGCAAAGGCCTCCACATGCGGAAAGACCTCGCGCAAGGTCGACAGCATGCCCGCAAGCAACTCAGCCTTAGGCCCTTCGACACCTGTGATGACATTCATTAAAAACACACCCCCCGGAGAGAGCTTCGAACTCACCAATTGAAAAAACTCACGACTCGCGAGATGCGGAGGAATGGCACGAACACCGTTATAAGCATCACCAAAAATCAGTTCATACTTGTGTTCCGTCTTGCGAACAAAAGACCTTCCATCCGCAGCATAGGCACTCACCTTCGGGTGCTTTTCGAGATTGAAGAACTTCTTGCCCACTTCGATTACCATCGGGTCGATCTCCACAACGTCGATCTCCGCATTTGGAAACTCACGCGAAACTTCACACGGCATCCCGAAGGCCCCCGCCCCTAAAAACAGAGCACGATCCATTTTGAATCCATCGCGCAGCATGGGCAGTCTCCAGTAACGCTGATAGTCGAGGACCAGTCCCCCATCCTCGATTTTCACCCCGCCTTCCACGGTGGAATCAAGGTGCAAAAAACGCTGCTTGAATGCGCCCTCCCCATTTTCTGAAACCTCGATGCGGTGATAAAACGAATCATGCCGCCAGATCACATTATCAGCAGGCTTGTCCTGAGCGGTGAATCCGAACCACGCGGCAAAGAGACCACTCATCCAGACAGGAAGTTGCTGCCGCCATGTGTTCTTGGCCAAAAAGAAAGCGATCGCAGACAAAAGCAAAAGGACCGCCGCGGTGCCCAGAAAAATGGCTTTCACACCAAAGTTGGACAGCAGATAGAAACCTGAAAGAAAGGTGCCCACAAAACTGCCGAGAGAGCCTAACATGCTGATCGTTCCCGCCGCAGCTCCGACATGTGAGTCTTTGTTCACGAGGCTGTAGAATCTCACCGAAGCCGGCGAAATGGCTCCCAACAAAACACCCGGCGTGCCAAATAGCAGAATCGAGATCATGATAGGGCCAAAGATAAGACCTTTGTTGCTCAAGGACTCACCGAAGACCTCACTGAGTGCGGGTATGAAAAAGGTCAGTACCGCTGCTCCAGCGAGTAACCAGCCAATCAAATCCAAGGCCAACTTCCGATCTGCCAACCAGCCCCCGAGAAACCCACCGAAACTGAAGGCGATGAGGATGACCCCGATCAGCGCCGTCCAAGTGTAGGCCGTGTTTCCGAAAAGCGGTGCCAATAAGCGGAATGCACTGATCTCAATCACCATCACGGCGGCACCGGCGAGGAAGCAAATGGCGCCCAAAACGAAATGAACCGTGCGCGTGGAGGGCTCGCGATAGTAGGGACCGCCCGTTGGCGACGGCTCGGCTTTTGGAGTCTTGGATGGCTTGCTCACAGGATCAGTCGTTGTAGAACACGAGGCTCATGATTCTCCAGCCCGATTCGGTCTGGATCAAAGTGAAATAATCAGTGCCCGTCACCACCTCCGTTCCTTTGGTTAGCTTCCAGCGGACCGCTGCCTGGGCCACTCGACCATCGGCCGTGATTTTCATGTCCGTCGGCACTTCCGTCATCGGCACGGGTGATTGGGCATGAGATAACTTTTGCCCATGCAGGAAGTCAGTGAGGCCATCGGATTGTGAGACCCCTCCCTTTCCTACAAAAGTGATTCTAGCCTGCGGATGGAAGCAGCTTCCGTATCCCTCCATGTCTTTGGCAGACCACGTCGAAAAGTATCGATTCAAAAAAACTCGAACTCCCGCATCTTCAGGTCCTGCCGCCTTCGAGCAGGCAGTGACAGTAAGAAGCAAACACACAGCAGCCAGGCTGAGTGTTCGCCAGCAAGAGCTCGTGCTGCTAGCCACCAAAACTCTCCTCCTCCACTCCCAGAAGCCCAAGGAGACGATTTAGATCATCCACTCCGTAGTAATCGATCTCAATGCGCCCCTTCTTCTCGGTGTGATGGACGGTCACATTGGTCGTGAAGCGTCCCACCAATCTCTGCTCCACCATGCGGATGGCAGCTTCCAACTCAGCGCTGGTCGGGGGTCCAACCTTGGGGGGTGCTGGGGGCTTGAGAATCTGCGCGACCAATTTCTCCGTGGCACGGACCGTAAGTCCTTTCTTGAGAATCTCATCCGCCGCCCGAGTTTGATCAATGGCTGATTTCAGACTCAGCAGAACCTTGGCGTGACCCGTGCTCACCTGTCCGACGGTCAGCATCTGCTGCACCGAAATGGGCAGATCCAAAAGACGGATCGCATTGGCCACAGTGGCCCGGTTCTTGCCGACGCGCTGGGCAATGTCTTCCTGCCGCATGGAGAACTCACGAGAGAGGCGATCGTAAGCGCGGGCTTCCTCGATCGGATTGAGTCCCTCGCGCTGAAGGTTCTCGATCAGGGCCATTTCGAGCACGTCTCGATCAGACGCCTCCCGGGTGATCACAGGAACCTCCTTCAGCCCCAACTCACGGGACGCCCGAAAACGACGCTCACCCGCGATGAGCTCCAATTTCCCGCCCACCTCACGCACGATCAGTGGCTGAATGATCCCGTGTTCACGGATGGAGTCCATCAGCTCACGAAGCTGCTCGGGCTCAAACTCTTTTCGTGGCTGAAGCGGACTTGGAACAATTTGATCCAAAGGGATCCGCATCACCGCATCCCGAGGGTGGGTGGCGGGTGGTGGCACCAAGGGTGGTGGATTGGCGATGATGGCCGGACGCGCAGCTA
>CAMBPV010000065.1 GCA_945869695.1 Prosthecobacter debontii
TAGGTCCATGAATGGAGCCTCGTCACCGTGACTGAGGGAATCCATCCGATTGGTTCACCATGTTGCTACGCAGGTTGAGGGGAGTCGCATGAAATGGAGGGTGCCTTGGGGTGCCTGTGCGGCATTGACCGAAGTCCGCTCGCGGCGTAGTGAGACACCATGCCAATGAAGCTGCCCAAAGGGATCACGCCCCGCAAATTTGCCCGAGCCCTCCAAGCGTGGCGCGAGCGAAGGCGATTCAGCCAGCGGGATGCGGCAGAGTTCCTGGGCATCAGCAAGCGCACTTTGGAGAACTGGGAACAGGAAAGGGCCACGCCACGCGGGTTCGCCGTGGTGGCCTTGATGCGCCTCATCGAACCAGTGACAGCCTCGAAATCCGGCGCGAAGAAGAAGCGCTGAAACATGAGCTTCGTTGCGCAACGAAGATGACGATCAGCAATGCGGCCGTGGCATTATAGCCTCAACTCCAAACTTGGCTTTCAGCGCCTGCTTGACCGACTCAAGTTCAAACAAATGCATTCGTGGACTCGCGGCGATATATGGGATGGCCCGTTGCGCCACCCAGTTGTCGATGGTGCGGCTGCTCACGCCGAGCAAAAGGGCGAGTGGCTTCTTTTTCAGCAGCGGAATCGGGGACGGAAGTGTTTCGTTCATGCAGAGATTCGCATGTCAACGAGGGTTCTCCGGCATGACGCCAAACCACTTGTCCGCGTCGTCCTTCGTCACCAGTTCGCGGTAGTGCTTGAAGATGATCGTCGGTGAGTTGCCTGCCTCCAGAGCCACCTGCGCGGCACTCTGAACCACGGCGATCCGGTAGCTGATGTAGGAATGACGCAGCGCGTTATGCGGCCACTGAATACCCAGGCTTTTGGCCAACGTTGGGAGCTTCACAAACACAATCTTCTCGGGCACCACTGGACCTTGTCGCTGCAACGGAGACAGCCACGCAGCGAGGTTGTCGCTGACGGGGACGATCCGCCGTGATGCCGTCTTGGCCTGTCCCGCACGCAACTCGATGATGCGGCGATTCAGATCCACGGCGCTCCAGTCAAGCCGGGCAATCTCCGCCCCGCGCAGTCCCGCAAACCCACCAATGGCTAGCACCGGAATCAGCCGGACGGGAGCCGCGCGCAGCAGTTGCTCCATCTGCTCAGGCTTGAAAATGCCAACGTCAGTGTCTGCATGCTTTTGCCGCTTGATCCCCTCCGCCGCCGTGGGTTCGCCCCTGGGCAGGAAGCCGCACTGCCGGGCATGGCTGAACAACAGCTTCACACACTTTAACCGGTTGTTGCGGGTGACGGCCGAGTGGTCCCCGGAGCGCAGCCATGCATCGACTTCCTGAGTGGTCACCTTGGCTATTTCGCCGGGCGACGCCTTTGCGAACATCCTCAGGATGCTGCGCAAGCCTTTCAAATACACACTGCTCATGCGGTCCTGAACCTTAAGCGCGATGAAATCCTCGACCAATCCTGGCACCAGCACTCCTGCCGTGAATCCCCTCGCTCTGCGCACGAATTCCTCCACCGACGTCATGAGCGGCGTCTCACCAAGTTTGCGGCGACACCGCGCATACTCCTCCACTGCGGTCACCAAAGGAATGCCAAAGGGTTCGATCATGGCACACGCCACCTGGAATGCCTCGCGGTCCTGGGGGCGCATGTCATTGTCGGAGGCCATCCCGCGCTGGATGTTCAGCGCCACCGTGCGTGCCTCGTCCCGCGCCTCATCAAGCGTGCCGAAGGTGCGCCTCTCGCGCTGCCCGTTGCGGTAGAATGCCACGGTGAACCGCTTCGTGCCGCGCACGTTCCCTTTGTAGATGGGAACTGCCGCCGATCCATGTTTTACAACGGCGACGGGTTTGCCCTTGCCCCGAGGGGGCAGGACCGGAGTTGTCATGCTTTTGTCATGCATATCACCTGCCGGAGTGTCAACTCCGGCAGGCCCAAGAGCCTGGAAAGCCCGTATAATGGGCGCTCCAGCGCTTTTGATCGCATGATTATCTGTCGACTGCTGGTAGTCCCAGCAGGCCGTGCATGACGAGGTGGAGGAGGTTCAAGATGCGACCCGTGCGGCCATTGCCGTCATAGAAAGGGTGGATGCTCTCGAACTGCCAGTGCAGCACGGCCATCTGCACGAGAGGATCGGGATCGCCAGGCTCGTTGCGATTCAGCCAGGTGATGAAGTTGTCCATCAACTGCTCGATGCGCACAGCATCCTGCGGCGGTTCATAGACCACGGCACCGGTCTCAGCATTCTTCAACACGGTGCCGGGGAGCTTGCGCAATCCGGCGCGGTTTTGCTCCAAGGTGGCCTGCACCGCGAGCACGTCGTCCAAGCGCAGGAAACCCTGCTGGCGCACACGCTCGAAGCCCACCTTCAGCGCGGCTCCGTATCGATGCACCTCCTTGGCCGCCACGCTGCCGTAACCTCCGGGCGCGGAGTCGGTGCGAAAGAGTTCGTCCTCCGTGGTGATGATGTTTTCGATCGCGGAGGAGTCCTTGGCCTCCTGCAAGGCGAGGGTGTCGATGAGGATGGCCTCGTTCGGAATCGTCGCCGCCGCGCCCTTGAGTTCGGCCAGATGCCGGTGCGACCGGGCTAACTGACGCAGCACCGCCGGAGTCTCCAATTCGATGGAGGCTGGCAGGGGCAGAGGCTCAAGGTGGAAGCTCATGTGTCAAGAAATCGGCAAAAACTTAACACGTTAGCCGCAACGCGTAAAGAAAACAGCCGGTTCTTTGACAGGTCAGCCCTGTGGTCATCCCAAATCCCAGCACTCACTCTCCATCGAAACGATTTCGAAGTCCGCCGACGCTTAAAGATAGAATCAATCCAGCCCCTTTTCGCCTGCTGCGATTGGGTTCGCGGCAAGAATCGCGGCAAGAGGATCGAGAGCGTTGAGGATTTCATCCGGCAGGGAAAACAAACGGCGAAAGGAACGCTCGCGCCTGCCTTCTTCGTCATCAGGCGTGGGCCCCGGTGGATGCGCGAGGTGCTCGTGCCAGCGGGTGACATCGCTGTGGAGCTGGCAAAATCGGCGATGCCAGCGGTCAGCCTCAAGCTGGGCCTCATCCAGCCACGCAATGAGGTCGAGACGGTCCACGGCGGCCAGACGCCCCTCAGCCTGTGCGAGTTCCTGCTCCACACCAGCGAGCACCGTGTGCCAGACCACGAGATACACGGGTGAATCAGCTGGCGAGCGGCCTGCTTTATTACAGGCATCGCACCAAAGTCGGTCTTTGATGATGCCGCTATGCACCGTGCCACCTCGCAGCACGGAACCGACATGGTAAGACGCGAGCACGCATTCAAAGTCTTTCGTCTGGAGGGAGGTTATCTCCGCTCCGCAGGATGGGCAGGCCAGCGGCTTCTTGAAGTGGATGGTGTCAAACATTCCCATGATGACGGCGATGCTCGCGCATCCGTATGAAACCTGCAAGAGCGGGCCGCCTTCCCAAGCGTGAACCTTGGAGGAGGATCTAACCTTGGTCTCATGTGACTCGGAGTTCGCGGGAGTACTGATTTCAGCGCCCTTTCGCCTTCTTGATCTCTCGTGGTGCGCTTTTCCTCAATACGAGGCGAGGTTTGGACTACCAGGACGATGACGCATTGAGTCATGCAGTCGGCCGTGTAAAAAGGCTCTTCCGACACTGTTGCCACCCTCCAGCAACGTGAACGCGGGAGCGTTGGTGGTGAGAGCAAGGACAAGCAAGAAGGACAATTTCATTTGCTGAATACGGGAGGTGGGGCACGGAAGTTCAAGCCGTCGAAAATGTTCCTTGAGATTTCTTGCGTTTGGTCGTCGGTCCATGGTATTACACGGGAAGCATGACCATTGATGACATCCTCGCCGCCGCTGATGAGCACCGAGCGAGTGACATTTTCCTTCAGGAAGGGGAGATCACCCGGCTGAAGATCAATGAGCAACTGATGCTGTACGGGGAAGAGCGCGTCTCGCTCTCCCAAATGAGTGCGCTCTGGCACGCATGCGGCGCGGATCCTTCTTTGACCCATGACAAGGACTCAGGGCTCATCTCCCACACGCGCACTCGGTTCCGGGTCAATTTGCACAAGGTGATGGGCCGACTCGGAGCCGTTCTCCGCCGCATCCGCACAGACATCCCGAGTTTGGAAAAGCTGGGTGCACCCAAAGAACTGCTCACCCGCTGGGCCATGAAGCCTTACGGGATCATCCTCATCACGGGCCCGACGGGAACGGGAAAATCCACGACGCTGGCAGCCCTGCTGCAGTGGATGAATGAGAACCTGGCCCGACACATCGTGACCATTGAGGACCCGGTGGAATACATCTTTGAGAATCAGACCTGCCTCTTCACCCAACGTGAGGTGGGGCGTGACACGGATACATTCGCGCGCGGTCTGCGCAGCGCCATCCGCCAGGCACCGGACGTCATTTTTGTGGGGGAAATCCGTGATTACGAGACCGCGCTGATCGCTCTCCAAGCCTCAGAGACAGGGCACCTCGTCCTAGCTTCCTTGCACTCCGAGCGCGTGTCTGACACGATGGAGCGTTTTTTGAATCTCTTTCCGCCGGATCAGGTGAACCTCGGGCCTCATTTGCTCTCGCATCAGCTCATCGGATTGGTCTGCCAGAAGCTTGTCCAAAAAGTGGATGGTCAACTCATGCTCCTCACCGAGCACTGTGAAAACGGTGGCGCGGTGCGCGACTGGATTGGCCGCCGAGATGTGGACAAAATTCAGGACTACTTGGGCCGTGGAAGTGATCCAAATGCGGTTAACTTCCTTCGCAACATCGTGGCTGCCTATGAAAGTGGAGTGATTTCCGAGGAAGTGGCCATCCAGGCCACAGGCAATGAAACGGAATTCCGCCGGGCCGCGCGGGGAGTCTCAAGTTAAACACCGCCATGCACGCTTACGATCTCATCGAATACCTTTCCATGGCTGTCGAGCGTGGGGGCTCTGACTTGCACCTGAGCGCGGGGGCGGCTCCCACCGCACGCATTCATGGAACCCTCGAGCGTCTGACCGACGAGATTCTGGACGCCAATGACACCCGTGAGATGGTGCTCGCCGTGCTGAAGGAATCCCAACGCGCCAAGCTGGAGCACGAGTGGGAATTGGACTTTGCCATTCAGGTGGACAATCTCGGGAGATTCCGTGGCAATGCCTGCTATGTCCTCGGAAGGATCGAGGCCAACTTCCGCCACGTTCCGGATTCCATTCCCGAACTCAGTGAACTCGGGCACGGGCCCATTGTGGAGAGCTTCTGCAAGTTCCGCAGCGGGCTGGTTCTCGTGACTGGCGTCAGTGGCTCTGGTAAAACAACCACGCTCTGCAGCATGACTCAGCAGATCGCCCGAGAGCGCTCGGCCAATATCGTGTCCATCGAGGACCCGATTGAGTTCATCTTTGCTCATAACAACAGCCTCATCCGCCAGCGGCAAGTCGGCGCGGACACCCAGTCCTTTTCTCTGGCGCTGAAGAGTGCTCTGCGTCAGGATGCGGATGTGATCATCGTGAGCGAGCTGCGTGATCTGGAAACGATGCGCACTGCTATCACAGCCGCCGAGACGGGGCACCTCGTCGTGAGCACCCTCCACACCACAGATGCGACGGCCACGATGTCGCGAATCTTTGATGCCTTCCCCGAGGAGCAGCAGGATTACGTGGCAGCCCAGCTCTCGAACTGCCTGAAAGCGGTCATCTGTCAGCATCTCCTTCCTCGCGCCGATGCCGAGGGTCGAGTGCTGGCCTCCGAGATTCTCACCATGAACCATAGCATGGCGCGCTGCATTCGTGACCGCCGTTTTTCCATGATGCCCGGGCTGATTCAAGTCGGCGCTAAGGATGGGATGCACACGATTGATGACAGTCTGCTGCATCTCCTGCTCAATGATCACATCCTTCTCGACGACGCCTTGGGTCGCTGCCGTGACAAAGATTTCATCCAACAAAACTTTCATCGCGCCATGAAAGAACGACGACAAGGTAATGCCTGATCACTGTTCTCTGGTCACTTTTTGCTTCTCTTCCCTCTCATGAAATTTCTTGGCACCCTCCTCATCATCGGAGCCCTTTTCGGCTGCTATTTTGTTTACCAAGATTACTGGAAGGAAGAATGGAAAGCCCGAAATCCGTGGGTGAAGCGGATGGCACCCCTGATCCGTCCGCACACGCTTAAAGCCACTCCATCCCCGACGGGTGGGGTAGCCAGTGAAGCCAGCTACATCATGATCATCCACATGGCCATGCAGGCGAGTGAGGATGGATACAATGCGAAGGAGGCCATCTATTCGGCAGCGATCGAAGCGGGAGCCAGCCCGAGCGAGGCTGATTTGATCACGATGTCCATCTGGGAGAATCTCCAGTTTGCCAAAAAAATGGATGTCTTTACCGACCCGAAAAATCCCATCTCCATGGAACGCGGGGAGCCACCCTTGGCGCACGCCGCTGAGTGGGAAAGTGAGCCCTTGGTGGTGGGTAACATCATCTCACCCGTGTTGGCCCCGGAGTTGGTTCACGCGCTCCCCAACATGCGCTTGGTACCGAAAGTGGTCCGAGACATGGCCGATGAGCGGGTGAACAAGAGCGCCCTCGAGCTGGCTAAAAAATGGGTGATTGCAAAAATCATCACCGCCGAAAGCTACGCGAGGGTGGTCGAGATGACTTCTAAGCCTCTCGATTTTTGATCCTCGCCAGCCTTCTCTCCGTTTCGGAGGCTACCTACTTCTTCGGCAGCCACGCGGTCAGCGGGACCACCGGCGCGGTCGGTGCCTCGGCCGCGGTGGTGAAGGCGATTGTGATGCGCTGCTCACCTTTCGCCTCAGCCAGATTCACGCGGAGGATGTGAAAGTTCTTCAGGTCACGAGCCTGTTCATTGGCTTTTTCCGGCGGTTCAGCGGTCGTGAACGTGGCACCCGGAGGCGAGAGCAGCACCGCATTCAGTGTCTGGCCTTTTCCCTTTTCACCATTGGTGAGCGTGGCCTTGTTTCCGGCGACTTCGATGGTGGCGGTCGTGTGCATGTTCCACTCCACGGTGGTCGTGCCTTTGATTTCGATGTCGTCTT
Organism: Prosthecobacter debontii; assembly: GCA_945869695.1. Classification (GTDB taxonomy): domain Bacteria; phylum Verrucomicrobiota; class Verrucomicrobiia; order Verrucomicrobiales; family Verrucomicrobiaceae; genus JAIBCL01. The sequence continues at coordinate 7,047 of CAMBPV010000065.1, forward strand.
GCATCAACACGTAGGGTGAAGGACCCCGCACCATCATCGCACCGCGATGAACGGATTTGGTCTTCGACGAATAGGCATCACTCAGATCCACAATGGCAACGCCGCGCTCCGGCGTGGTATTGAATCCGATAAACTTAGCTTTGGCGTCGAGCGGTTGATTCCCCGGCATCGGGGGAGCGGGTGCGGGAGCACCTTTTTTGGCTTTCTTGTCGTCTTCGAGGTCGGGGAGATCCGCACCCCCGACGACAAGCGTGTTCTGGCCCTTCGTTCCTGCCAGATAGAAAGTGTAGCGCTTCGAGCGGTCACCGCCTTTCGCGGTTTCGAAGCCGCCCACGCGGTCGCCCTCACCGCCCATTTCCACAGCCCATCGGACACCGCCCATGTCGAGCACAAAGCTGCCGAGGTCCAAATGACTGGAGACTTCTTCATTGTCGCCACCCTTGAGAGCTACAAAGGCGGCTTGGGGATCATTCCAGGCCGAGCGCAAGGTTGCCACCTCCGTGCTGGCAAAGACGGCGTCAAAGGAACTGGCCGTGCCGTAGCCAGCGGCCCATGGATTGTAATAGATGATGTGGCCAGCGAGGTTGAGGAAAACGGAAGCGGCTCCTGGAGCAGCACCGCCAGTGACCGCGGGAAGGCCGGGATTTCCATGCACGCCTGCCAGCCAAGTCGAAACCCAAGAATGCGCCAGATTACCCGCGCCAGCGTCTCCATAGTTAAACATTCCCTTCGAACCCACGAGATGCATTCGAGCCGGACCCGCCTGAGGCAGGCCTTCAAGGTAAGAGATACCGAAGTCTCCACCGCAGGAGGCACGCAGGGTTTGCAAGACCATGACGACCGAGTCCAAAACCTCGTCACCGGCCTCCATCCCCTCGGGCCAAATGCCACTCGGGGCGAAGAGTTGGACCCCTTCTGAAAAGATTTTACCGGCCGCGTCAGCTGCTGCACGCGCAGCTCCTGACTCCTCATCCGCCAGGCAAATGGCAGCCATGATCAGAGCTGAGGCTGAGATCATTTCCTCTTTGGTCGGCGGAGTTTTGCCTTTTTCCTTGGTCGCCGGTTTCGCAGGTGCCTTGGTCGGTTTGGTATCTGCCGTGCCTGGCGCTTTCGTTCTCGCTGTCTCCGGCACCGGTTTTCCTTCGAGGTGAGCGGCCAGTGCCTCCATGCCTTTTTGAATGAGGAACTCCTTCGCACGTTTTTGCTGCTCGGCATTCAGCCCCTCGCGGAACCAGTCATAACCCAATGCCACGGCTGTGGTGAAGTCCGCACAGAGTTCTGGCTCTGCCGGCGACCAGTCGGAGAACGACCGTGAGTCCGTGAGCACATCCAACTCCCGGATGGCGCGCTCTTTCCATTTCGGATCTCCATCGAGAAAGTGCAAGGTGCCGAGCGTGGCAATGCGGGACATGGCCTGCGCCCCCTCCGCCGCGCCGCGCGCTTTTTCAGTGCCAAAGATTTTGTTCAGCTCGGGTTTCTGCAGCAGGTCCTCACCTCCTTTTTTCAAATTGACCATCATTTTGTCCAGGACTGGATCTTGTCCGACGCGGGCTTTCAGCGCGTCCCAACCCTGAGGCGACTGCAACAGACGCGGACGCACTTTGGGCACGGACCTGATGTAGTCTGATCCACCGGGTCCTTTGAAACCCTTCACGGGGAGCACTTTAAAAACAGGGGCCGGCGGCGCGGGCTGCCCCACGGGTCCGGGGGGCGCTTTTGCTGGCTTTGCAGGCGCGGCAGGTGGTGGAGCACCGGGTGTGGCGGGTGCAGGTGGAGTGGAGGGAGCCTGCAGTTTGGCACGAATGAATTCGACATCCGCATCCGATAGCCGGGCCACGGGAAGCGTGAACTGCTGCCCCTCTTTGTTCATGATGGTCACCGTGCGCGTTTTCGCATCCGCGCTCACATAAGCAGCATCAATGGTTTTCCCGCTCGCCTTGTCAGTCCACATCCTCGTGTCTTCAGCAGAAGCGGGCAGGGCAGAAAGGACGAGTGCAGCGAGCGATAAGAGCCTGATTTTACGAGGGTTGGTATTCATGATGCGGGGGTCAGGGGCAGTTTCAGAAACGCGGCTGGCGTGGGGTTCTTAGGAAAAGCAGAGTTTAGCGAGATCAGCCTGCAACATCAAGCGCCTCGACGTCAATCCCAAAGGTTTGGTTAATACGTAGAACCTCGGGCTGTTTCCGTCAGCCCAATAGGCCCTGGATGTCGATGAGGTGAAGCTGCCGCCCTTGAGAGCCGGCGGTGGCGTCGATGCAGACCCAGCGCTCGTCGCGGCTGGAGCGGGGGTGATTGTCCACGCGCCACTCGCCTTTGTATTCGGGCGGCTGGGGGAAGTAAACGAGGTCGATTCTGCGACCCGTGGCGATGTGGTAGAGATGCGGCGTCTGGAGTCGGCGCACGCCTTTGGGGTAGGTGTCATTGAGGATCCACTCGTTGTTCCGCAGGTAGGTGAGGTGGCCGCCGTTGTCGAGCACGCCATGCCCAATCTCGGAGACGATTCCGCTGTCCTTGTCTTCAAAGAGGAAGTCGCCCCACTCCTTATTCCCGAGCCAGTCCTTCGCCTGAGAGAGGATGTGCGTGGCATCCCGCCAGATGAAGTGGGAGGCGTAACCATTCGGAATGACGATGCGCAGATCGCTGCCGTCCATGTTCGCCGTGATGAGCCGCGTGAGGTGGCCGCCTTTCGGCTGCGTCCAGCGGTGGAGCAGGATGAAGCGTTTCCCATCGGGAGCCACGAGCAAATGATAAGCGTGATGCTTCGAGTCAGCATGGTTCTCCATGACCACGCCGGTCTTTGAAAGCTGCTCATGACTGATGATGAGTTTTTCCGCGCCCGTTTCGAGATTCACATGCGTGATCCCACTGCCAGCGGGAGCAATGTCATCGAAAAAGCGATCTCGGATCCCTGCGTAGCCATAACCGGGCCGACAATCCGCCACGCGCGCGAAGTCGCAGCTCACGGCCTCTTTTCCATTGGGTGCCAAAGCGTAGATCGGCGCTGGCAGCGTTTGTTTCTCCCCCGTTTTGACATCGAGGATGTGGCTGACGAATTTGTCTTTCTCTCGGTCATTCCAAATGAGCTTCGATTCGGTGCCCGGGATCCACTGCAACATGCAACCCTGCTGCCAGTTCCACGCACTCGATTTTCCGAGGGGAATCCATTTGTCCCCCTCCTGAATATCGACCATGCCGACCTCGATCACGTCTTCAGCGACGGGTGAGCGGTGCTCAAAGTTCACCTTGTTGCTGAGCACAAAACGGTTCGTCGGATCAAACTGAAACTTGTCGTAGTAACCGAACCAGTGAAACCCCGGCCCCCTGGTGATGACCCGAGTCGGCGGGAAAGTCGGACTCGGGGACTCTTGGGCGCGAGCAGACAAGGCACCGAGCGCGAGGGAGGAAAGAAAGTGACGGCGGGTGGGATTGGGGTGCATGGAAGGAGGGATCTAAGCGGCGTTTACCACCGCTGGGTTGAGGAGAGGAATGGCATCGAAAGCCTGAGATCCCGCGCGGCGAACTTCTTCAAGATCGTAGTGTGACTGCAAATTCAGCCAGAATTCTGCAGAGACGCCAAAGCACTTACTCAGGCGCATGGCGCTGTCTGCCGTGATTCCTCTTTTCTGCCTCACCAGATCATGCACTCGACTCGGGGGTAATCCCGTGGCCTCAGCCAAACGTGCCTGACTGATGGAAAGTGGGGCCATGAACTCCTCGAGTAGAATTTTGCCGGGGTGAATATTCGGCAGACGCTGCTCGGATGCTTTCTTCGTTTTTGGATGAATCGTCTTCATGGTATCTGATGGGGGATGGTTTTTCTTCAATGGTAGTCAAGGATCTGAACAGAGGAGGCGGTGTTGGCCCCCTCGTCCCACTCCAAGCAGAGACGCCATTGCCTGTTGATCCGGATGCTCCACTGGCCTCGCCTGTTTCCTCTGAGTTTTTCCAGATGATTGCTCGGAGGCAGCCGAAGATCTTCAATGCGCACCGCTGCATGCAACATCACGAGCTTGTTGCCAGCCGATGATTGAATGTCCCGTGGAAGCTTCTTACTAAACTCGCCACGAAAGATTCTCTGTGTTTCCTTGCAGGCAAAACCAATGATCACGTTCCAAACTAACCAAAACCGGAATTTTGGCAACCTATCTCTGGTTAGCCAGACTAGCGGTAATCGCTTCAGTAACGGCAGCAGTGATCAAGACCATGCCTTCCTTTTTCCAATGAAACATGTCGCCCGCGGCCAGTGGCAGGTTCTTCAGCATCAGGGTGCTTAGATCATTGATGGTCACATTCTCCTCCTTCATGACCTTGAGGGCCATGGCGTTGTGTTGCTCGATGGTCGGTTGGATTTCGGGATTCAGCTTCTCGGGCGCGCCCTTCACCGTCACCGGCGTGATCGTGGCCCAGATGAGTTTGGCCTTCGGGGCATACTTTCGGAGGTTCTGAACCATGAGTCGAGTCAGCGGCTCGAACTGACCTTCAGGGATGCGGCCTTTTTGCCAGCCGTGCAGACCGAGATTAAAGTGCACCACCGCATAGTCGTGCTTACTCAAAATGGCTTCAAGCGTGGCTCCGAGTTTCTTATCGGCCTGCGTCGTCGGGGTGATCCAGGCGTCGATGTTAGCCTTGCCTGCCAGTTCCTTCCGCACGGGCTCCAGGTAGCCATTCGTGATCGAGTCTCCGATCAAAAGCACACGCGGCAGACTGGCATCCGTCACCACTGCTTCCCGCAGACTCCAGCTCCCGCCCTTGGTTGGCAGCCGCTTGTCAGTCTCAGTCTGAGTTGGGATCTTGACCTGAGCGGAGAGGCTGTTGGCAATCAAGAGGGCGGCTAGTGCAAAGGGGCGAATCATGAGGGGAACTCAACGTGCCTCCCCGTACTTCTTTTGCACTCCATTCATCATGTGCGAGTGCGCTGCGAGTTCTGCAAGCCAATCGCGTATCCCTTGCATGAAGTGTCTTTTCATCGCCCTTTCCCTATCCACCTGCGCTCTCGCCGAGGACTGGCCGCAGTTCATGTTCAACTCCGCGCACTCAGGCAATGCGGCGGATCGCGACATCGACGTGGAGAATCTCGGCCTTCAAGGCGCGGTGGCGATGAGCGATGGCATTTACACCTCGCCCGTGGTGGCAGATGGCAAAGTGTATGTCGTCGATGGCTCGGGGCTGTGCGCGTGCTTCGATGCGGCGACGCTCAACGCGGTATGGAAGTTCCAGAGCAAGGGTGGAAAGCAGAACGTGAACAACGTCAGCTCCCCGGCCGTCGTCGGGAAATATCTGCACTTCGGCACCACGGCGGGGTTTTATTATGTGCTGGATTGCGCGACCGGCGCGGTGGTGAAGGAAATCGACTGCAAGGAGCCAATCTTCAGCACGCCGGTCATCGGAAAGGATCGCGTGTACTTCGCCACGCTCGGCGCGCAGGTTTATGCGATCACGAATGACGGTGAGGTGAAATGGAAATGGGATTTCGTGAAGGAAGTTGTCGGTTTCCAAGGAGATCGCTGGAGCGGTGAAGCCTGGGCCGCGTTTTGCATGGACCGACTCAAAGCGACGATGAAGCCCGGCACCGAGCTCACGTCCAGTGACGGTCGCGTGAACTGGAGAGACCATTTCGTCTGCTCACGCGACATCTGCCTCATCAAAGGCAACACTGTCGTCATTCCAGCCGGAGGACGCACGCTGTTCATCGAAGACACGGGCGCAGCACCGAAGCTGAAAGCCACCGGCGAGATCCCCGACTGGTCCGGCAAAGAGTTCCCCGCCACGTTCGGCCAAAGCGCAGACGACGATGGCAACGTCTATGTCCAATGGCATCGCCGCGACAACGCCGGCCGCGTGGACATCATGCGGCTCGAAGGCGACACGCTGAAAACAGGTGAGTTCGTCCCCGGCACCGACACAAACATCCGCATGGATGGACTGTTGAGCTTCTCGCCCGTGGCGATTCGTGGTAACGATGTGTTTCGTGTGAAGCCGGAAACCGATCGGGGACTGATTCAGCACAACATGAGCACGAAGGAGATTAAAACGCTGAGCGGATCCGGTGCCATCGCTCCGCCGGTGCTCACGAAGCAGCATGCGATCTTTGGAGATTTAAACGGCAAGCTTCATATCGCACCCTTGGATGGTGGAAAGACTCGTGAGCATCTCCTCAGCGATGCTCCGATCACTGCTCCGGCGGCCGTTGCCGATGGAATCGTGTTTGTTGGGTCGGAAGATGGGCGTCTCTATCGTCTCAATCCGATGCTCAAAGCTGAACTCGTGCGGAAAGCACCGGATAGCATTCCCACGATCCGCTCACCCCTCACCGGCCCACGCGCCGATCCCAAATACGACTGGTTCACCAACTACGGCAACTTCGCTGGGCAGAACTCGAACAACCAGGACCTCGCGCCGCCGTTGCGAATGCGTTGGGCGCGACGCCTTGAAGGCACGGTCAAACACTTGCCCGTATGCGGTGGCGGTCGGCTTTACACGCACACTGCCGAGGGCCAGATCATCGCCTGCGAGCAAGACACTGGACGACTCCTGTGGCGCAAGTGGTGGCCGGATGTGTATTTGTCCTTCACGTCACCGCTCTACATCGACGGCAAACTTTTGGTGCCACAGGCTGGCATGAAGAAATCGTTTGTGCGTTGCCTCGATGCCGCCACGGGCAACATGCTCTGGGAGGCACCCTTCACCGGATCACCGAGCTGGAGCCGACAGTTCCCGCCCGTCGTCTCAGGCAAAGTCGCCATCTACGCCAGCGGAAGCGGCGACTACGCCCCACAAGGCAGCGAGAAGCCCTTCACCTTCGGCGGTGAGCCCGTGAAGCCCGCCGATGGCAAGGAAGTGATGAGCTTCATCTATTCCAACGACAACCCGTATTACCCCGCCAATCACCACCCGCGCCTCTGGGCTTGGGACCTCGATACCGGCAAGGTCGTGTGGGAGAAGGACTTCTTCGATCAAGGCCGTGGCGGCAATGACTGCGGCATCTGCATTCTCGACGGGAAGCTCTACTACAGCGTCTTCTTCGGTTACGACGCCGATCAGCGTGCGCGTCGCGGCCTGCCCGTGAAAAACAACGGCCTCACCGTCTGCATTGATCCGAAAACCGGTGATGTCATCTGGCAGACCAACGACTACTACGTCACCGCCAAATGCACCCTCAGCGCACGCGATGGCAAGCTCTACATCGGAGGCAACAACAAGGCGCAACTCGGCACCGATGACCGCTACGTCTGGTGTCTCGATGCCAACACCGGCAAACTCATCTGGAAATCCGACGCCGTCACTTCGGCTCTGAATGTCGTCAGCGTCGGAGAGAAATACATCTTTTCCAACGCTCTACGCGGTAAAGGCAACGTCTTCGATCGCGAGACTGGCAAGGTCTCCTACAGCATTCTCACCAATTACGCCTGCTGCCGCTTCACCCTGAGCGAGCCCTACGTGCTCGGAGCCAACATGGACATGATCGACCTCAGCCAAGAAGGCAAACTCGTCTCCACCGGACCCGCCATCGACTCACGCGAGTGCCTCGGTGCCGTCGTCAGCAATGGCCGCATTTTCTACACCTCGCAGGCCAGTGGTTTTGTTGTGTCTCAGACCTATGGGCAGGAGAGCAAGGATTTGCTACCGGCCTGGGAGGTGAGGTGAATTATCCCTTTTTCTCCCGACGCTGCAATCGGGCGAGCGCAAGTTCCCTGCGTTCCTGAGTGATCTCTGGTGTGATTTCCAATCGGTCCCGCAGAATACTGGCTGTGATTAGCCTGTTTCGCAGCATCGCATCTACATAGACAAGATCCTTCTCCCTCGCAGCCATCAGCTTACTGACAGCGAGATCATGCACCTCCAAGCACCAACCCACTGCGCCCCTCGTGTTTTCGTTGGCCACTTTGACGAGACGCTCTTTCCAACCCTCAGGAAGGATGGCCGTAGTCTCATCCACGCCATGCGCATAGTAGCCAAAGGTCTCATGGAACATGGACAGCTCTCCAATCGCCCCGTCGATCAGGATGGAACGCTCTGGCGCATCTCTCGGAAAGACATCTGCCTCCATCGAGACAGTCAGTTCATCAGGGGCATCCGGATGGCTGCCAAGTATCGATTGGCTACCGATGATCACAATATCCCTCACATCCGCATTGCCTGCGGCAGCCCTGATGATGTGCTCAAGTTGATGCCTCGTCATAAACTGCAAACTTTTGAAAAATAGCCGTGCGCTCCTTTTGTGAAAGCACCCCCGCAAAGGGATTGGACTGACGAAGCTGAGTTGCTCGCTCGCTGGTCGATGTGAGAAGATCCAAGACTCCGCTCGTGGGTCCATCCAAAACACGTTGCCACTCCACGAGTGTCGGGCGAACCCTGGGCGAACAGTCCTTTAGCCATCGCTCGACGGTGATCTTTCCGCGTTCAGCTAGTTTAGGGTCGGATCTCAAACGATCAGCAACGGCTTTGCCCAAGGCGAGACTTCGCGCGTCGATGGTGGTGTGGCGTTTCACAATGAGAAACCTATCGCCGAGGTGATGGACGATTTCAATCCTCAGCCGCCGCCTTATTTGCTTCAGCTGAGACGGCTCCTAGCGTTCTTGTTTCCCTTCACCCAAAGATCCCAACAGAACATCCCCACAGCCAGCCAGATGAATCCAAAGGAGAAGAGCGCGCTGGATGTGACGGGCTCATGGTAGAGAAAGGCACCGACGAGAAATTGCCCGGTGGGCGCGAGGAACTGGAGGAGGCCGAGGACGGCGAAAGGCAGCTTTCGTGCTGCATTGGCAAATCCGAGGAGCGGAACAGCGGTGATGATGCCGAGGCCGATGAGCAAAGCGAAATCGCTGCTGCAACCGGGGCCGAACAAGGGCACGGCCTGCGATTGAGCCCAGAGCAGATAGCCAATGGCGAGTGGCGTGCTGACGAGTGTTTCCGTGGCCAGTCCCGATAAAGAACCCTGCTTGGATTGGCGTCGAGCGAGAGCGTAAAAGGCCATGCTGAAGGCGAGCAGAAGCGAGATCCAGGGAAACCGGCCGACGATGAGGATCTGCATCACGACACCGACCGTGGCGAGAGCGATGCTGAGGATCTGCGTGCGGTTCAGTCGCTCGCCCAGCAACACGTAGCCGATGAGCACATTGAGCAGCGGATTGAGAAAGTAGCCGATGCTGCACTCGACGATGCGGCCGTGATGAGAAGCCCAGATGAAGGTGCCCCAATTGATGCCGAGCAGCAGTGCGGACCAGGTATGGATGCCCACGGTGCGCAGGTCCCGCAGACTGGCCAGCCACGCGCGGAACTCGCCCCGCCAGAGCAGCATGGGCAGGACCGTGAGTAGCGTCCAGACCACGCGGTGAGCCAAAGCCAGATCCGTGCCGATGTGGCCGAGTGCTCTCCAGTAAATGGGCAGCACGCCCCAGAGGCCAAAGGCCATGGCGGCGCTAAGCACGGCTGAGAGCGGAAGGCGCGGTTGGGAGGGCTCGTTCATTCCGCTTTCAAATAAACCCACGTCGCGCCCCAGCCACCGCTTTGAGCACCTGCGGGCCAGGTCCACGAGGCGATGCCGGGCAGCGTCTCCAGCAAACGATGCACGCCCTCGCGCAGGGCACCGGTGCCTTTGCCATGCACCACGCGCACCGCCAGGATGCCGCGCGCCCGACACTCGGCAAAGTAGTCGGGCAGTAGGCTGGAGACATCGCTAGCGCGGAAGGTGTGCAGATCCAGCTCATCGGTGATGGGCATCTCCACGGCGTCTTGATCGAATGGGTTTTCTTTCTCCAGCATCGGCGTATGAATGCACAGATCATGATCCGCTTTGCTTTCATCTCCATTCTTTTCGTCGGCGCTTCTCTGCATGCCGCCGAGCCGTCGCGAGTCACGTTTTCCGGGGTGCCCGGCCCCTACACGGTGGAGCGCTGGAAGACGGACTGGCCCGGCTGTGAATTCGAGGATGGCGTGAAGGAAGGGAATCTCTCGGTCGTGGAGCAGGATGCCCGGAAATGGCTGCGGGTGAGCTACGTCACGGGCCAGATTGGTCCGGAGAAAAATGGCGCAGGCTGGCGCTTTCCCATCGGCACTCACGCGGAGGCGGAGCTGCGCTACACCGTGCGCTTCGGCGCGGATTTTGACTGGGTGAAAGGCGGAAAGCTCCCCGGCCTCTGCGGCGGCCCCGAGAACGTAAGCGGAGGCAGGCCTGCGGATGGCATGAATGGCTTTTCAGCCCGACTCATGTGGAGAAAAGACGGTCGCGGTGAGGCTTACGTTTATCACAAAAATCAGTCGGACAAATACGGTGACAGCTTTGCCTTCCCGCTGGATTTCCGATTCCCGACCCACACACCGATCCAAGTGCGGATGCGCGTGGCGATGAACGATGTCGGCCAGCGGAATGGCAAGCTCTACGTCTGGATCACGCCCGGTGAATCCCCGGAGGTCCAGGTCGTGGCCCGCACGGATATGGAATGGCGCACGGAGGATGCCTTCGGTGTGGACTCCCTTTACTTCGAGTCTTTCCACGGCGGCTCTGATGCCAGTTGGGCACCTACCCGCGCCTGTCACGCTGACTTTGGTGAGATTCGCGTGGACGTGAAGTGAGTGGCAAAATGATTTTTCGAACTGGAAAGCAGCTGTCAAACTTGAGATCGGCAAGCACGGAGATTTGATAGCCCATGCTCTCCTCCGATGAAAAACCGAAAGCGCTGCCTTTGAGGCCTGTACACTCTTCGTTTCTACGGCTGATGGGGCTGCTGTTGCTCACCGTAATGCCTTCATTCCTGAGCGCTGTGCCGGACTTCACGCAGTCGGTCATCACAGCTTCGGCGGAAGAGCCAGTCGAGGGCGATGTGGTGAGGTTCACGGTGAATCTCGAAAACAGCGGTGATGCACCGGCAGAATCGGCCGAGCTGACGATCGAGGGCCCGCTCACGGGCTTTCTCATCGGGACAGGCGGGCTCAATGAGCCGGTGATCGACCCTGAAGCGCAGAAGGTGTCTGCCTCTCTTTCTCTGCTGCCGGGTGCGGAAAAGCAAATCTGGGTGGACGTGCTCACGCCCCGAGATTCGGGAGCTGATGCTCTCACGCTGGCGGTCCACCTGGCCCATTATGAAAGCGGCGCTGAGCTTTGGGATCGCAAAACGATCTCGGTCGACACAAGGCTTTGGCGGGGCCTATTTCTTTGCCCTTTTGACACTGCCGGTCTTTTGGCTCGGTCTCGTTTTGCTGCGCGGCAGCATTTCACGCTCCGAGACGTGAACCCAAAATCCCAACTCGCCTTTTGCCGACTCCGGTGTAAAACCTGCGCTCATGCACCACTGGCTCCTGAAGTCTGAACCTGACGTCTTCTCATTTGATCACCTGAAAAAGCGGCCGAAAAAAACGGAGCCGTGGAATGGTGTGCGGAATTACCAAGTCCGAAACATGATGCGGGATCAGATGAACGTGGGTGATTTGGGGTTCTTTTACCATTCCAGCTGTCCTGTTCCCGGCATCGCGGGCGTCGTGAAGATCGTGAAGGAGGCTTATCCGGACCCCACGCAATTTGATCCATCTTCCGAGTATTTTGATGCGGGCAGCAAGCGGGAAGACCCGCGCTGGCTCATGGTGGATGTGAAATGGGAGGCCGACTTCAGCACCTTTGTATCGCTGGATATACTGAGAGCAGAGCCCGAGCTCGCAGAGCTTCTCATCCTGCGCAGGGGAAACCGGCTCTCGATCACAACCGTGGAGGCCTCTCATTTTCAGCACATCTGCGCACTCGGTGGATTGAAATTTTAGCCTGCGCCAAGGGATGTATCTCCGTTGCTTCCTGCTCGTTCTTTCGCTTGCTCTGGTCTCCTGTGACCCGATGACGAAGCCACAGGTCGAGCTGAAGCAATGGGACCTGCTCGCTCCGGATCAGCTTTTGCATTGGGCTCCTGCGGGCATCCCTGACGAGGGCCGCACCTCCGTCACGGCAAACGAGGCCGTCCTCGAGCCCGGCGGTCCGCTCACGGGTCTGCGGTTTGAGAACTGGCAACAGGCCGGCCTACCAGTGTGTGACTACGCCATCCGTTTCGAGGCCACGCGGGTGGAAGGCAGTGACTTTTTTGCCGCCGTGACGTTTCCCGTGCGGAGCCTCGACACCTGCGCCACTCTCGTCATCGGAGGCTGGGGCGGCGGCTTGGTGGGGATCTCCTCCATCGATGGACAGGACGCCTCCGAAAATGCTACCCGAGGCGAGCACCGCTTTGAGAATGGAAAAGCCTACCGCTTCCGGCTTGAGGTGCGGGAGGACGAGTTGAAGGCCTGGCTGGATGACCGCCTCGTGATCAATACCTCCATCAAAGGCCGCACCCTCAGCCTCCGCCCCGGCTACATCGAAAAATGCGCCCCCTTCGGCCTGGCCACCTACTCCACCACCGGCCACATCCGCCACTTGAAGATTGAGCGCCTCAAATAGCCCGCACCAGCACGATAATTACGATCAACAATCAGATTGAATGTATATTTCCCGGCATTTACTGTGCGCTTCGGCCTTTGAGATGTTCACCTCCCCTTTTCTTTTGAATCTTACCTCTTCATGAAAATTTGTTGTCTCGGCGCTGGCTATGTCGGCGGACCTACCATGGCGATGATCGCCTTCAAGTGCCCGGATATTCGGGTCACGGTGTGTGATTTAAACGAAAAGCGCATCGCCGCCTGGAACTCTGAAACGCTACCCGTTTACGAGCCTGGCCTGGATGAGATCGTGCATTCGGCACGGGGTCGGAATCTCTTTTTCAGCACGGACGTGGTTGAGTCCATTCGGGCGGCTGACATCATTTTTGTTTCGGTGGGCACTCCGACCAAAACCTACGGCGCGGGAGCCGGACGTGCCGCAGACCTGCGTTTTATCGAGCTGGCCGCGCGCACCATCGCGGAGGTTTCGGAGGGGCCCAAAATTGTGGTCGAGAAATCGACGATTCCCGTCAAAACGGCGGAGGCGCTGAAAACGGTGCTCGAGGCGAACTCGGCGGGCGGTAAATTTCAAATCCTCTCAAATCCAGAGTTCCTCGCCGAGGGCACGGCTATGGCCGACCTCGAAAATCCGGACCGTATTCTCATCGGCGGCGAGTCCACACCGGAGGCTCAAGCTGCGGTGGAGACACTGGTGAGCATCTACGCGCGGTGGATTCCGCGTGAGCGCATTTTGACGACAAATCTTTGGTCCTCTGAGCTCTCGAAGCTGGTGGCCAATGCCTTCCTGGCTCAGCGCATTTCATCCATCAATGCCATCTCAGCGCTCTGTGAGCGCACGGGTGCTGACATCGACGAAGTGGCCCGCGCCATTGGCACCGACTCGCGGATCGGGCCGAAGTTTCTCAGAGCCTCGGTGGGTTTTGGCGGCTCGTGTTTTCAAAAGGATGTTCTGAATCTCACCTATCTCTGCGAGCACTTTGGTCTGCCTGAAGTGGCTGGTTATTGGAATCAGGTGATCCAGATGAACGACTGGCAGAAGACCCGCTTTGCCCGCAACATCGTCCAGACGCTCTTCAACACGGTCTCGGGTAAAAAAGTGGCTGTTTTTGGTTTTGCCTTCAAAAAAGACACGAATGACACCCGTGAATCGGCCGCCATTTATGTGGTGCGCGATCTTCTCATGGAGCAGGCGCGCGTGGTCGTGCATGACCCGCAGGTGCCGCTGAGCCAGATCCGTGAAGAGCTGACTTATCTCAGCGTTCCGACAGACACGCTCGACCGCCAGTTGGAGTTCACCACCGATCCGATCTTGGCTGCCCATCAGGCGCATGGCATTGCGATTCTCACGGAGTGGGATCAGTTCAGACAGCTCGACTGGAAACAAATCCACGCGCACATGCTCAAGCCAGCCTTCCTTTTCGACGGACGAAATCTGCTCGACCACGCCGCGATGCGGACGCTTGGCTTTAGCGTCTATGCGATCGGAAAATAAACACCTCTCGGTTTAGATCATCATCCACAGTCAACTCCTCTACCCATGCGCATCTTGATCACCGGCGGTGCCGGCTTTTTAGGTTCCCACCTCAGCGAACGCCTTCTCAATGAAGGAAACGAAGTTCTCTGCCTGGATAACTTCTTCACCGGCAGAAAGCGCAACATCGAGCACCTCATCGGGAACCCGCGTTTTGAGCTTATCCGGCATGATGTGTGCGACCCCTTCAAGTTCGAGGTGGATCAGATCTACAATCTCGCGTGCCCCGCCTCCCCGCCGCACTATCAATTCAATCCGATCAAAACCACCAAGACCTCGTTTCTCGGAGCGATGCATTGTTTGGGACTGGCCAAGCGCACGGGCGCCCGCGTTTTCCAGGCTTCTACGTCCGAAGTTTACGGTGATCCCGAGATCCATCCACAGCCGGAGAGCTACAAAGGAAGTGTGAACCCCATCGGTATCCGCGCCTGTTATGATGAAGGCAAGCGCGTGGCGGAAACGCTTTTCTTTGACTACCACCGCGAGAACAATGTCGAGATCCGCGTGGTCCGCATCTTCAACACTTACGGACCGCGCATGTTGCCTGATGATGGCCGCGTGGTGTCAAACTTCATCGTCCAAGCCCTCAAGGGTGAGAACATCACGATCTATGGCGATGGCAAACAGACGCGCAGCTTTTGCTACGTGGATGATCTGATCGAAGGCTTCATCCGCCTCATGAATCACCCCACCTGCACGGGTCCGGTGAACATCGGAAATCCGGGAGAGTTTACGATGCTCGAGCTTGCAGATCTCGTGCTTCAAAAAGTGGGCGGGAAGTCCAAGATCGTGCACTTACCGCTTCCCGGTGATGATCCCAAGCAACGCAGGCCCGACATCAGCCTCGCGCAAAAGGAACTCGGCTGGAACCCGACCGTTCCACTCTCCGACGGGCTGGACAAAGCCATCGCTTACTTCGCGACGGTTGTGGGGAAGAAGTAAAGCACGCTTAGCCTACAATGGCGCGAGGCACGCGCCCATGCACATCGGTGAGTCGGTAGTCACGTCCGGCGTAGCGATACGTCAGTCGCTCATGGTCCATGCCGAGCAGATGCAGAATCGTTGCGTGGATATCGTGCACATGCATTTTGTCCACTGCGGCCTTGAAGCCAAACTCATCACTCTCACCATAAGAAGTGCCACCCTGAGCACCGCCACCGGCGAAAAACATGCAGAAGCCGTGCGGATTGTGATCACGCCCATTGCCGTTTTCACTCACCGGCGTGCGCCCGAACTCGCCACCCCAAATGATGAGCGTGTCCTCC
>CAMBPV010000066.1 GCA_945869695.1 Prosthecobacter debontii
CAGGTGACGATCCAACGGATGTTCCCGCTCCCTCCCTTCCATTTACCGATCCGGCATTCCTTCCCCGGGCAGTTCCCCGCCCAGGTCTGCGATCATCTGGTGAACCGTGCTGAAGAGAGAGGGAAAGTCATCCCTCACCGCGTCCCAGAGCACCTCATGGTCGATCCAGTCATAGCCATGCGCCACAATGTCCCGCAGCCCGGCGGCACCCCTCCAGTCATGCTGCGGGTAGCGCTCCCTTAGCTCCAGCGGCAGCCTCTTGATCGCCTCACCAATGATCTCAAACTGACGCTCAAATGCCGTCAGTCGAATCCAGTCGCCCCGCAGCTTCTCCATCGTCGTCCCCTCGCAGAGGAGGTGAGCGCGGTGCGCAGCCTCACGCATCTGAGTCAGGCTCAACCGTGGATCATGCTTGCTCATAGATGGGAGAAAGATCCTCCTCCACCAGTGGCCCCAAGTGCCGCCCCAAGCCCGTTTGGAGATCCACCGGCCGGCCGATCAGGTGCTCCAGAGCATCCCGGCAGTGAACGAAGCCGTAACCCGCTTTACGGCCCGGCTCAAACTCCACCAGCACATCCACATCACTCGTCTCGGGGTCAAAGTCGTCCCTGACCACGCTGCCAAAAAGGCTCATCTTCCGAATGCCTCGTTCCCGGCAAAACTCCGCAATCTTTTCGCGGTCGATCTTGATCGGCAGTTCATCGAGCGTCTTCATGAGGGGAAAAGGATACCCGCAGACAGAGCCATATCAAAGGTGAAATTGGCAGGTGCTCCGCGTCTCCCTGCCGCCCTGCCGGGATGGGGAGACGAGGGGACTTGGGGGGGGCTTACGTTGTTCCACCCAGTCTCCCGGTCTCCCGGTCTTCCGGTCTCCTTCCGGGCGGGAGCTTTTTTGAAATCACTCGCTTCTTTGACAGGGGGCGAGGGCCTGCTACTCTGGGCACCCCTTTTTTGATTACATTATGAGCACATCCCCGACCACCTATGAGTTCCAAGCCGAGGTCAAGCAGGTCCTCGACATCGTTATCCACTCCCTTTACACCGACCGCGAGATTTTCGTGCGTGAGTTGGTTTCCAATGCAGCGGATGCGCTGGAAAAGATGCGTCTGACGCAGCTGACAGAGAACAGCGTGTTTGATGCGGAGAAGCCTTTGGAAATCACGATCACGACGGATGAAGAGGCGAAGACTTTGACCATCTCGGATCATGGCATTGGCATGACGCGGGCGGAGCTGGTGGAGAACTTGGGCACCATCGCTCACTCGGGCTCGAAGGCTTTTGTGAAGGCGCTGAAGAATGCGGGCAAACAGGCGGATGCACAGTTGATCGGCCAGTTTGGCGTGGGTTTTTACAGTGCCTTCATGGTGTCGGATCAGGTGAAGGTGTACACCCACTCCTGGCGTGAAGACGGTGAGCATCTGGTGTGGACCAGTGATGGGGCAGGCAGTTACAGCATCGAGGAGTCACCGGATCAGGCCCGTGGGTCGAAGATTGTGATTCACCTCAAAGAGGATGCCGAGGAGTTTGCCAAGCCCTCACGCATCAAGCAGGTGCTGGGTAAGTACTCGAACTTCGTGGGTTTCCCGATTTCTCTGAATGGCGAGCGTGTGAACAGTGTGGAAGCGGTGTGGCTGAAGAACAAGGACGACGTGACCGACGAGCAGTACAAGGAGTTCTACAAGTTTGCCTCAAAGGCCTTTGATGAGCCTCGCTACCGTCTGCACTTCCAGGCCGATGCGCCTTTGGTGATCAATGCGCTGGTCTTTGTGCCGAGTGAAAACATGGAGACCTATGGCATGGGCCAAATGGAGCCGGGCGTGGCTCTTTACTGCAAGAAGGTGCTGATCGATCCGCATCCGCCGAAGTTGCTGCCGGACTGGATGCGCTTCCTGCGCGGGGTGATCGACAGCGAAGATCTGCCGCTCAACATCTCGCGTGAGTCCATGCAGGACAGCGCCCTGGTGCGGAAACTGGGTGGCGTGGTGAGCAAGAGAATGCTCAAGTTTCTCGACAAGGAGGCCGCGGATGACGCGAAGAAGTTTGGTGAGTTTTATGCGAAGTTCAGTCGCTTCTTCAAAGAGGGTGTCGTCACCGATCATGAGAACAAAGAAGCCATCGCCAAGCTGCTGCGCTTTGAGTCCTCCCTGACCGAAAAGGGTGAGACGATCGGGCTGGCGGATTACGTGGCCCGGATGAAGGAAGAGCAGAAGGAGATTTACTACCAGACGGCTCCGTCCCGTGCGGCCATTGAAGCGGGCCCGTATTTGGAAGGATTCAAGAGCAAGGGCCTTGAGGTTCTTTTCCTCTATGAGCCGATCGATGAATACGTGGTGAATGCTCTCTATGCCTTTGATGGCAAGACGCTGGTGGCGGTGAACTCGGAGAAGGTGGATCTCGGTGATGCCGCGGATGCCGAAGGGGTA
The DNA here is from genome assembly GCA_945869695.1 of Prosthecobacter debontii. GTDB lineage: Bacteria > Verrucomicrobiota > Verrucomicrobiia > Verrucomicrobiales > Verrucomicrobiaceae > JAIBCL01. The sequence continues at coordinate 2,424 of CAMBPV010000066.1, forward strand.
TCGCTGAGTGAAGACGATACCACAAAGCTGTGCGACTGGCTGAAGGAAGCTCTCGGTGGACGGGTGGAGTCCGTGAAGGCAGGGAAGCGTCTCGTAGGCAGTCCGGCTCTGGTGCTCACGCCCGAGGGTGAGCTGAATCCGCAGATGCGTCAGATGATGCGAGCCCTGCAAAAAGACGAGGGTGGCGGTGCGCCGAAGGTGATCCTGGAGATCAATCCGAAGCACATCCTGATCCGAGATCTGGCAGCGGCACGTGAGTCAAGCGCAGAGGCCGCTCAACTCGTGGCTGAGCAGATGCTGGACAATGCACTGCTCTCCGCTGGGCTTCTCGATGATCCTCAACTCCTCATCGGCAGGACTCAGAAGATCATGGAGCGGCTTTTGGCGAGGAAGTAGATCTTCCGAAAGATGAACGTCACTGCCCCTTTGCTTCGGCTGGGGGCAGCATCTTGCCCATGGCCCAAAGCAGAGCGGCCACGACCAGTGCGAGCGCCACCCAGAGCCAGGGTGAGCCGATGGAGGCCACCTCCTTTTCAGGTCTGGGCGTCAGGGTTTCTTCGGGTCCAAGTTTCACGCTTTGTTTGGGTGCCGAGCGGAGATCATTGGCGACGAGTTTGAGATCGTATCTCGGTGCCGTGGCGCGGTCGTTTCCGTAGTAGAGGTGTGTGGCGGTTGTTGCATCGACTTTGGCGATGAGATGAATCGTGGGGTAGTGAATGCGGAGACGCTGAAGCTCGATGGGTGGATTGTCACCATTGTCGGACTCCAGAAAAAACAACTGAGGGACGCGCGGGAGGTCAAACGAGAGTCTGAACTCTGAGGTCGAATCGCCAGGCTTCCGTGTCCAATGGGCGGTCCCAAGTTGAAGCGTCCTTTCGTTGCCATGGCCATCTTTTTCGGTGGCCCGAGCTCGGATGATTCGGTCAAAGAGTGGGCTGGGCGAGGTGCAAGTGAGGTGGCCTGCCAGCAGCGAATCCTGCGGAAGCGTCACGGTCCATCGCGAGAGGGTCGGGTGCTTGGGGTCTGTCTCGGTTGTGACGGACGGCTCGACAAAACGGACCCAAGGGCCGCTCGCGTATTCTAGGATGAAGGGGATCTGCCGGCCCGACTGAATCAGTCGTAAATCAGCCATTGAATTTTGTGAATGAGAGAGGATTTCGGGATCAAGCTCGATGGCAATCACACCCGGCGACGAGACCGTGACGGCCCGTCTGAATCGGCAGTCGGCGAGGTCGATGTTGATGCCCTTGGTGTTGATGTCAGGAAGGGGAAGTGCCGGCGTGTGATGGAGACTTTCTTCAAGCGAACCCACAACCGCCATGGCAGCAGGCGAGGAGAAAATTTCCTCACTCATGGTGGCGATATCATACTGGGGAGCTGCGGCAAGAGGATGTCCCGAGATCAATCGGTAGGCACCCGTTTCATTGGCTTGAAAGGTGATTTGGATGGGATGCTGAGTCGCGCTGATGTCTTCGATCTTGAGCGGAGGACTGTCGCCATTTTCAATTTCGATGATGAGCTCTCGGGCACTGGCCGATTGATGGATCGGCACTTCGAGTGAGGATGAAGTTTGATCTCCGACGGCCAAGCGGAAGATCGTGGCGCTTCCGAGTCTTTGGCTTTTTGTTTCCGGATGTGCGTCACTGGATACCCACGCGGTGACGCGGCGGTTGAAGATCGGATCGGAGGTGTTGAGTTGGAGTTTGGAGAGGAAGAGGTTCCGGCCCTCGAGCTCGAGGGTGAGCCGTGTTTTACCGGGAATCTCCTCGCGCTTGATGAGTTTAGCGGACAGCGGATTTTCAGTCGGCATCGAGTCGGCGATCTCGAGTCGGGCATCTGTAAATGCCACGGGTGGTGTGCTGAGATCATCCATAACGACCCTCAAATAAACATGGCTTTGCTCGGGGAGTCGGATCGATAGGGACTCTTGGCCGTTGAGCTCGCGGAAGATGAGTGCACCTGCAACGAGGCGGGTCCAGTTTGCGCCATCGGGAGAGGCTTCCACGTGTAGGGACTTGAGAAACCGAGGGGCGGCGGCTTTTAGGTGAATGGCGTGGATGTTCTCGTTGGTGCCTGTCGTGAGAGTGAGCTCGGTGTGCGGAGGCATCCCTTTCATTTCAAAAGTGGATGGTTCAATCGCCCTCGCTGGCTGAAGCCGGGGCCACTGAATGAGATAGGGCGTTTCAGTCCCAAGAGGTGAGAGGACCCGGAGATCCTCCAATCGGGGACGCGCGACATCCAAGGTGCGGGAAGGCAGGATGGATCTCGTCAAGCCTGTGGTGGAAACAGGAAGGGGCTGGGTGAACTTCCAGGCCGTGAAGTCAGCTGCTTTTCCAAGTGAGAGAACAGCGAAAACAAAGAAGGTAGCGGCGATGAGTGGCTTCATGATTTTTGTTCATGATCAAAGAACCGTTGGTAGAGAAAGGAGGCGATCAAGGCGATGACGGCGACCACGATGAGTGCGGCAATGCGGAAGATGCTCTCGATGGATGCGAGATCGTGGAAGAAGAGTTTGATCAATGTGATGGCTAGCAGCCCGATCCCCGCGTAACGCGCACCCGCTTGGTTTTTCCAGAGGCCGATCATGATGAGTCCGAGGGCAAAAAGAGCCCATGAGATGCTGTAGGTCATGTCACGGGCAAAGTTGACTTTAAAATCGATGGCGATGAAACGCTCGTCGCTCGGGGTGAAGAAATCCGCGATCTCGATGTTCAGAAGCAGAAAGAGCAAGACGGTTCCGAAGGCGCAGAGGATGCCGCGAAGGTTAAACTGGGACAGCCGATCATGCGGTGGTTTGAGCCACCAGGCACCAATGAACTGGGACGCCGCGGCGATGAGGTAAGCGTAGAGATGCCAATTGAGGATCGGTGTGCTGGATCTTTCCTGATACGAGAGAACTGCGGGATTGACTGAAAGTCGGATGAAAGCCGCGGTTAGCAGGCCGATGCCGACGTAACGGAGCCCTTGATGAGGAATGCGATTGAAGAGCCAGCAAAGAGCCGCCCCTTCCAAAGCCCAGCCCAGCGTGAGCCACTGCCGATCAAACTGAACAGGGAAGATGAGTGTGATGAAAAAGAGGGTGACGCCACCGAACCATGCCAGTTGAGAATTTCGAATCTGAGAGTCGGCCCCCGAGCGAAGGAGGAAAACCAGTCCAATGAGCGGAGGGACCGTGAAGAGTGCGGGCAGAAGGCCCATGATGCTGCTGGGGTAGGCTTGCTTCGTGAGATCGTAGATGAGCAGAAAGTGCCCTATGCCAGAAAGGGCTGAAGCGGCCCAAGGAGTGATGCTGTCCTTAAACGCATCTTTAAAAGCAAAGGGATAGACCATGAAAAGCATCGCAAAGCCAAGATACCAACCGAGCGGAAGCAGAGCGTGAAGTATGCTGAAATGGTGGGAGTGCCACGCAAACTCCAGAGCAAGCGTGCACCCCAGCCCGGCAAGACTCAGAATGGGCTGCCGTGCCATTTTAGCCAAACCGAGGAGAATCAAGGCGAGCAGGAGCCCAAGGCCAAACACGGGTGCCGGATTCGACATCGGTAGTCTTGCAATGGCCAGGATGAGGAGGAGGAACGGGAGGGCGGCCGATGAAATGGGGAGAGCAGCTGCGAGATAGTCGCTGGATTTGCTCAGACGGTAGTCCCCCTTCGCTGAGTTCGGAAGGAATCGCTGGGCCAACCAGCAGCCCAATGCGACGAAGATCACGGAGAAGCCGCCGACAACTCCGAGGAAGGGGGTGAGACTCGCCGGGGTTGTCGGCATTTTGAAAAGCCAAAGGGCAGCGGCAACCAGCGTCAAAAAGATAGCCGCCAAAACCGGTGCCAGGGATGAGGTGACGACAGCCAGAAAGATGAGGAGGAGATTCACCAGCAAGAGTGCCGGCCACACCCAAAAAGAGACCTGATCCAACTGGAAGAAACTGAGAAGAATGAGCAGAATCGGAAGGACGGGGATCCAACCCGCGATGGCGTGACGAGGTGGCAAGTCTGGGCGGAATCGCTTCCAAAGAATGGGGAAGACGGAGTGCAAGAGGCCGAAGACGAAGTAGCAGACCAGGGCACTCGGCAGCAGATCGGGGGTGAGTCGCGAGTCCGTCCAAGCGGAGAGATGAATGAAGGTGGCCGATGCGACGATCCACTGCGCGGAGGCGAGTCTGGGCTGGATCACCACGGCAGCGAGCACCGCTAGATTGATCAGAAACACATAACCATAAAGCAGGAAGGGTCTCCCGGTGATCGACCCATACTGGAGAAAAACGAATCCAAAAATCAGAGCGACTGCGCTCAGGGCAAGCGCCGAGCCGAGTTGATAGAATGCAGCGCTGCCTTTGAGTCGATGAACCCGCCAGCCTGCGATGACGAAGAGGGTGATGAAGCCGAGAAAGATCCCCATGGGAATGAGAGTCGCATTCCCATGCGAGTAATTTCCGGAATGGAAGAATCGGGCAAACCAACCGATCTGCATGAGCAGGGTCCCACCTGCACCGAGTGCAGCCAAAAAGTGCCAGCCGCCGAAACGCGCCACGGTGAGTAAACCCACCACTAGAATAGCGATGTAACCGAAGAGACCGAAGGGGTTGTCTTGTCCCGTGGAGACGAGGATGGGTGTGAGGAATCCACCGGCCATGCCGAGTATGGCGATCACCACTGCGTTCAAGCGCACCGCCAAAAGAAAGGCCGTGGCCGTGATCAAGCACATTAATAAAAAAGTGGTGACGGAACCGAATGCCGGAAAGTGATAGAGCGTGCGCACGGCAAAGGTGACGCCGTAAAGGATGAGCGTGCCTGAGGCACAAAGCGTCTGTCCCAAAATGGCATAGGCCTTTTTGCGATGCGTCAAGACACCTCCAATGAGTAACCCGGCACCGGTGAGGAATCCGATGGCCACGCGCACAGCGGGTGGAATGAGATTCCGCTCGAAGGCGTATTTGACGAAGAACACGACACCCAAAAACAGGGCCAGTCCACCGATCCAGGCGAAGAGCTTGGCCCCCATGAACTGCTCGATGTTAAAGACCGGGGCAGGAGCGGCGACGGGTTTTGGCGCGGGTCCTTGCGGTGGGAGGGGTGGCGGAACTGGGGGCACGGCGGGCGCGACTGCGATCGGTGTTTGCTCCCTGATCGGAATGGAGGGTGGCAATTCGATCTCGGGTTCGACGCGGGGTGCAAGGGGGGCTCTCGGAAGCTCTTCGAGCAGATGAAGCTTTTGCCTGAGTTCATGCACTTGAGCCGCGAGATCCCGAATGCGGCCGTGCGCTTCCTCGGCTCGGCGAAGGGCATCACTGGACTTGATGGCGGCTCGGATGGGTAGTCCGATGATCAATACCAAGATGCCGATGAAGATGATGAGGCCAATGACGGGTTCCATAAGATGGAGAAGAGATTAGCGATGGAGTTGTTCCATGGATAATTGATTATCCATGTCGAGCCATTGATCGAATGTATGGACTCACCATTGCCGCCGCCCCTGGAGCGCTTGGTAGAGAGTGAGTTCATCCACATGATCCAGTCCGCCGCCCGCAGGCATTCCCTGCGCCAGGCGGGTGATGCTAACCCCCGCTGGGCGGAGCAGATCGGCGATGTAGTTGGCGGTGGTTTCACCTTCCACATCGGAACCGAGTGCCAGGATGACCTCCTCAGCTCGCAGATCACGCACCCGGTGAAACAAGGATTCGATGCGAAGGTCCTCCGGGGTGACGTTATCGAGGGGGGAGAGTTTTCCTCCGAGCACATGATACATCCCTTGAAAAGCGCCTGAGCGTTCCAATCTCAGCACATCGGCGGCCTGCTCGACGACACAGATGAGGAGGGAGTTTCTTTTGGGGTTGGCGCAGAGTAGGCAGTCGGATTCTTTTTCAATGAAGAAACCGCACTGGCTACAGGCCTCCACCGTCTGACGGAGCCGGAGTAGAGACTGTGCCAAGGGTTCGGCTCGATCGAGATCATGTTGCATCAACCAGAGGGCCAGACGCTCCGCGCTACGGGGGCCGAGTCCGGGTAGCGCCTTGAGCTGCGAAATGAGACGCTGAATGGGGGCGGGGTAGTCGAGTGCGGGCATGTGAAGCCACCGTATCTCAAGGCAACCGAGATGCAAAGGAGTGGTGACTCCGGAATGGGCCGAGGGAACTCACTCACCGACCGCTTGCCGGATCCAATCAGGCACTTCCTTTAAGCGCTCATCGATGGCCGGAGGGAGGTCGCGAGGCTGCTTTTTTTGAATGGGAGCTGGGTCGGTGGACACAACTCCCACGGGTGTGCTTCTTCCGAAATCGAGAACGAGTGCCACATTGTTCGGAGTGGTAATGGGCTGGGGAGAGATGGGCCCCGAATAAGCGATTGGATCCCTGCCATCAGGCATTTCGTTTCCATCCACATCACAGAAAATGCAGACTTCATAAGTTTCGCCTGTCGGGACCACAAATGCCGCAGCGCCGTCTTTCGACACTGACTTGAAGCCAACTGTCTTGTTCTTCTTGCCGTCGAGCCGAGTGACACGGGCGAAGGTGTGTCCGCGTTTCGGGACGGGGGAAGCAAGACGCACGGAGATAAATCCCGAGTGCTGGGGTTTCTTGGGGCCTTTGCGTTCGAAAAGGGAACAACCTGCCAGGCTGAAGAGACAGGCCGCCAAGGTGAGTTTCCAGACCCCGCCCTTGGGGAATACTGCACAGGAATGCATGGAATATGGGGGTTGTTAAGGGAAAAACACAGTCGCCAAAAAGGATCCGGAGGGGTGAAGATCAGCGCCCGGTCGCACCATTCATGCTCACCAACACAATCTCTGCCATGCTGATATGCTCACCCTTTCGGAGTTGCCGGATGCGTTGATGAAGTTCAGCAATCATCTCCCTTTCCTCGATTTCCTTTTTGGGGAAATCCTCCAAAACGTCTTGGAGGGCGATCTCCAAATCCCCAAAGCTTTTGGTGCGATCGAGGGCAATCAAATACCGGAGCGGGGCCACCTCAACCAAGCGAACAAAAGGGATGGAACGTAGTGTATTCGATGGGCCAACGATGATCAGACCCACCCCGTCGGCCATCTGGGTGACGGAGATCCGCTCATCTGACATCTTGTCCGTTCGGAAGAGGCTTTCCGTTAATTTGACGATCGCCTGACCCCGATCAGGATCAATGCGCTGAAGCCGCTGCAAGGCACTCTCCGGAAGGGTCACCGTCACAGGACGGCTGGGTTCATTGTATTTCGGGGGGCGACCGCCGAGGTTTTTCGTTTCTGTTTTTTTCGGCTTGTTCATGGTTAGGCAGTCGCTTGCTACGGCACCTTGAAGGTGGGAGGTTTTGAATCTGAGATCCGATGAGCGGACAGATGCTGGGCAGAATGGGTGGGTTTCTAAGGGATATCGCACGCATCATTTGGGTCGTCAAGCGTGGTGATGGTAACTCGAACTCCTGGTCGCACCTGATGCTGGTCAGATGTGGGTTTCATTAAATTTCCTTCATAATTCTCGTGTCGGGGCTGCAGGACTTGCGATGAGGATGGGCCTAGAGTAACCGTGTCGGCCAAGAATTAGCGCCTCGTCTGCGGAGTGTTTATTATGTGGTAAGTTAGCCTTGGCTGCTGTTTCTACGGCAAAATGATGCGACAGTTCTTTTGGATTGTTGGTCAAAAATCTCCCCCCATGTTCCTGAGTCGTTATTTTCTCCCGATAACATTCGTCCTCGCTTCTTGCGGCCCGTTTTGGGAGGTGATAGGCAGTGAAGTATCGGCGGCGAAGGCTGCTGAGGCTCCTGACTATAACTTCGAGGTGCGCCCCATTCTGGCGGCTCATTGTTTTCGCTGTCATGGGCAGGATGCGAAGAGTCGTGAAGAGGATTTGAGATTGGACCTTCGGGAAGGGGCAATCAAGGCAGGTTCACTCGTGCCGGGGAAGCCTGAGAAGAGTGAAATGTGGGCGCGCATCATTTCCAGTGACCCGAAAGAGGTGATGCCTCCGCCGGAAGAGAAGAGGTCACTGACCGAGGCTCAGAAGCGCACCCTCGAGGCGTGGATCAAAGCGGGAGCGCCCTATGCCGAGCATTGGTCCTTCTCGCCGCCCCAAAAGCGCGAGCCTCCGAGCGGGGTAAGTCTGGAGGCGAAGGGGCCGATTGATCGATTCATTCACGCTCGATTGGAAAAGGAAAGAATCGAACCCGCCGCGGAAGCTACGCGAGAGGACTGGTTGCGACGCGTGAGCCTTGACCTCACCGGGTTGCCACCCTTGTTGCCCGAAATCGATGCCTTCCTGGCGGATGATTCTCCGACCGCTTACGAGAAGGTGGTGGATCGGTTGCTTCAGTCCGTGGCTTATGGTGAAGCCATGGCAAATGACTGGCTCGATATCGCTCGATACGCGGACACTTACGGCAGGCATGAGGATGCAGATTGCACCACCTGGCCTTATCGGGATTGGGTGATCCGTGCGTTCAATGACAATCTGCCGTATGATCAATTTGTGATCTGGCAGACGGCGGGAGACATGTTGCCGAACGCAACGCAGGATCAGCGAATCGCCACCTGTTTCAATCGCTTGCCGCAGCAGTCGAACGAGGCGGGGAGTAATCCGGAGGAGTTTCGGATCGAGCAAGTGGCGGACCGGATCCGGACCAATGGCCTGGCCTTCCTCGGGCTATCTGTCGAGTGCGCCCGCTGCCATGATCATAAGTATGATCCTATTTCCACACGCCAGTATTACCAGATGGCGGCGATGCTGAACAACGTGGACGAGTTGGGCCTGTTTTGTGTTTATACCGGCGGGGTGCCGCCGCCTTCGATTCTGCTCTTGCCCGAGGAGAAACAGAAGCAATTCGCAGCGGCCAAAGCAAAGATTGCCGAACTGGAGAAAAAGTGGGTCGATCTCATCCCTGAAGCCAGATCACGCTTTCAAGAATGGTTGAAACGGGAAATGCCTCCGTTGGAGAGTCCTTTGTCGGACGAGTCGAGGGTGAAAAGCGAGTCGACGAAACCCCTCGCTCACTATCGATTCGAATCCATCGTCGAAAAGTCATTGGTGAACACGATGAATCCTGAGCAACGGGGGATGACTCGACTCAATGCCAAACTTTATCCGGGTCGCAAAGGCGCGGCGTTCGAATTTAAGCGGGACAACGCAATCTTTGTCACGGGGATTGCAGAATCGCATCGGTCTGATCCTTTCAGTTATGGGTTGTGGGTGAAACCCGCTGAGAGCACGAAACGTTCCGTGCTGACGCATCGATCGCGCTCGGGGCTTGACTCAGCCAGTCGGGGCTTTGAGATCATTCTGGTGGATGACGTTCCTGAGTTCGCGCTGGTGCATTTTTCACCGGGAAATGAAATTCGAATTCGTGCACGCGAGGCCATTCCAATCAATCAGTGGACGCATTTGGCAGCGACCTATGACGGGTCCAGTCGGGCCAAAGGAATGCGGTTCTACATCAATGGCAAGCTGGCCGATACCGAGGTTGTTCGGGATCACCTGTATCGGGACATTGTCTATCGATCCGATTGGGGAGATGATGTGGGTGCCAAGGATGGGGTGTCTGAATTTGGAGTGGTCATTGGAGGGCGGCACAACGACGCATCCTACAAGGATGGGTTGGTGGATGAGTTCTTCTTTTTTGACAAGGTGATCACCGCTCCCGAGATCAATCAGTGGGCGCTGAATCGGGATGAGTCGAAGCCGGAAGATTGGTTTGAATGGTATCTTCGAGAGAGGGATGAACCCGCCAGGGCGGCCCTCGCTGAATTGCACAAAGCGCGGACCGAGGAAAATCTGCTCAGTGGTGAGGCGGTGGACTTGATGGTGATGGAGGAAAAGTCAGGAGAGCGTCGGCCCACGCACATTCTGAATCGAGGTCAGTTCAACGAACCGAAGGAAGAAGTGCAACCGGGTGTTTTGGAGTCGATCTTTCCCTTCTCATCTGATCTACCTCGGAATCGTCTAGGTTTTGCGCAGTGGCTGGTGGATCCGAGGCACCCGCTAACCTCGCGTGTGGCGGTGAATCGAATCTGGCAGAAGTTTTTTGGACGGGGACTCGTCGTCACGGCCGAGGATTTTGGGACCCAAGGGCAGCTGCCTTCTCATCCCGAACTGCTCGATTGGTTGGCGGTTCATTTTGTCGAGACCGGATGGGATGTCAAAGCACTGTGCCGGGAGATCGTCTTGTCAGCGACGTATCGCCAGTCCTCTCGGCCAATAGATCCGCGCGTTCGGTTAGATGATCCTGAAAATCGTCTTCTGGCGCGTGGCCCGAGGCAGCGACTCTCAGCGGAGCAGATCCGAGACCTCGCCCTCTGCACAAGCGGCCTGCTGAATCGGGAGGTCGGAGGAAAAAGTGTGAAACCGTATCAACCGCCGGGCCTCTGGGAAGAGTCGGGAACGCAGCACGAGTATGTGCAGGATCACGGAGATAAGCTTTACCGGAGGAGCATGTACACTTTCTGGCGCCGCACGATGCCTCCGCCCTCCATGACCGTCTTTGATGCGCCGACGCGTGAGTTTTGCAAAGTCCGTCGGGATCGGACCTCGACGCCGATGCAATCGCTGGTGCTCATGAACGATCCTCAGTTGATCGAGGCGGGAAGGGTGCTCGCGGAGAAACTGGTGAAAGCATTTCCCACGGATGATGCGGCGCGGGTGCGAGATGCTTACCGACTCCTGACGGGTCGTGCACCGGCGGCTGAGCAGGCGAAAGTGATTGAAAATTATTTAGTCGGAGAGCGGGCGCAAATGACCGCGCACCCTGAGGTGGGCGTGGCGCTCATCTCCGGAAACGGTGAAAAACCGAGCGACCTGAGTCTCCCTCAGCCGGACATCGCGGCCACGGCCATGATGGTTCATCTCTTGATGGATTTCAGTGAGACCACCATGAAACCCTGATCTTCGAAATGATCGGCTCAAACACCCACAATCTGCGCTCTCACTATTCACGCCGGGATCTTTTGTTGCGTGCCGGGCAGGGGTTTGGTGGGTTGGCTCTCGCTCATCTCTTGCAGGAAACGGCGTCCGCTTCAGGCGAGTCAAGGGGGGCGAGAGGGCTGGAGGGGTTGCCGCACTTTGCGCCCAAAGCCAAGCGCGTCATTTTTCTCTTCATGAGCGGGGGATTCTCCCATTTGGAGAGTTTTGATCCCAAACCCCTTCTCACCAAGCGACAAGGCGAAACGATTCCCGGTTCAGTGTTAGGAGGAAAGCCACCTGTCGGCATGTCGTCCCTGCAGTCCGCTTTTCCACTCGTGGGTTCGGCCTTTAAGTTTGCCCAGCATGGGAAGAGTGGCGCGTGGATGAGTGATCGGTTCCCGCATTTGTCGGGAGTTGCGGATGAACTCTGTTTCATCAAGTCCCTTCATTCCGAGGCAGTGAACCATGATCCGGCGCTCACTTTCATGCAGACGGGTGCGCCGCTGCCAGGGCGTCCGAGCATGGGTGCGTGGGTGACTTATGGACTCGGCAGTGAGACTCGTGAGTTGCCCTCCTTCATCGTGTTGGTGTCGAAGAGGGCGGTGGATCAGCCGTTGTCCTCCCGCTTGTGGGACAGTGGCTTCATGCCCTCGGGCTATCAAGGAGTTCAGTTTCGCTCCAGTCATGATGCGGTCCTTTATCTCAGCAATCCCAAAGGAATCGATTCACCAGCTCAGCGTCGGATGCTTGATCGACTGAAAGAGCTTCATCAATTGGAACTGGCGGCCAGCGGTGACGCTGAGATCGAGACAAGAATCGAGCAATTCGAAATGGCGTATCGCATGCAGTCGGCAGTTCCGGAGGCGACGGATTTCAGCAAAGAGCCACAGAATGTTCTCGATCTTTACGGACCGGATGTAAAAACACCAGGTAGCTTTGCCGCCAACTGCTTGCTGTCTCGAAGACTTGCCCAGCGAGGCGTGCGCTTCATTCAGCTCTATCACCCAGGCTGGGATCACCATGGCGTTCTTCCGTCCAGTTTTAAGCAAGGGGCGGGTGAAATTGATCAACCGTGCAGCGCTTTGATTCAGGATCTCAAGCAGCAAGGTCTGCTGGACGATACGCTCGTCGTGTTCGGAACGGAGTTTGGCAGGACGGCCTATTCGCAGGGAAGCATCGTGAAATCTTCAGGGGAGTACGGTCGTGAGCATCACAAGAATTGCTTCACCTTTTGGATGGCGGGCGGCGGAATCAAAGGCGGCACCTCGTTTGGTGAGACCGATGAATTTGGATTCAACATCACGACGGACGCCGTGCACGTGAATGATCTCCATGCCACGATTCTGCACCTCCTCGGCATTGATCACCAGAGATTCACCTACCCATTCCAGGGTCGAGACTATCGACTCACGGACCTAGGTGGTGAGGTATTGACAAAAATCCTGGCCTGATCGTTTCCGAGCCGCACCCAATCCAGATGATCCCCAACTTCATTGTTAAGCAAAGGTTCATCGAACTCTTGAGCACGTATCCGTGGTTGAAGAAACTGCCGCTCTGGCTTCTGGTGTTTTCGCCTGCCATTTGGATGGGCGAATACATCCGGGAATCAGCCGTGAATGTTCCTTGTCTGGACGACTGGGAGAATGTTCCCATGTTAAAGAAGTGGTATGATGGAACCTTGGGCTGGTCAGACCTTTGGTCGCTGCAGATTCAACATCGCCCCGTCATTCCTCGCTTGATGGTGATCGCCCTCACTTGGCTGGGTCAGGGGGATATGCGCTGGCAACATGGCATGTCTTTTGCCCTGAACTTGGGTGCCGCTGTTCTATTAGCCATCTTGCTTCAACGCACCCTCAAGTGTTCTTTGTGGCTCTTGCCCATCGTGTTCTTGAGCAACTGCCTTTTGTTCTCGCCGATTCTTTATCAGAATTTCTTCTGGGCCACTTTGTTTTGGATGGCGATACCCGGTTTGTGCATGGTGGCTGCGCTTCTGGTGCTGGAGAGTAGCGGCTCCATTTGGACTCGATTTCTCTGGACGGTGTTGCTGGCACTTGCCGCCACGTTCAGTTTCTCTCATGGGCTCGTTCTATGGCCCGTGATTGGTGTTTTTCTCTTGATCAATCACACGCTCGCTTCGATGAGGCAGAGGATCATCCTCTTCTCGATGTGGGCGTTGATCGCAGTCTTGACGCTCTCAGCCTACTTTCACGATTTCCGCAATCAGTCGTTTCACGCCTATGAACTTCAGGTGGGTGAGTATGCGCTCGGACACACGGTGAATCTGGCCAATTGGGAGAATTTTTCTCGGGTCGTGCGATTCACTTGGGGATTGATCGGAAACGGATTCGCCCGCTCTGCATTCGAGAGCGAGATTCTGGTGTATCGGTCTCAGTTGGTAGGAGGGTTCGTCTTTTTTGGATTCTGCGTCTGCGCTGGGCTGTGTCTTTTCACTGAAGCGGGTCGCCGGGTTTGGAGTCGCGCACTTCCTTGGTTCACGCTGGGATCTTATGGGTTGGGGATGGCTCTGGCCGTTGCGATAGGCCGTGCGCATTTAGGGGAACATCGTTGCACCGTTCCTCGCTACTTTGTCGGGACGCTTTACCTCTCGCTCTCTCTGTTGGTGATCGCCTTTCTTTTGCTCCGAGAGTTCTTCCCCTATTCGCCTAATCGAATTCAGGGTGCCCAACGCGCTAGATACATCGGGGTCGCTGCGGTGACGGCGCTGATCGTGATGCAGTGGCCTCTCGCTCAGTATGGAATGCACCTCGCGAGAGTTTGGAACAACGCTAGGCACCAAGCCGCAGGGGTGCTCACCTTCATCAATTTCCCTCATCTGCGCCCATGGTCGATCAATACGCTTGATAACACGCCTGATTATTGCAGGACCCAAGCGAACACGTTGCATGAATTGAATCTGCTGCGGACGCACTTGGCTGAATCCACAAACATCCATCAGTTCAAAAAAGCAGAGCGGGAACTTCAGCACAATCGAGCCGACGTTGATGAGATGTTTTGGCGGGAGAATGAGTTGGTGCTCAAGGGGCACGCCCGTTTCGGCAACCATCGCCCGGCAGATGTGATCATGGTCACTGTTGAGCGTTACGACGAAATTGTGGGCCTGGGGGCACCTCGTCCGCGCCCGCAGTTCCGGCTCTTCAATGTGGATTACGAATTCACGAACTTTCTTCCCGTTTCATTGGATGAAGCCTGCCTATGGGAGGCTCACATCCCTCTCAGTAATTTGCCGGAGAACGTGAGGTTTCTCGAAGTTTGGGCGCTTGATTCGGATCACCATTTGGCCGCGAGATTTGATCACAAGATCGAGCTCCCTCGGCGGCCCGCGACGTTCAATTGAGCGCGGTCGCTGGCTTTGGAAGGCGGGCTTTTTTTCTCCATTCATTGAGTGCGCCGCAGAGCAGCGATGCCAAAAGAAGACTCGGGAACAAAAGCGCCACATTCAGAATGGGTTGCGTCGGGCCGATGGTTTTCTCGAGCGAGCCTCCGGGCCAAGGTACAGCGTGGATCAAAGCGAGGTGAACCACGTAAACGACCAATGACTCCCGACCCGCCAAATAGAGCCAACCAAACCCGGGACGCTTTTTTTGAAGAAGGGGATCGATCCCAAATCGAGTGGCGCTGGCGAGCAGAATGATCCAGCCCAGTCGTTCGAGGAAGAAAGCTGGCGTCGCGCCGATTCCGGGGAGGTAGTCGGCCCCCAAAGCCAAAACCGTACCGAGGATCGCTGTGCCGATTTGATCCACCTTCCAACGACTGATGATGAATCCCGCAAGAGCGAATCCAGCCCACGGGAAGAGCGGAAACAACGATCCGTGTTCCCGCGTGAAATACGCGTCCAAAGGAATGAGCCCCGTTCTCCAGTGAGTGGCGGAGTCTGCAAAGGCGACCACCAAAAAGAGTGTGCCCATTGCCATGACCCAGGGGAATCGGATGCGCTCAATGGCTAACAGCAGTAATCCGGACACGGCCAAACATTGAAGGACATCGACCATAAAAATCCTCCACTGCGCCTCCGCAGAAAATCCGAGCTCAGACATCAGTCCCCAAGGGAGATGCATGAGATAACCCACCAGCATGATTTGAAGCAAGCGTTTGGCTGCTGGCCATGCAGGGCGTGACTTGGGGGCGTGGAAGAACGTGAGTCCGCGCAGGTAACCCATGATCCAGAAAAAAGACGGCGCTACCAGTCCGTGCCAATACGAGAGCGACTCATAAGCCGAAGTCTCCTGAAGTGCGGAGTCTAAAAAGGTATTGGAGGCGTGAGTCTCCACCATCCCGATCACCGCCAATCCACGAAAAAGATCAATCCATTCGTGGCGAGGAGGATTCGACGGCATCGGATGACTCAAAGGGCGTTCTAGGGTTTCGGCATGGCGATTCCCTTGGTCGCGATCTCACTGACGTTCTTGGGGGTGATCGCTACAGGCTCGATTTCATATCGAGCCTTGGGTTTGAAAGCAGCGTCCTTGTCACGGAGAGCCAAGATCTGCCACGCCAGATTCACCAGCAAGGGTTGATGGACGGTGGCGTCCAAATGGGCCTGACGAATCATCTCCAGGCCACCGCCCGGGCCGCCAGTGCCATCGGTTCCGACAATCAAGAGCTGCTCACGGACTCCGGCTTTCTCAGCCGCTTCATGCACGCCTCGCGCCATCAAGTCATTCTGAACATACACCGCATCGATTTGCTTTTGCAGTCGCAGCGCCTCTTCAAAAAGACCCGCAGCTGCGAGCGGCGCTCCTTTGGCTGATCCGTCGTGAACCAGCACCAGACCACTCTCGGCCTTGAGCGCGGAGACGAAACCGTCATTGCGATCCTTCGAAACCGGGAGTGACTCATCAAGCTGGATTTGGATCACTCGGCCTTCCACCGTCGGTGCCGCCAGATCCTTGGCCTTTCGCTTGAGAGCCTGCACAATGAGGTCACCCGCTGCAGCGCCGATCTTTTTTTGATCCGTGTAAACAAGGGTGTCACAAACTTCATCTTCAAAGCGCGAATCGAGTCCGATGACAAAAACACCGGCCCGTCGAAGATTTCCAATCTCGGTGGTCACTGCTTTCGGGTCCACGGGATTGATCAAAACAGCGTGGGGTTTCTTGGCGCCTAATGCGCGCAGTTGCTCCACTTGAGTGGCCGCCTGACCTCTCGCATCCTCAAACCTAACGGTGTATCCGCTCGTCGAACGCGCTGCCTGGCCGAGTTCATTGGCCTGCACGGATTGATAGGGATCGTCACCGTCCCTGAGGAGAAAAACGATGGATTTGCTGTCGGTTTCCTCGCGCTTCATTTTGGGAATCGGCAGGATCAGGCCCGACGGATCGCGCATGTATTCTTCGGAGGCCTTCTCCCCCTCCGCCGGAGGCTTGCAGCCCGAGAGCAGGGTGATCGAAACGGTAGCAATGGCGAGGCGGTGATAAAAGGACATTGAATGGTTCATGGTTGGGCTTCGGGATCAAAGCACGAGTTCTTTCGTTTCACAAGCGCTCGGTCCACTCCTCCTCGATCGGCGCTGAACCGGGCACCAGTCGGTGGCTGGTGGTGGTGTCTCGTTTTTGGACTCGAAAAGTGATGAACCCACTCGCTGCAAAAATGAAAACGGCACAGGCGATGCCGACCGCTTGAAAGCTCATGAGGTCAATCAGCCAAAAGGCGAGAAATGGGGCGACGAGACCGCGCAGTCCGGTGAAAAAAGTGTGCACGGACATGTATT
This sequence comes from Prosthecobacter debontii, assembly GCA_945869695.1. Classification (GTDB taxonomy): domain Bacteria; phylum Verrucomicrobiota; class Verrucomicrobiia; order Verrucomicrobiales; family Verrucomicrobiaceae; genus JAIBCL01. The sequence continues at coordinate 19,022 of CAMBPV010000066.1, forward strand.
CAGCCACCGCATGTCGCGGTGCCAGTTTGGTGACCCACAGGCTCCAAGTGACATTCCCCCCCGCGTTGGCGATTCCAAAGATCGCCATGGACACGCACCACCACGCGAGATTGTTACCCACGAAAAAGCAAAGGATGGAGACGGCAAAGAGCACGTTCAGAGAAACGCGAACCACATAAAAGTTCACCCGGTCATAAAGAAGTCCCCATGGGTAAGTGAACGCGATCCGAAACAACACCGGCACCACACCGGTGATCCACGCGACCGTTTGAGTCTCCAGGGTGTGCCCATGGCGTGGATTGGCCAAGTATTCGACGAAGAGCGAGCAAGCCACCAGATTGCCGATGCCCATCATCATCCATGAGATGAGCAGGGTGCGGAAGTCCTTGTCACTGCGCACCCAGCGCAGGGAACTCCAGACGCTGTCTTGCGCAGCCTCGGGTGCGTTCCAGGTCGGAGTCGGCAGTCGCATCGTCCAAAGTCCGCTCACCAACGCCGCCAGTGAAAATGCCCAAAGCAGCCATGGATACGACTCGATTTTCCAACCCAACAAATGCCCCCCCGCAAGGCCGAAGAGCATGGCCGCCAGAGCTCGCATCGTGGCGGTAAGGGAGAAAAGTTTTCCGCGAATCTTCTCGGGGTAATTAAGCCGATAGATCTGAGTTTGGAGAGGGATCTGGAGGGCAAAGAAAAACAGACCCACGCTGCTGCCGAGCGTGAAAAGAATCTCGGAAGCCGGAAACAAGGCCGTCATGGCAAAGGCGACCGCGCCCATGAACTGCACCCGCGCAGCGGTGGAAGCCACGGTGTAGCGAGAACGCAGCAGCAGCGGAACCACGAAGAGGCTGAGCATGAGACCGGCGCTGGTGGCACTCAAAAAAACAGACTTCGCCATTTTGCTGGCATCAAAGACCCGAACCGCGATGAGGACGCCAAAGGTGCTCGATAAAGTCTCCAGAACACCCGCCGGAATCGCGCGCAGCAGTTCATTGCGAAAGGTGCGCGAGGTCGTCTCTTGTTCAGTCATTCAGTTAAGGCAACGACTGCCACAGTCCACCCGCTCCATCAACCTCGGGTCTGAACTCCTTTTCTTTAAGCGCTCCCCATTTCATTGAAAGGCCCGTGGCACTCCGTTTCGATTTAAAAAGGCTTGATCGAATAATGCAGGCACCCGCGCACCATGAACCATTTCTCTTTTTTGTTCCCCAGCTACCCTCCCACCTTATGACTCGTGTCCTTTTGATCTGGTTCCTCGCCGCCCTGGCCGCAGATGCGGCACCGGTGAGCTTCAGTCGTGACGTCTTGCCTCTGCTGTCGGATAACTGCCTCGCCTGCCACGGGCAGGATGAGGGACATCGGAAAGCGGATCTCCGCTTGGACACGCCGGAGGGCGCTCGTGAGGTCCTTCAGTCCGGCGACTTCATCGCGCGCATCACGTCGGATGATCCAGATGAAATCATGCCGCCGCCGAAGTCGCATAAACCCAAGCTGAGCGCTGAGCAGATCGAAACGCTGAAACGCTGGATCGCCGAGGGCTCCAAGTGGGGAAAGCATTGGGCCTTCGAGAAGCCGGTCAAAGGGGCGACGGAAGGTCATCCCGTGGATTTTTTGGTGAAAGCACGATTGGCAAAAGAGAATCGCCAACTCTCTCCGAAAGCCCCCGAGCACACGCTGAGGCGCAGATTGGCGTTTGATCTCACGGGGCTGCCGCCATCTCCATCGAAATCCACAGACTTCGAATCGGAAATCACGACGTTGCTGGCCTCCCCTCACTTTGGTGAGCGTATGGCCATGTGGTGGCTGGATGCGGCGCGCTACTCCGACACGGACGGCTTTCAATCCGATGCCACGCGCACGAATTGGGCCTGGCGGGACTACGTGGTCGAGTCCTTCAATGCCAACAAGCCCTTCGATCAATTCACGCTGGAGCAGTTTGCGGGTGATCTTCTGCCGGACGCGACGCCGGAGCAAAAGATCGCGACCTGTTTCCATCGCAATCACATGACCAATGGCGAAGGCGGGCGCGATAAGGAAGAGTCCCGCATCGATTACGTGATCGACCGCGTGAACACGATGGGCACGGTGTGGATGGGACTCACGCTGGGGTGCACGCAATGTCACTCGCACAAGTTTGATCCCATCCTTCACTCGGACTACTACAGCCTGAATGCGTTCTTCAATAGCATCGATGAAGACGGCGCTGCGGGCACCGGTGCCAAACCGTACCTGAGCTATCAATCCCCCCATGCCAAGCGTGCCGTCACGGAGGCGCAGCAGCTCGTGGATCAACGCAAACCTCTCGAAGCAAAAGCCCGTCAGGATGCTGAGAAACCTTTTGCTCAATGGCTCGCTGATCGACAGAAAGACGTGAAGCCGGACTTCAAGGCCTGGCATGTCGTGCGCGGTCATGTGGAGTCTCAGGAAGGCACGCTGCTCGCTCAGGATCGTGAGGCCATCGTCATCGCCGGCGGGCCCAATCCGAGGCAGGATGACTATCGCCTCATCGCGCCGATTTCACTGCCTCGCCTCACCGGCTTGAAGCTGGAGGTGATCCCGGAAAGCGGGACGCTCTCGCGCGGCAAGAGTGGCGAGTTCATCCTCACCGACATCAAGGTTCAAGTGCGGCGAAAGGGCAGCTCGCAGATCCGCGACATCCCGGTGAGCTCCGCCGTTTCCGATACCAAGATCGAGGGAAAAGCGCGTGAGTATGGCGATGTCAAAGGCACGCTTGATGATGACCCTCGGAATGGTTGGACGACCAAGGGCTTTCCGAAAGACCAGATCCACACCGCGCTCTACGCCCTGGCCGAGCCGCTCGTGCTGGAGGCCGATGAAGAGCTCATCTTTGAACTGCGTCATCGCTCCACCCTTGGCGATGCGAACATTGCCAAATTCCGGCTCTTCGCTTCCGATCAGCCGGGGCCGACGGTGCGTGAGTTGGCACCCGCGCCGCTTGAGCAGCTCGCCCGAGGTCAGGCTGACACGGCGCGCTTGATGGCTCAGTTTCTCGAAGACCACGCGCCCTATCAGGCCGCCAAAGCCTCGCTCGATCTCGCCCTTGCCCAGCTCAAAGAAGTCACCGCCGCCGCGGGTAAACTCAATGTCATGGTGCTGGCTGAGCGCAAGGAGCCTCGGGACACGCATGTGCTGCTTCGCGGTGTCTGGGATAAAAAAGGGCCGGTGGTCAAACGGGACGTGCCTGCGGCCATCGC